>CALGGT010000090.1 GCA_937915825.1 uncultured Eubacterium sp.
ATCTACACTCTTTCCCTACACGACGCTCTTCCGATCTCCATAAAGTTTTAAATTACAACTCCGTAAGACAAAAAAAGACACAAAATAATTTATGCCTATTATCTTAATTTAGTAATTGTATTATCAGTATCAATAAATGTAATTTCATCACACGCTTTATATACTGATGTATCATACTTACTAATGTCTTCATCAACATTTAAATCAATACTTTACTGATATCGCAATTCTTCTTCATAATGCTGATTCTGGGTCCACAGGTCACGCAACTGATAAAGGGATATCGATATCTTCGGTTTTTAGGATCCAGCAATTCTTCCCGGCAATCCGGACAGGTTCCCACATCCGGCGGAAGAAAACGCACCGGCTCAGTGGGAAGGGCTTCACTTTCCACGATCTTAAACTCCCTCATAGAGGATAACTCTGCTTCTTCTTCCTTCGTAAGAGGGACCTCACTCCAATCATAAATAACCGCTCCCTTGGGCGGCTTATGAAAAAGACGATGAAACCATCGTTCCACCGTCTTTTGTTCTCCTGTTATGAAAATACAAGCCTCCCCACCTGCATTATATACCTTTCCGCAAAGGCAGAATTTCTCCGCCAATTCCGCCACATAGGGACGGAAACCAACTCCCTGAACCAATCCATGTAAAAGGATCTTTTTCGTAACGTTTTGATTATTTTTCATCGTTTGACTCTTTTTCCTCATTGGTCTTGGTAGTTGCTGCGTCCGCCTTTGCCTTGGCACTGTCAGCCTTGCCAATGTCCGCCTTTGCCTTGGCACTGTCAGCCTTGCCAATGTCCGCCTTTGCCTTGGCTGCTGCTCTTGCCGCTGCCGCTTTCGCCGCAGCTTCCTTTCTCTTGCGCTCTTCCTCCGCTAATACTTCCGGGGACTTGGTATACGTCGCTTCTGCTTTTTGAGGCTCCGGCGTTTGATACCCGGGCACGATCTGCAAGCACTTCTTGGGACATTTTTCCACACAATATCCGCATGCGACACAATCAAATCGATTGATGGTCCATGTCCCTTTTAATTTGTTAACCGCCAACGCGTTGGAAGGACAGCATCTGACACACATACTGCATCCGATACAATCATCTACTTCAATTTCCACATGCCCTCTGCTTCTCTCCGGATACGTAGCAGGTTTCACCGGGTAAGTGGTCGTCACCGGCGGGCGAAATAAATTCATGATCGCTTCCGGAGCATATTCCATAAACTTTGACATGGTAAACTCCTTTCTATCGTTCCGTACAACTGATGCAAGGATCAATGGTAATAATCAGCAAACCTACATCTGCAAGTTCCGCTCCTTTTAACGTTTCACATAAACCGGTTAAGTTGGCAAACGTAGGCGTACGTACACGCATACGATCCAAATTCATACTTCCATTTCCATGGGAATAATAAACCGCCTCGCCACGAGGTTGCTCCATACGGATCAAAGATTCTCCTTCCGGTTTGCCTTTTACCGGAACACTTAAATCCCCTTCCGGGATCTTTGCAATGCATTGACGGATCAAGTCAATGGATTGGAATATCTCTTTGGTTCTTACGGAACAACGGGAATAACAATCTCCGGTTGGATCTACAATGGGCTCAAAATCCAGATCCGGATAAGCCCCATATCCTCGTAATCTCATATCCAAACGAATGCCGCTTCCTCTGGCAACCGGTCCCACACAGCCCAGATCGTGGGCTTGTTGTTCCGTTAGGATCCCTACGCCACAAAGACGGGACTTTACTGTATAATCCTCCCGGAATGTCTTCTGAACCACCCGTAACTCCTTCTCGATCTCTACCAATGCCTGATCTAAATTCTGCAACATCGATGCGTCCATATCTTTTAAGACGCCGCCTACCTTGTTCACCGAGAAGATAACCCGGCCACCGGTGGTTGCCTCCAACATATCCAGGATCTTTTCTCGAATTCTCCAACATTGATAAAACAGATTCTCGTATCCGAATCCATCCGCTAACAATCCTAACCATAGCAAGTGACTGTGGATGCGGGACATTTCCGCCCAGATCGTACGTAAATATTTCCCACGATCCGGCACTTCCACGCCCATCATCTGTTCCACGGATTCACAATATCCCCAGCCGTGCATAAAGCTGCAGATTCCGCAAATTCGTTCAATGACATAAGCCATGGTATTAAAATCCTTCGTCTGAACCAGGGATTCCAGTCCACGATGGATAAATCCGATGGAAGGTATGGCTTCCACTACTTTTTCATCTTCTACCACCAGGTCCAAATGAATGGGTTCCGGCAAAACCGGATGCTGCGGACCGTAGGGAATCACACTTCTTTTTTTCATGCTTTCTCCTCCTTGGGCAGAAACGGAGTTTCCTCTTCAATTCGGTACAATTTATTCTTGTAATCCGGCTCGATCATTTGAATGTTCACGCCGAATAACTCTTTCATTTCGTTTTCATAGAAAAATGCTAACGGCATAATTTCCGTAATACTGGGGACCTTCGTTTCCTTTTGAACGCAAACTCGTAAGTTGGTTAATTGATAACTTTCATCATCCGCAAAAGAATACGTTAACTCCAGATGATCCTTGATATAAGCCGCGCACGCCTGACATAAACGATGGTTGGATTTCTTCAATTCCATCACGCGAACCAACAGATCTTCCGGCTGTACTTCTTCGAAGAGATTCGCCGGGTTCTTAAGCTCTTTCATAGGCATTCTCCATCCCCTTTCCATCTTTCATTAACCGGTCGTGCTCTTCCGATCTCTTCTGGAATAAATCCACGGCCTTTACAATTCCATCAATAATTGCCTGGGGACGCGCCGCGCATCCGGGGACATAAACATCCACGGGAATGGCGGTATCCGCCCCTCCCAATATGTTATAACAATCCTTAAACACACCGCCGGTACAAGCACATACGCCAACTGCTACCACCACTTTCGGACGGGGCATCTGATCGTATAATTGCTTTACAACCTGAACATTCTGGGTATTCACTCCGCCGGTGATCAGAAAAATATCCGCTTGCATGGGATCCCCGGTATTCACTACTCCCAGACGCTCCGCATCATACACCGGCGTCAAGCAAGCCAAAACTTCAATATCACATCCATTGCAACTGGATCCATCGTAATGGAGCAGCCAGGGCGAACGTTTTACATTAGCCATAAGACCCTTCCTTTCTGCTTTCTACTTTCTTATCTTACGATCATAAGAATGATCAGGTTTGCACCTGCACAAAAGATCGTAACCATCCATGCCATTTTTAACATAACGTTCCACTTTACTCTGGCGCTGGTATTATCGATTAAAATCTCCAAAAAATATACCAGACAGATCATCGCCAAAGCAACCGGAATGCTGGCGGGAGATGAATTAATAAAGAACAATCCCACAACGCCCATCAGGAATACATTTTCATACCATTCCGCGATTTGAAACACTGCCAGATTCCTGGCTCCCAACTCCGTTGTGATCCCCTTAACCAACTCCTGATGCGGGTGGTGAGACGCACTGATATCGAAGGGAGATTTTCTCATTTTGATCGTTAATATAAATACAAACGCAACGAAGAATCCTGGTAAATATAAAATGGCACTCACATCGGAGGATGCGATCTTATCTACCTCAAAGGTTCTGCATGCCAGATAGAATCCTACACATGCCAGAAGCACTGCGGGTTCGTAGGCTACCATTTGAATTAATTCTCGAGAGGAAGCAATGGTTCCATAAGGAGAACTGGTAACCACAGCCGCAAAATAGAGGAACGTTGCGGCGGTTGATAATACGAAAAAGCAAAGTAAAATATCCACGCCCCAGAAGAACATGGCGCCGGTTATAACGGTCATGATCAGGTAAGTAATGATCAAAAATGTTTGGGATTTACTAACCACGATCACCTGCTTTTTCATCAACTTGATCACGTCATAGAACGGCTGTAAAACCGGTGGTCCCACTCTTCTTTGCATACGAGCAGAGATCTTACGATCCAGTCCCTCTAAAAATCCACCGATCAACGGTGCGAAAATTACATAAGAAAGACAACAGATTATTTTTATGATTGTTGCATTCATTAGATCATCACACCTCCTATAATGACACAAAGCATGATAACAATTACGAGACAACTGAAGATCTGACCGGGTATCATTAATTTCCTTTGACCTAACATTTCAGCAAAATAGAAATTCGATAACCATAATTTTTTCGGATCTCCCAGGGAGTCCACAAACGATGAGTCATCCCCTTCATTGATTCCGTTCATATAAGCTAATTTCTGATTGGTTTTTACGTTCTTACTGAAGAAATAAGACAGCAAAGGAACGGCAAAAACAATGCAGATAATGATGACCAGCATATACAGGATCGGCTGGGATAATACCGGCGTTGCCACCGCGAACATTTCCGTTAATAAATCCTCTACAAACAGCTTTGAAATAAGAGGGAATAAGACGCAAAGGAGGATCATAAGACCGGCGTGAATAAACAAAGAAAAACGTTCATTGGGCTTGGTAATATCCCGGTCTCTTTCTCCCGTCATATGACTTTTACTGATAATTTTTCCCATCCATTTGGTCCAATAAAAGGAGGTGGTGGCACTTCCGAATACAATGAAAAATACCAGCAGGATCTGTCTTGCGTCAACGGAAGCTCTCAAGGCAGCCCATTTTGAGATCAACATTCCAAAGGGGGCCAAAAACATTCCCGCAATTCCAATAAACATAATGGTCGCCAAGACTGGAAGACGGAATAACAATCCATGCATGTCTTCGATGTCACGGCTGTGAATGGCATTCTCCGTAGCTCCCACATCCTGGAATAATAAGGATTTGGAAACCGCGTGGAAGATCATTAAGAAAATACCGGCCCAGATGGTGGTAGACGTTCCGACACCCGCGCAGGCCACCATCAAACCTAAGTTGGAAATGGTGGAAAACGCCAATACTTTCTTAGCATCCGATTGGGCAATGGCCATTAACGAGGTGATTAAGAATGTAAAACCGCCGATAAAGGCGATAAAGGTTCCCGTGGCATTTCCTTGCATCGCCGGTGCCAAACGGAACAAAATATAAATCCCTGCCTTAACCATGGTGGCACTGTGTAACAGAGCCGAGGAAGGCGTAGGCGCTACCATCGCTCCGATCAACCAGGTTGAGAAGGGAAGCTGAGCCGATTTGGTAAGGGCGGCGAAAGCGATGAGCGTTACCGGGATAACCGCAAAAGAAAATCCCATTCTTCCGCATTCTACCAAAGCTCGCAACGAAACATTGTAAGTGGTACATCCAAAATAGATGATCCCCGCCGCCAAAGCACAACCTCCTAGCAGGTTCATCCATAAAGCCCGGAAAGAATTGTTGATCGCTTCCTCTGTACGGGTATAGCCGATCAACAGGAAGGAACAGATACTGGTCATCTCCCAGAATAAGTCGATCCAAAGTAAACTTTCGGACATAACAAAGCCATACATCGCACCTAAGAAGAGGAATAAGAGCATAAAGAAATAATTCCTTCGATCCTCCACTTCCGTATGATTTTGGTGATATCCATGCATGTAACCCACGGCGTAGACGCAGATCAAGGTACCTACGATCCCAATGATCAGACACATTAAGACCGATAAATGATCCAAGCGGATGTGAGCCGTGGTTTTCAGTTGAGGTCCGAACAGATCAAAATATGCCAGCATCAAAGTAGGAACAATGGATAACACACTGATCCACCCCTTCTTATATTTGAAACTTAAAAAAGTAACCAGGCACATTAAGATCAGTTCCACGCCCAGGATGATATGGTCTGCAACCTCGGTTTCATAGTAGAACTCCATGGTGGTTGCTCCCTGAAGGATCCACCAGAACAAAAGTGCAAAGGTTGCGCAGGCAATTATACCGGCACCTACATAAACGACATATCTTCTCACTTTGCTGCTCTGAATGAAATACATAATTCCTGCCATCAGCAAAGGGAAAAGAATCAGAAATGGTATGAGTATCATTTCCTCCTCCTCCAATCCTTTTCGGGTCAAACCCGTAATAAACATTGTATATCTCTATCATACTCCCCTTTTTGAAAAAAGTAAAGAATTATTGATAAAAATTTATCAATAATTCTTGCCATCGTTTCTTATTGGTTTTGCAGACCTTATCAAAAAAACCACATCTCAAGCTTACGGAGGACGAAAATGAATTTCATCGTTCCTTCCCAAGCCTGAGATGTGGTTCGATTTTATTGGAATTCACGGATTCCTGTCACTCACCACACGCTCCTTTTGGTAATCGTGTTTCGGTAGCTCTCACGTAAAATTTTTATCTTTTGTTATACATGAATTTCTGCCTTCATTCCCAACAGGTCTTTATTTTCTTCCAGGATCGGCTGGATCACTTCGTCCAAAAATTCCTGAACCTGACCGGGGGCTCTTCCTACATAACGTTCCGGACGCATGGTTTCTTTTAAATCCTCATAACCCATGGGGAAACTGTCACTTTCGGCAATTAATTCCAGAAGGTTGTTATCCTTTCCTTCCACCTTAACATGGGCACCGGCCTGCATGGACAATTCACGGATCTTCTCATGCAGCTCCTGGCGATCGCCACCGGCTTTTACCGCGTCCATCATAATGTTCTCCGTGGCCATAAAGGGGAGCTCCGACATTAAGCGCTTCTCGATGACTTTCTCGTAAACAACCAGACCATCCACCACATTCAGATACAGATCCAGGATCCCGTCAATGGTTAAAAACGCTTCTGCCACACTTAACCGCTTATTGGCGGAATCATCCAGGGTTCTTTCAAACCACTGGGTAGCCGCCGTGATGGCGGGATTCAGCGCATCGATCATAACGTAGCGGGACAAAGAGGCGATTCTCTCACTGCGCATGGGATTTCTCTTATAGGCCATGGCCGAGGAACCGATCTGACTTTTCTCAAAAGGCTCTTCCACTTCTTTCAAATGCTGCAGCAAACGAATGTCATTGGAAAATTTATGGGCACTGGAAGCAATTCCCGCTAACACATTACAAACTCTGGTATCCAGTTTTCTGGAGTACGTTTGACCGGAAACCGGGAAACAGGAAGAGAATCCCATTTTTTCCGCGATCCGACGATCCGCCTCTCGACACGCTTCCTCATCCCCTTCAAACAATTCCAGGAAGCTTGCCTGGGTGCCGGTTGTTCCCTTGGATCCTAACAGTTTCATATGGGACAGCACATGATCCAGGTCTTCCAGATCCATTACCAGTTCCTGCATCCAAAGGGTTGCTCTTTTCCCCACCGTTGTGGGCTGAGCCGGCTGGAAATGAGTAAACGCCAGGGTGGGAAGTTCTTTATATTGATCCGCAAATACCGATAACTCCCGGATCACATTCACCAATTTTTTCTTCACCAGACGAAGACCCTCTGTCATAAGGATCACATCCGTATTATCTCCCACGTAACAGGAAGTGGCTCCTAAATGAATGATTCCGGCAGCCTTTGGGCACTGCACGCCGTAGGCATATACATGACTCATCACATCGTGTCTTACTTCCTTTTCCCGCGCCTTCGCCACCTCATAATTAATATCCTCTGCATGGTCCTTTAATTCCTGGATCTGCTCATCGGTGATCCTGGGATTCCCGTTGGCATCTTTCAAGCCTAATTCCTGCTCGGTTTCCGCCAGGGCGATCCACAATTTTCTCCAGGTTCGAAACTTCTTATCCTGAGAGAAGATGTATTGCATTTCCTTACTTGCGTATCGTTCCGATAAAGGACTGATGTATCCGTCTGTGTTCATTTTTCTACCTCACTTTTCATAGGATCCCCGGATATCTCCTTCCGGCGGCGCTACCGGGTAATTTCCGGAGAAACAGGCATCGCAATAATTGCAATCCCCTTCTGTTAATTCCTGTAACCGTTTCCCATCCAAATATCCCAAAGAATCCGCGCCGATCATGGAGCAGATCTCATTGACCGTATTATTATAAGCGATCAGCTGGTCGCAGCTGGGTACATCCGTTCCGTAATAACAGGGATAGAGAAAAGGCGGCGAGCTGATCCGCACATGAACTTCCTTTGCTCCTGCGTTCTTTAACATTCGGACGATCCGTTCACTGGTAGTTCCTCTGACAATGGAATCATCTACCATAACGACTCTTTTCCCACGCACAACTTCCTTCAAAACATTTAACTTGATCTTAACGCTGCTCTCCCTGGCCTGTTGCCCCGGCTTAATAAACGTTCTTCCTACATAAGAATTCTTAATAAATGCCACGCCATAAGGAACCCCCGATTCTTCCGCAAATCCCATAGCCGCTACATTTCCGGAATCCGGCACGCCCACAACAATATCCGCGTCCACCGGATGCATTTGCGCTAAGATCCTCCCGGCTGTGATCCTGCTTTTATAAACGCTGATGCCATCTACGTAGGAATCCGGTCTGGCAAAATAGATGTATTCAAAAATACAACGGGCCGCGTTCTCTTTACACATTTCCCGGTCGGACTGAATGCCGTTCTCATCCAACATGACGATCTCCCCGGGCAGGACATCTCTTACAAATTCTGCATCGATAGCATCCAGGGCACAGGTTTCAGAAGCCAAAACATAGGCATCCTCCCTTTTCCCGATCACCAGGGGACGGAATCCAAAAGGGTCTCTGGCTCCGATTAATTTTCTCGGACTGGCGATCACTAAGGAATAGGCACCCTTTAATTTCTTCATGGCCTCCTTCACTGCCTCTTCCGCCGTCGGCGATGTCAAACGCTCCCTGGCAATTAAATAGGCGATCACTTCCGTATCAATGGTTGTATGGAAAATACCACCGGTGTATTCCATCTGGGTTCTCAGCTCTCTGGCATTTACCAGATTCCCGTTATGGGCTAACATCAAGGTTCCCTTTACATAATTTAAAACCAGGGGCTGTACATTTTGTGGAATACTGGCTCCCGTAGTGGAATACCTCACATGTCCCACGCCGATATTTCCCTTTAATTTCCCCAGGTTTTCCGCATCAAACACCTCATTTACCAAACCCATTCCCTTGTGAACGGAATAGGAACCAACCGGGCCTCTGGTATCGCTAACGGCAATGCCGCTGCTTTCCTGACCACGGTGTTGAAGGGCAAACAATCCATAATAGATGGATGCCGCCACATCGTTCCCCTTTGTGTCATAGATTCCCATGACTCCACATTCCTCATGGATTTCCTGATCCATTACGATTCCTCCATTTCATAGTCTTTCTCTATAATGCCACGAAGTATTTTACTTCGGATCACACGAATGGCTGCCTGGTTGATCAGGCGTTCATCGATTTTTTCAAATATCACGGCCTGTTCCACCGTGGTAATGGCCGCTCCAATGTTGGCCGGGTCGTAAAGGACGTCTACACCGGCGTTGATCATCTGCGTTACGATTTCCTTTGAGGTATATTGATTGGTAAGAGAGGGGGCCTGTAAGGACTCTGTCATTAAGAATCCGTTAAATCCCATTTCATCTCGTATCAGTTTCTGGATAATGGTTTTCGACATAGGCAAAGGGTGTTCGGGATCCAATTTCGACATGGTCACGTTCCCCAGGACCATACCGGCCGATTTCTTCATACCGGCAAAGGATACCAGGTCTTCCTTTCGAAGCTGGGACAAACTGGTATCCAGAGAAAGAGGAACCAATTGATGATAATCGGCTACGCTGGAAATCCCGGGAAATACCCCGGTTACCGTTGATACTTTTTTCCCTTTGGTTCCTTTCAGGATCGCCTTGGTAATCTTCTTAACCGAATCCGCGTCGGTTCCATACAGCCGATCTTCGTAATCGTCGACAACGTATTTGTCCAACAATTCCGTCCTTCTTTGAAAATATCGTTTGCGGGCTTTCTGATACCGTTTCCAGATTTTCTTTTGTTTTTTCTTTCCGGTTTTTTCAGAAATCTTCGGTGGCGACGGCTCCTTGCCGATGCAGGAACGAATGGCTTCCTTTACCGCTTCCTCATTAACCGGTGTTTCCGTATGAGCAAGTTCCGCCTTGGGCGCCAGATTCAGATTGACGCCTAAATCTGTGCATTCGTCCGCCCAATTGCTTCCCATCCGCTTAAAAGCATCCTCTTCCATGTAGCTACTGACCTTGGAAGGCTCCGCATAGGCCGTATAACCGAAATCCCGGTGTTGATAAGCGACCGAGTAGGTTCCTCCTCCTTCCTCGGTCATTCCAATGTAAAGAGGGATATCTTTCACCTGAGAAAGCTCACGGGTCAGTTCCTGTACCTGTTCCCTGGAATAAAAATTATCTTCTTCCAGGATCACGCCACCCAGATGATATCGTTCGATCAACTCCCCCATACGCTTCGTATACTCTCTGGTATTTGTTTTATTTTCATTTAACCCGTTCAGATTCACAAAGAACATCTGACCGACTTTTTCGTTTAAGGTCATGTTGCGGACGATCTTTTCCGCGATCTCCGTTGCTTCTGCTTCCGACACCGTTACTGCCTGGCCGGTTGCCGCATTCTTCTTGGTTTTTTCCTTATCCGCCGTATCCGTTTTCTTCTTACAACCGAAGAGGATTCCTGCGGTCAGAAAGAAGATCAGACACAAGACCAACGATCTTTTGAAATGATCCACTTTTTTCTACCTTTCATAAAACGTAAGAATTCCATCCAAACGAGCGGTCATATTCTGAAGCAATGCATCCACCAACGTAAGAGCTGTCATCGCTTCCACCACAGGCACCGCCCGGGGCATGATCACCGGATCATGGCGGCCGCCGATCTCAATCTCGATCTCCTCCTGCTCACGATTCACGGTCCTTTGTTTCTTATGAATGGAAGGGGTTCCCTTTATGGTCGCCCGTAAGATCAGATTGCTTCCGTCACTGATCCCGGCCAGAATCCCGCCCGCGTGGTTGCTTGCTTTGGAAATCTTTCCGTCCATCCTAACAAAAGCATCGTTGTTCTCCGAGCCTTTGTTCTCTCCTACTTTGCATCCGTCGCCGATTTCGACCGCCTTCACCCCTCCTATGGACATAAGGGCTTTAGCCAGGTTTGCGTCTAATTTTTCAAATACCGGGTCGCCCAATCCAGCCGGGATTCCGGTTACCTCACATTCAATAACGCCTCCGGTAGAGTCCCCCTCCCGGATGCATTGTTCTAAATATTCCTTTGCCTTCTGGGCACTGTCCCCATCCGGCATGCGAAAGGGATTCTTCTCGATCTGAGTCAGATCTCTCTTTTCCGCTTCCACCGGACCAATCTTCGTAACGTAAGCCGTTACGGAAATCTTCAATTCCTTTAGGATCTGTAAAGCCACCGCTCCCGCGGCCACCCGGCCAATGGTCTCTCTGCCGGAAGATCTTCCGCCGCCGCGATAGTCACGAAATCCGTATTTGGCATCATAAGTATAATCTCCGTGCCCCGGTCGATAATACGATGCGATCTCCTTATAATCCCCGGAACGCTGGGTATGATTGTAAACCACCATGGAAATCGGGGTCCCCGTGGTCTTCCCTTCAAATACGCCGGATAGGATTTCCACCTGATCGGACTCTTTTCTAGGTGTTTGATACGGGTCCTGACCGGGCTTTCTTCGGTCCAGACACTTCTGGATCACTTTCTCGTCCAATAAGACGCCGGCAGGACATCCATCCAATACGACGCCTACGCCTTTGCCATGAGATTCTCCCCAGGTTGTAATCTTAAATAAATTGCCGTAATAGGATCCTGCCATACCGTTCATCCTTTCTCTGATTTTCCAACACAACTTGCTTTTATATTGTAAAACTTTTCTCTCCGTTCGTCAACCGTATTTTCTTCTCAACCCCCCTTTTTTCTTGACTTTAAATGGGCTTTGTATTATAATTACATTATAATATTTGTATCGTGATTCCCACTCAAGTGGAAAGGAGGGATTGTATGTTCAGTCAGTTTTTCGGAGACTATCTGGTAAAAAAGGGATCGATGTCAGAATCTGATTTTTCACATTGTATGGATTATATGAAGGCGAATCGTGTGAAGTTAGGTTTGATAGCAGAATCAGAAGGATTATTAACAAGGGAACAGACGAATGAACTGAATCAATTGCAGGCGCAAACAGATAAACGGTTCGGAGATCTGGCAGTTGAAAAGGGGTATCTCACTCCCTCGGATGTGACCAAGCTGCTAGGGATGCAGGGCAGCCCCTATCTAATGTTTATCCAGGCATTATTAGAGAATCAGATCCTGGATAATGATCGGATCCAGGAGGAATTAGAAGATTTTCAACGAGATTTAAATATTACAAATTCCGCTTTGGAAGCTATTAAGATCGGAGATTTCGAACGATTGCTCCCCAACTTCTTACCGGATGACAAATTTGTAGATCGCTTTGCTTTGGCTTTGCGAAATCTGGTACGTTTTGTTACTCCGTACCTTCGCATTGAACCGGCCATTACCACGAAAACCTATAAGGCGAAATATTTATCTTACCAACGTGTTGTCAGTGAGGAAGATGGTTTATTCGGATTTGCATCGGATACGCAATCCTTTGTCCCGATTGCATCCTCCTTCGCAAAGGAAGATTTTGCTACCACGGATGAAGATGTTTTAGATGCTCTTTGTGAATTTGCCAATTGCATTAACGGCTTGTATGCTTCGGAATTAAGTCATAAGAATGTTGCGATGGATATGTTACCACCCGAGTTTTACGAAGATGGCGAATTAAAAGAACCAAACGATATTTATATCTTGCCGGTATATGTGGCCGGCGAACGTGTCGTTTTGTTGGCAGAATAAGGAAGGGAGGATATCATATATGGCTAAAATATTAATTGTGGATGACTCCCGTACATCCCGTAAAATACTAAAATCGATTTTAACAGAGGCGGGGCATGAGATCATTGGGGAAGCAACAAATGGGGAAGAAGCTGTTAAAATGTACGACGAATTGAATCCGGATTTGGTAACCTTAGATATTACCATGCCGGTTATGGACGGTTTGTCGGCTCTTAAGATCATTATGACCGATCATCCGGACGCTACGGTGATCATGGTTACCGCTGCCGGACAGAAATCCAAGATGGTGGAAGCGATCAAAGAAGGTGCTTCGGAATTCATTCAAAAACCGTTTGAACCGGAACAGATTCTTTCCGTTGTGAAAACCATTGTTTAATGTGCCCTACGGATTCGTAGGATGAGATGAAAACTGAAAAGATCTACATAATGAAACTTCCGGATTGATTCAATCCGGAAGTTTCTGCGTAAAATAATAAAAAGATAATTATAATGATGCTGAGATCAAAAAAGTTTTTGACCCTGACATCAAGATAATTCAAACATTCATTGAGAATTCAATTAGAAATCGAATTCCTTATGTACCGCGTTCATGGCACGCTCTGCATCATCCTTGCGGATCAAAACCGTAACACGGATCTCCGATGTGGAAATCTGATGAATATTTACATTGGCATCGTACAATGCCTCAAACATACGTGCTGCTACGCCCGGGTTGGATTGCATTCCGGCCCCTACAATGGAGACCTTCGCCAGATCGTAATTTACTTTCACATCGCTGCACTTTAAGCTTCCGCTGCGGTGACGCTCTACGGTATCCACCGCGGTTTGCGCCATATCTTCTGTCACAGTAAAGCTAATGTCTTTGGTATTGTCACGACCAATGGATTGCAGGATCATATCCACATTTACGTTATGATTTGCCAAGTGACGGAACAATTTAAATGCAACGCCAGGGCGATCCTCCAAACCTACTACCGCAATACGAACAACATTCTTATCACAAGCGACTCCGCTGACTAACATTTTCTCCATTTTAACTTCCTCCTTTACGATGGTTCCTTCATTGGTATTCAGACTGGACCTTACCTCTAATGTTACGCCATACTTCTTGGCCATTTCCACCGAACGATTGTGTAAAACCCCGGCTCCCAAACTTGCCAATTCCAGCATCTCATCGTAAGTTATTTCATCCAATTTCTTTGCGTCTTTTACAATTCTCGGATCGGCGGTATAAACGCCGTCAACATCCGTATAAATCTCACATTTGTCCGCATGCAGGGCCGCTGCCAAAGCAACTGCCGTTGTATCGGACCCCCCACGTCCCAACGTGGTATAATCTTCGTATTTACTGATTCCCTGGAATCCAGTAATGACCACGATTTTTCTTTGTTGGATCTCATGAAGGATCCGTTCCGTATCGATACGACGCAATCTGGCATTCCCGGCATCCGCGGTGGTATGCATCGCTACCTGAAACGCATTTAGGGAAATTGCCGGAACTCCTAATTTTTGCATGGCCATTGCCATCAAGGCGACGGAAGTCTGTTCTCCCGTTGTTAACAACATATCCAGCTCACGTTTGGAAGGTCGGTCGTTGATATCCTTGGCCATATCCAACAAAACATCGGTTTGTTTACCCATGGCGGATAAAACTACGACCACATCGTTTCCCTTCTCATACTCTTTGATACACCGCTGTGCCACATTGTAGATTCTCTCTTTATTGGCCACAGAGGTACCACCGAATTTCTTGACGACTAACATATCTTTTCTCCTCTTATTCTAATCTTGCACACGAATGCGACCACGCAAACTGCTTAATTTTTCAAAGTTCTCTTTCGCATCTTTTTCTTTGACCGGTCCGGTAAGAATCCCTTTCTCCCCAGTCACACCGGCATCGATCACTTCCGCGGATTCAAACATTTTGACCGCCTGATCTTTCTCCTCATCTCCTACGCGGAAGAAGAAACGATTCTCCATTTCATCCATGGAGGATAAGGTTAACGGTGTTGGATCCCATGCTACGCTTACATGGGTATTCTTCTTGGAAACCGCCTCCACCACATCGGAAACCACTGCACTGGCAGTAGGCAACTTCCCGGCACCGGCACCATAGAACATCACATCCCCTAGCATATTGCCGGTTACGGATATTCCATTGAACACTCCGTTTACACTGAACAAGGAATTGGCTGTAGAAATCATCTGCGGCGCTACCATGGCATATACCTTACCATCCTTCATCACAGCGGTTCCAAAAATCTTAATGGCAAATCCCATTTTCTTCGCATAAAGAAAATCCGTTGCCGTTATTTTCGTAATGCCCTCGGTATAAATATCTTCGTAATTGACTTGCTTTTTGCATGCAAGAGAGGCTAAAATAGCAATCTTCCGGCATGCATCGTACCCTTCCACATCGGCGGTCGGATCTTTCTCCGCATATCCCAGATCCTGGGCCGTCTTTAAGGCTACATCAAAATCTTCCCCATCTTCTGCCATTTTCGTAAGAATAAAGTTAGTCGTTCCGTTCAGAATTCCATTGATCCTTTCAATTTTATCTGCCGTAATGCATTGGATCAACGGACGAATAATGGGAATTCCTCCCCCTACACTGGCTTCAAAAAAGAAATTCGTGTTATGAGCTTTGGCAATCTGAATCAACTCCGCTCCGTAAACCGCTACCAGCTCTTTGTTGGAGCTGCACACGCTTCTTCCCTTTTCCAAAGCGGCTTTTACAAATTCATACGCAGGATGAACCCCTCCCATGGTCTCAACGATCAACCCCACTTCTTCATCATTCTGAATTTCTTCATAATCATGAGTGAGAATGTTCTCCACAGGGTCCCCCGGGAAATCCCTTAAATCCAATACATATTTTACTTCTACCTTTTCTCCGGCATTCATAGCTACCACGTCCGAATTGTTCTTAAGAACTTCCGCTACTCCGGATCCAATGGTGCCATAACCTAAAATTGCAATTTTCATGTTTCTTTCCTCACTTACTTACAACATGTTGCCGTGTATCTCTATCATGGAACAACCCTCTCCGGATTGATCACTACGATCCATTCTCCCTCCTTTTGAATCACGGATTCCACCATGGGATCCGCACATTCTTTCATGCTGGGAGGCAGTTCTTTAAATTCCTCTTTTTGTCCATGGTAAATCGGATCGATGGTATCAATCTGAATGGTAAATCCGCCATCTTTTCCCTTTAATCTTAAGATCTGAGTGGAAGAATCTTTGCTTTCCGGCTCGATTGCCTCCACGTAATCTACGGGTATGCCACATTTCATTCCGTTCCATGTACAAATAATCAGGTCTTGCATTTACATCCTCTCCCCGGATTCCGAACCGGATATCATTCGCAGATATCCATTGACAAATAGATCAATATCTCCATCCAACACCGCGTTAACATTTCCGGTTTCTACATTGGTCCGATGATCCTTGACCATCGTATAAGGCTGCATAACATAGGAACGGATCTGACTTCCCCAACCGATGTCCTTCTGCTCTCCCCGAATTCCGGAGGCCTTATCCTGATTCTCCTGCACTTTTAACAAATACAATTTGGCTTTCAGCATTTGCATCGCCTTGTCTTTGTTCATATGCTGGGATCGCTCATTTTGACATTGTACCACGATCCCCGTGGGAAAATGGGTAATCCGAATGGCCGAAGAGGTCTTGTTAATATGCTGACCACCGGCTCCACTGGATCGATAGGTGTCGATCCGAATATCCTCGTCTGCCACTTCCACATCTAAATCTTCTTCAATATCCGGCATCACATCACAGGATACAAAAGAAGTCTGGCGTTTTCCGGCGGCATTAAAGGGAGAAATACGGACCAGTCGATGAACGCCGTGTTCGCTTTTTAAATATCCGTAGGCGTTGGTTCCGTTAATCTGCATGGTAACGGACTTGACACCGGCCTCTTCTCCGTCCAGATAATCCAACACGTCCACGGAAAAGTTCTTTTTCTCTGCCCAACGCTGATACATCCGGTACAGCATTCCGGCCCAATCGCAGCTTTCCGTTCCACCGGCGCCGGCATGCAGGGTCAGGATCGCATTATCACTGTCATATTCTCCGGTTAACATCGTATTCAATCGAAGGTTCTCAAAGCTTTCTTCAAAGGTTTTCAGCTCCTGTCCGATTTCTTTTACCATCTCCGGATCTTCTTCTTCATAACCCATTTCAATTAAGGTAAGAATATCTTCATAGGACGTTTTCAATTTCTTCGTGATATCCACAATATCCTTTAATTCTTTTAATTCCTTCATGGATTCCGAGGCCTTTGCGGCATCGTCCCAGAAATCCGGCGCCTCCATATTCCGCTCCAGCTCTTCAATGCGATATTCCTTCTGCTGAATATTTAGGGCCTGGGATATTTCTTTTAACGGTTGTTCATAGGCGGAAAGTTCCACCTTATAGTTATCCAACTCAACCATTAAGCATCCTTCCTTCCGTGACAGTACTTATATTTCTTACCGGAACCGCAAGGACACAGATCATTCCGTCCTACTTTTTCCGTTTTACGAACCTTCGGGGCATTGGCGGAATCATCTTTGTTGGTTCCCGTTTCCTTTGCCACCTGTTCACGCTCGATCTTTCTCTCGAATCTTACGTGCATCAATGCTTTTACCGTCTCTTCACGAATGGAATCGGTCATTTCCTCAAACATATTATATCCCTGGAAACGATATTCGGTCACCGGATCTCTTTGGCCAAATGCCTGCAAGCCGATTCCCTGGCGTAACTGATCCATGTCATCAATGTGATTCATCCAATGCTGATCGGTAACGCGAAGGAGGATTACACGCTCTACTTCCCGCATCTGCTCGGCTTCCGGAAGATCCAGTTCTTTCTTCTTATACAGCTCCCAGGTGTCCGCCTTGATCTGCTCTGCCAATTCTCCCATTGTTAAATTCTGATCCTGAGTTTCATCATAGGACATGGGAGAAATTCCCAACACCGGAACCAGATTGGTGTTTAATTCATCCCAGTTCCAATCTGCAGCATTCATACCGCTATCAATAATTCCATTGACGTAATTATCAATCACCTCATCCATCATAGCGTGAATGGTATCTTCCATGTTCTCGCCATCCAGAACTTTCCGACGTTCTTCATAAATGATCTCACGCTGTTGATTGTTGATCAGATCGTATTCCAGCAAATTCTTTCGAATTCCATAGTTGTTTCCTTCGATCTTTTTCTGTGCCCGTTCGATGGCCTTATTTAACATGCGATGCTGAATCTGTTCTCCATCCGGAATTCCCAGGGAATTGAACATATCCATTAAATTCTTGGATCCGAACAAACGCATCAGATCATCTTCCAAAGATAAATAGAACTTGGAAGCTCCCGGATCCCCCTGACGTCCGGAACGACCACGTAACTGATTGTCGATTCGACGGGACTCATGACGTTCCGTTCCGATCACGCGAAGGCCGCCTAACTCCGCAACCCCTTCTCCTAATTTAATATCCGTACCACGGCCGGCCATGTTGGTAGCAATGGTAACCGCGCCGGCCAAACCGGCATCGGCAATGATCTCCGCTTCCATTTCATGGAACTTCGCGTTCAATACTTTATGGCGGATTCCCTTTCGTTCCAACATCCGATGCAATTCCTCCGAAGCCTCGATGGTAATGGTACCAACCAACACCGGCTGGCCCTTGATCCCATTTTCCACCTTCTCATGGCACGAAATGATATCCTCCACAATGGCATGCATCTTTTCTTTGTGCGTCTTATATACGGAATCATTTTCATCCACACGGATCATGGGTTCGTTGGTGGGGACTTCTACAACGTCCATTCCATAAATCTCACGGAACTCTTTTTCCTCGGTGACCGCCGTACCGGTCATACCCGATTTCTTATCATATTTATTAAAGAAATTCTGGAACGTGATCGTAGCTAATGTCTTACTTTCTTTCTTAACCTGCACGTGTTCCTTCGCCTCGATCGCCTGATGCAAACCATCGGAATAACGGCGTCCCGGCATAATACGTCCGGTGAATTCATCTACGATCAAAACCTCATCATCCTTAACCACGTAATCCTTATCACGATGCATTAAGCTGTGAGCACGTAAGGCCAAAATAATACAATGCTGGATTTCCAGGTTCTCGGGGTCTGCCAGGTTATCCAGATGGAAGAAACGTTCCACCTTCTCAACACCCTGTGCCGTAAGGTTTACGGTTTTTTCCTTCTCATCGGTAACATAATCCCCGGTTTCTTCATCGTCTTCCATCATAATGATGTCCATCTTGGAAAGCTCTTTGGCGGTTCCTTTTTTTAACTGTCTGGCCAGATTGTCGCAGGCCTGATAAATCTTTGTCGACTTTCCACTGCTTCCGGAAATGATCAACGGAGTTCTGGCTTCATCGATCAGAACCGAGTCCACCTCATCCAGATCGGAAGAGCGTCGTGTAGGGAA
>CALGGT010000091.1 GCA_937915825.1 uncultured Eubacterium sp.
CTTTGGCCAGATCTTTCATCATCCATTCCGCCATCGGTCCCAATGTAAAATTGTCATTCGTTACAAAAATCAGTTTTTTATATTGCATTGTCTCACATCCTGTCTACTCCATGTCTACCTTGATCATATGATTTCCGGACGCTTTCCTCATTCGATTCATCAGTGCCTCTGCCTTCGGCGAATCATCGAATCCCTCGGATAGGATCACCCGAACTCCCAGACCATCAAACTCTCTCAAAACATGGTATAGATCATGTCCCATGGTATCATCCTGACGGGATCCACAGCAAAGAACCCTTCCGACCGGATACTCCTGCTTCGACTCTCTCGTGGCTAAGATCCCGATCTCATCCTCCCGGTACCCTTTCTTTAAATATTCCTCCGCCCGGTTTCGAATGGTTTCCTTTTGTTTCGCAACCGTTCCGTAAAATACCACCATCTCCGCCTTCGGGGCATAATGTCGATATCGCATTCCCGGGGCTTTCGGTCTCCCTTCCCCTTCCAAACCCGGATCTTTTTCTACGTTTCCTAAGGTCTCTTCCAGCATCTTCGCTGTAATATAGCCGGGACGAAGGATCAAGGGTTCCTTCTCGGTCAGATCCACAATGGTGGATTCATAACCGATCCCCACTTCGCCTCCATCGATCAATCCGGCAATTTTCCCTCCCAGGTCTGCCGTCACATGTTCCATTCTGGTAGGGCTGGGCTTTCCGGATAAATTCGCGCTGGGCGCCGCGATGGGCGTTTCTGCCATTTGGATCATCGCTAAAGCCGCCGGGTGGTCCGGCATCCGGACAGCCACCGTAAAAAGTCCCCCGGTGGTTTCTACGGGAACCTCCGCTTTCTTCTTAAAGATCATGGTTAGCGGGCCGGGCCAGAATTTTTCTGCCAGGATATAGGCCACATCCGGAATCTCCCGTGCAATGTCCGATAGCATGGAAAGATCGGAAATATGCAAGATCAAAGGATTATCCGAAGGTCGTCCCTTCGCCTGATAAATTTTTTGAGAAGCGCCGGGATTGAATCCATCTCCTCCCAATCCGTAAACGGTTTCCGTCGGAAAGGCGATCAATTCTCCCTTGCCAATGGTTTCCTTGATCCAACTGCTCTCTTCCGGAGAAAATCCCGGTTCGTTCCATGTAATGATCCGTGTTTCCACGTTACCACTCCCCGCTCTTATTTGATCTGTTCCGCGATCATTTTCCAGGTAGCCGGGCGTTCCAATCCTAACTGCCAGAAGGCTACGCCATATACTTCCTGTGCCATGACGGATTTCATCTTTAATTCCAAAGAGGTTTCTTCTTCCAGCCAAATATTATATTGGTCTTTTCCCTCGTTGTACGATGCGTAATATTGTCCACTGTTATCATCCCACTTCGGGGTGATATTTTTCTCATGGAGAATACTTTCCGCCCCGCTCATACCGTAAGCCGTGGACGTGATCTTATTCTCGCCTTTTTTATTTTTCGTGGTCTTCCATAAACGGGTATAGAACGGAAGGGCGATCACCGTACGTTCCTTCGGCACATATTGCAGAGCCGTCTTGGTTCCTTCCTCTACATAACTGAGCGAAGACACACTTCCAATGGAGCCGCCTCCGGGATAATGCTCGTCGTAAGCCATAAATATAACGTAATCCAGGATCTTCCCCTGCTCCGCCCAATCATAGTAGAACGTAGCATCCGTGGCATTGTAATTATCGGCGCTGACCAGAATGTTGTTGGCATGGCAGACCAACACCAATTCCCTTAAAAACTCCAGATACCCTTCCATAGAGGATTCCCTCAACTCTTCAAAGTCAATGTTGACGCCATCCATACCACAACTCATGGCAGCCTGAAGGATATTCTGTACCAGACGGGTTCTTCTTTTGGTCCTCTTTAAAACCTTACTGATCTTGGAATCTTTCTCGTATTGAACCATACCCCAAACTTTTAATCCGGCGGAATGGGCCATGGTTACATAGTTTTGGGTTCCATTGTTCTCCACGGTTCCCTGGTCGTCCACCACCTTCATCCAGGTAGGGGAGATCACGTTCATGGCTCCGGCATTTAAAATCTTACTTTGTAAGTCGTATTCTCCGGAGGTATCGGTGTATTGCCATCCTAAGCACACCTTCTTCTCCATGCTCATGGGTTGAAAGATATCTTCTTTCCCCTTCGCCGTCCAGGGTTCCTGTTCCCTGCCTCCAATGCTTTCAAGGGGTACGTAGCCTGCAATCCCGTCCATGGTATAAACTTTTTGATAGCCATTTTCCACCCGGGCGCTTTCCTCCACAACCACTTTGTTGTTGCGCGGGATCTTCAACAGATAATCGTATTTTTTGTTCGGTCCCACTCTGAGGTACTCATCCTTCGCCAGTACGCCGAATACACAATCGGTGGTAAAATCTGATTGTACCAGGATCCGATGCGGAACCTCCTCCCCTTTGCTCTCATAGTTAATATAAGAATATTGACTCACAAAATCCATGGAAATGTATACCGTCGACCCATCCACATAGATCACCTGGGTTTTCGGTTCTTTGGTTTCATTCCCCAGCGTATAGGAGTTGGCGTTTGCTTTCATCTGGATCAAACCGTCGCTGGTAGCCAACGATAAGATCCTTGCTTTATCATCCCAATATAGTCGTTTGTTTAAATACTGCCTGGCAAAAGATATTTCCACGTAATCCTGACCGCCAATAACTTTTCCAAAGTTTTCCTCCAGGGGCACGCCGTTGAGAACGATCAGCGCCTGATCTTCCCCTAAGGTATTGTATTGACTTGCCATGGATCTTTTCACTTTGCTGGGTGACAGTCTTTTATATACGATCATCCCGCCAACGCCGATCACAGCCAGCACCAGCAAACTTATGATAAAAGATATGACTTTCCTCTTCATGAAACATTTCCTTTCTTACATTTACACATATGTACTATTAGTATATCACAAAATACCGTAATAACGCAAGAAAAACTATCCATCCTTCTTCAAAACAAAGGAATAAAAGACCAACAAAAAAAGAGCGATTTTCCTTCTATCTCCGGTTTCATGGCTCAATCGCAAGATCGAGGGCAAATCGCTCTTTGTCAGGATCGGATCCTGTATTTACTTTACACCGGCTCTTTTCGCCAGCACCTGTTTCGGGCATTTCTTCGCGCAGGCTCCACATCCCATACATTTTTCCGGGTCAATGACCGGCAATTGATCCACCATTTCAATGGCGCCGAATTTGCATTGCTTTTCGCAGATGCCACAGCCGATACAGCCGGCGTCACAAACAGCCAGCACCGACTTTCCTTTCCCGGGATTTACGCACTGAACCTGGTAAACCGGGCGTTTTCTCATAGGTTCCAGAACGATCAGGTGATTGGGACAGATCTCTACGCATTTTCCACATGCCACGCATTTGGAGGGATCGACCACCGCCACACCCTTTTGAATGTGAATGGCGTCAAATTCACATACGGTGACACAGCTGCCAAATCCCATACATCCAAAATCACAGGATCTGTCTCCCTTACCGGGAACCACCGCTGCCTGGGTACAATCCGGCGCTCCTACGTATTCATATTGTTTTTTTACTTTCTCACAGGTTCCGGCGCAACGAACAAACGCCACCAACGGATCGGACGCCTCCGCTTCCTTCCCCATGATCTCACCGATCACTTCCGCGATCTTAGGGCCGCCCACGGGACATGCATTCACAGGAGCCATCCCCTTGACGATCGCCTCTGCTAAGGCATCGCACCCGGCATACCCGCATCCGCCGCAATTATTTCCGGGCAAAAATCCTCTTACCTTTTCCACCCGTTCATCGGTTTCTACGGCGAAGATTTTTCCGGCCACTCCTAACAAAACACCGATCACCAATCCCAAAATCCCTAATATTATTACCGATATGGTCATTGTTTGCATGGCAATCCCTCCTTAGAAACTTACACCGCCGAAGCCGCAAAAAGCGATGGCCATCAGACCTGCCGTGATCAATACGATCGGCGTACCTTTCAACACCTGAGGAATATTGCTGCTTTCCAGTTTTTCACGAATGCCGGCCATTAAAACGATGGCTAAGAAGAACCCTACGGAAGCACCGATCCCATTTACAACACTTTCTAAGATCGTATATTCATTCTGAACACTTAACAAGGCCACACCTAACACCGCGCAGTTGGTGGTGATCAAAGGAAGATAGACACCCAGAGATTCATAAAGGGCAGGGATTTTTTTCTTCAGAAACATTTCCACAAATTGAACCAGAGCCGCGATCACTAAAATAAATACAATGGTATTTAAATATTCTAAATGCCAGGGTACCAGGAGAAATTGATACAGCACACTGGTTAAGGTGGAGGAAATGGTGATCACGAAAATAACCGCTCCTCCCATTCCCGCGGCGGTTTGAATTTTCTTACTAACGCCCAGAAAGGGACAGATCCCCAAAAACTGGCTTAATACAAAATTGTTCACCAATGCGGCATAGAATAAGATTGTAAAGAGACTCATTGCGCATCCTCCTTCCCATTGGATTCATTGGGGGTTCCCGGCTTTTCCGCCTCTTCCGCCTCTTCCACTTCTTTTCCGTTGGTAGCGCTGGGCATTTTCATTTTATTCTGCCAGGCGGTTAGCATCGCCAAAACAAAGAAAGCCCCCGGCGCCATCACGAAAATGGAAATATGATAAGATTCCGGGATCAGGGAAAATCCAAGAAGGGAACCGCTTCCCAATATTTCACGGAAAATACCGATCAACGTTAGTCCCAACGTGAATCCAAGACCCATGCCCACGCCATCTAAGGCCGATAATAACACGGTGTTCTTGGAAGCATAGGCTTCAGCCCGTCCTAAAATAATGCAATTTACTACGATCAGGGGAATGTATACCCCCAGGGATTTATTTAACGCAGGAACATAGGCCTGCAGCAAAAGCTGAACCACGGTTACAAAGGACGCTACGATCACAATATAGGCAGGAATCCTGACCCGGTCCGGTATGATCTTTCGCAGCAACGAGATCAAAACATTGGATAAGATCAATACCGCCATGGTAGAAAGCCCCATTCCAACGGCATTGGTTACCGATGACGTAACCGCCAGGGTCGGACACATCCCTAACATCATAACAAACGTGGGATTTTCCTTTATGACCCCATTGTGAAGTCGTTCCAGATATTTATTCATCGGTTTCCACCTCCCTTTCCAAAGATTTGGCGTAAAAGAGAAGTCCCTTAATGGCATTGGTAATCCCTTTGGATGTAACCGTGGCCCCGGACATGGCTTCGATCTGCCCGCCCTCATCTTTTGGCGTCGTTCCCGCTTTGTAATACATGGGAAGGCTGTCGTCTTTGGGATAACGGATCCCATTCTCATAGGAAAATTTATCTTTAAATGCGGGTTTCTCACAATTTGCGCCCAGACCGGCGGTTTCCGATTGGGATGTGATCTCTAAACCGGTCACCACGCCCTGGATCTCTCCCATAACAAAGCTGATCTTTCCTCCGTATCCCTTCTTGGCATCCGCCAAAAATACATAGCCCGCCTTTTTCCCGTCTTTGGTAATTTCTTTCACGGATTGGACCTGTACATATTTGGAATAGGAGTCAGATGCTTCCTCCGCCACTTCTCCCTCCTCCTCCGAATATCCCAAACGATGGAGGGTTAAATATTCATTGGCTTTCTCCGCAAGCTCTTCTCCCCCCTCGCCAATGGAGGCTCCTTCTACTGCGGAAATCACCTGTTCACAGGCATTCTTATCATTTTGTGCCTGGGCTTTTTCAATGGGCTCTTTGGTAATCTCATATACGCCGGCTAAAACCAGTCCTAACACAAGGGTAATGGCACACAGGATCAACGCGTCCTTGATCGTGGTATTCTTATTTTCACGCATGCTCCTTTCCCTCCTTTCCAAACGCCTTCGGAACGGTAAATCGTTCGATCAGGGGTACAAAGAGATTGCCGATGATAATGGCAAAAGACACGCCTTCTGCCGATTCTCCAAAGAACCGGAACAAGCCGGTTAGAAGCCCGATCAGGATCGCGTAGATGATCTTTCCTTTTTGAGTGATGGGACTGGTTACATAATCCGTCGCCATAAAGATCGCCCCTAACATCAGACCGCCACCGCATACTTCATAAAATATCGGTACATACGCGCCGGTGACCAAAGAAAAACAAAGGTTAAATACCACGAAGGTCAGCACGTAGATCAGAGGGATCTCGTAGGAGATCACCCGACGGCACAATAAGTAAATCCCACCGATCAAAAGACAGATCACCGAGGTTTCACCAATGGTTCCCCAGGTGGTTCCCAAAAACATATCCTTTAAGGTCGTGGCAAGGTCTGCCTGACAAGTTGCTTCCTTTACCTGCATCAAAGGTGTCGCCGAGGAAACCGCGTCCAGCGTAGCCTGATAACCGCCCCATAAAGCATTTCCCTTAGGGATCGCAAAGGAGTTGGTCATGGCCTTTCCAAAGGACAACATAAGAAAACACCGTCCGGCCAAAGCCGGATTCATAAAGTTCTGTCCCAAACCTCCGAAGAATTGTTTGGCTATTAACACAGCAAACACACTTCCTAAGATCGCCATCCATAAAGGAATGGTGGCCGGGAGGTTCAATCCCAGCAAAAGACCGGTGACCAAAGCGCTCAGGTCTCCGGTTGTGATGGGTTCTTTCCGGTATTTTTCCCATAAATATTCCGTAAGCAAACATGAGGTGCACGTTGCCAACAAGACAAGGAACGCCCGGGCGCCAAAATTATAAATCCCCATCAGGGTGGCCGGCATCAAAGCGATGATCACATCCCGCATAATCGTTGCGGTTGAAGAATTGTCCCGCACATGAGGCGAAGACGATACATGAATGATCGGTTCCATTTTCTCTTCCTTTCCGAAGCGTTTACGCTTTTTTTCTCATTTCTTCCTGAACGGCTCTTCTGGCCTGTTTAAAGCTTTGCGTCAATTTCCTCTTAGCCGGACAGACATACGTACAAGATCCGCACTCGTAACACTCCATCCCGTTTAGCCGTTGAAACATTTCTAAATCTCTGCGTTCTGCCGCATCTGCCATCATTTGCGGAACCAGATGACTGGGACACGCCTTGACACACCGACCGCATCGAATGCAATTGGTGGTGAGGGCTGCAGATACTTCATCTTCCATGGTAGCCAGAATCGAAGAACTGGTTTTGGTCACGGGAACGTCCAGATCATAAAGGGCAATTCCCATCATAGGTCCGCCGGAAATCATTTTCTGAACCCCTTCTTCCACAAAACCTCCCATCTGTTCCATCACCTCTTTATGACTCATTCCATAGGGTACGAAAACGTTGCCGGGATTCTTTACCCCATTGCCGGTAATGGTCATAACCCGGGAGATTGAAGGGATATTTCTTGCCACGCCATCGTAGATCGCTAAGATGGTCTGCACATTATCTACGATGCACCCCGCTTCCGCCGGTAGTTTCCTGGAATAGATCCTGCGGCCGGTGGTTACATAAATGATCTGTCTTTCCGCCCCTTGCGGATACTTGGTCTTAAGTGGAAGCACCTGAATGTTTGGCATGTTCTGGGTTAAATACTCCAGACGGGCAATGGCTTCCGGTTTGTTCTTCTCAATGGCAAGGACGCCTTTGGCTCCGGGAAAAAGAGAAAGAACGATCCGAAGACCTTCAATTAAATCTTCACTTCGTTCCATCATCAATCGATAATCGGACGTAAGATAAGGTTCGCATTCCGCGCCATTCACGATCACATGATCGATCTGCTCCGGATTTTTCGGCATCAATTTGACATGGGTGGGAAATCCTGCGCCTCCCATTCCCACAATGCCGGAATTCTTTATCCGCTCCAGGATCTCTTCCTTAGAAAGCCTGGATACATCCACCTCTTCTCCAAAATGATCCACGGCCTCGTCCTGATGGTCCCGATTGATCACCACACAGGGTACAACCCCTCCGCCTACTACGGCATGGGGGGCGATTTCTACCACGTCTCCGGACACCGAACTGTAAATATTGGCAGAAACAAAGCCGGACGCTTTGCCGATCAATTGTCCCTTTTTTACATGATCTCCCACTTGGACCACAGGCTCGGCCGGTGCTCCAATATGCTGTGACATGGGAAATCGCAGGATTTCTCCCGGTTCTACCGGCCGGATCGGCTCCGACATGGATAATTCCTTCCCCTCATTGGGATGCACGCCACCGGGAAATGTATGTTGTAACGATGCAATAATGCCCACGCTTACTACCTCCTTAGAGACTTTTTGATAATTTTTATCAACAAACCCATTATAACACCCTACTATTAAAAAAACAAGATACTTGTCTTTCCCTGCACTTTCTGATAAAATAAACAACAGTGAACGGAAATCCGGAAAGGAGCATTCAATTAAAATGAAAGAGAAAATCGTGATCACCGGTACCGGGGCTGTAACCCCGATTGGAATCGGCGTAAAAGAATACTGGAAACAATTGATCGACGGAGCTTGCGGCGTGGCGCCCATCACCTTATTCGACGCCTCTTCCCTTCCCGTACAGATTGCTGCCGAGGTTAAGAATTTTAATCCGGAAGATCATATGACAAAAAAACAAGCCAGAGAAATGGATCGTTTTATGCAATATGGATACGCTGCCGCCCAGGAAGCCTTACTTGAGGCAGCCTTAACCAATGAGAATGCAGATCCTGCTCGTGTTGGAATCGTCATTGGAACTGCCATGTCCGGTGTTTCCATTATCTCCGAAACCCAAGACGGATTAAGCACAGGCGCTCACAGCAAGGTCAGCCCCCGTTTTGTCCCGAAATTTATCGGCAACATTGCAGCTGCGCAGATCGGCATTGCGAAGGGATTTCACGGACCAAGCTTAACCGTTAGCACCGCCTGTTCTTCCGGCGCCGATGCCATTACCACCGCCGCCATGTTGCTAAATGCTGACGAAGCCGATGCCGTGGTAGCCGTTGGATGTGACGCCAGTCTCTGTCCGGTGGTCGTATCCGGTTTAGCATCCGCCCATGCATTAAGTACCAACAACACGAATCCCAAAGGCGCCAGCCGACCTTTTGATCGGGACCGGGACGGATTCGTATTTGGCGAAGGAGCCGGCGCTGTCATACTGGAAACCGAATCCCATGCCAAGAAAAGAGGGGCAGATATCTTGGGAATTCTGGCAGGATATGCCAATGGAACCGACGGGCATCACGTAACCGCGCCTCATCCGGACGGGATCGGAGCCATTCATTGTATGAAGGAAGCCCTGAAGAAAGCAGAAATTTCTCCGAAAGAGATTGGATACATTAACGCCCATGGAACCTCCACACCCAAGGGAGATGTCATTGAGAATCAAGCCATTAAAAACGTATTTGGTGAGCACGCGTATCATATGAAAGTCACGTCAACCAAAGGAGCCACCGGCCATATGATGGGCGGTGGCGGCGTAACAGAGGCCATTACCTGTTTAATGACCATTCGCGAAGGAGTGATCCCTCCTACCTTGAATTTAGAAAATCCGGGAGAAGAATTTGATTTAGATTATGTTCCTCAAAAAGCAGTTGCCGATTCCATCTCTTATGCCATGACCAATGCATTCGGATTTGGCGGACAGAACTCTTCTCTCATATTGGGAGAATATAAAGGTTCCTGAATGTTCGAGGCATGATCCATTAGATCTCAATCTGAAATGTTTTGACATATTCCTGTCCATTGACTACTTTGCGGTTCTGAATAAACCTTAATTTATAACCGTGCATGGACAGGATTTTTTTTGCAATGGAAAGTCCCAAACCGGATCCTCCTTTACTGTTTCTGGATTCATCCCCCATCACAAAGGGATCAAACAAATATTCAATCTGTTCCTCCGGAATCTTTCCTCCGTTATCGGAAACGGACACGAGTAAATGATCCTCTTTTTCCTCCAAAAAGATACCAATCCTGGTTCCTTCCTCATTATGCTTGATCCCATTTGTGATCAGGTTTTGGATCACACGCATAAATTGAACTTGATCCAATTCCACCTGAATTTTTTCATCCGGGATCCCCACTTCCAGTTCCATATTTTTTTCTTCCACATCTGCGTACAACCCGCTTACACATTCCCGCAACAATTCCGCAAGATCGGTCTTCTCTTTTTTTAAGGTAAATCCCTGGGTATCGATTTTCACATAATCAAATAATAAATAGATCATTTCACTTAATCGCTTGGATTTGTTCTCAATGGCCCGTAAATATTCTTCCTGTTTTTCTTCTTCTACCATCCCATCTGCCAGGGCCATGGAATAGCCGTGAATGGTAGTGATGGGGGTTTTTAGATCATGGGCAATATCCGCTAATAACTGAGACCGTTTCGCCTCATATTCTTCCTTTATTTGTTTCTCCTCCTCTTGAATCTTACCCACTTCTTTTAGAACAACACTTACATAATAAATCCCCCCGGCGAGACAGGGAATAAGTACCAGAAGCAAAAGGATCAGCAAAAGCCCCACCAGAAAAAACATTTGAGAAGGGGTAAGATCCCTTAGATGATAAACATCGGAATTTTTCAGGAGTATTCTTTCAATCTTCTGATTTAAGTCTTTGTTCAGGGAAGAAAAGGAAATACCCATCCCGATCAGGCTGGGAAGAAGATTCGTCGGCAGACATAAAAGAAGCCTTCCAAGCAGCATGGTGATCAACATTAAAATCGGGATGATCCCCAATGTTTTTAACTCAACTCCCTTTAAAAACCAATCGCTGTACGCAGGTACAAAGATACGATTGATAAACGTCATGTTCAGAGTCTCAAATCCGCATATTAGTACAATAACAATGATAAAACGCGCGATTAAGAATCGTCGGAATTCTCGCCATTTATCCATAATTTCCCTCACAATTTTCTTTTCCCTCGGGTGTATCCTATCCGATCAATCGATATCCCAATCCACGGATTGTCTTAATGTACTCCGAGGGATCCTGAGATAATTTACTTCTTAATTTACTAATGCAAACGCGAATGTTATTATCCGCCACAATAAATTCCTCATCCCATCCCTGCTCATAGATTTGCTGCATGGTAAATACTTTCCCCGGATGACTCATAAAAAGTTCCATTACTTTATATTCCACCGATGTTAGATCAATGATCTCACCATTCTTTTTCAGAACACAGGATTCCGGATCCAACTCCAAATCTCTGACACAGATTACATCTCTTTTTTCCACTCTGGCTCCCAGCAAATAAAATCTCCGGATATTGGATTGCACTCTGGCAACGGCTTCCAAGGGATTAAAAGGCTTCGGCAGATAGTCATCCGCTCCCAGATTCAATCCCAATATTTTCTCCGAATCACCATCTTTGGCAGATAAGATCATAACCGGAATATTGCTGGTTTCCCGAATGCGTTGTAAGACTTTGTAACCATCCATCACCGGCATCATAATATCCAAGATACAAAAATCCGGATGATCCTTTTCAAAGCGGACCAACGCCTCTCCCCCATCCTTCGCTTCTAAGATCTCGTATCCTTCATGTGACAGATATAGCCGGAGAAGCTCTCGAATCTCCGGCTCATCATCTGCAATTAGGATTTTAATCGGCTGTTCAAATTGTTCTTTCATACAAACCTTCCTAATCAACGATCGTTTCTCCTACTGGGAAACAATTTCCTTTTGATAAAACACTTCTTCCTCGTTCGGTTCATCCCCTTTTAGGGCTAAATACAAGGCGGCGTTTGTGGAATAAATGTACGGATTCACATAGAAGATCGATAAAATTCCACAGGTAAAAATGGATAATAAAATCCATCCCATGAAGGATAAATCCAACACGAACGCGTTCCACTTCTGACCGGTCATCATGCGTTTACTTTCCGCGAACGCTTCTTCTTTGGTCATGTTGGGATTCTCCGCCAACAAATAAGGGATCATACGATATTCATATCCTTTGATAATTCCGGGAATGATGAATAAGAATGTCCATAATACCAAATATAAATCCCGGAAAAACAAGATTTTTACAATATTCTTGTAATTGTTCTCAAATGCGAAAAGAATGTTTCCGATTTTGCTATCCGTAGAATGATTTTTCAGGAAGAAAGTATTCCCACCCATTTCCAAAGGATTTACCAGGAATACATCCCATACAATGGCAATCGCTGTAAGGATCAATCCAACAATTCCTGCAATGCCAAGAATCGCCAGAAGCGCTCCCTTGCTTATCCCGTTGTTATCATCGCTTTTTTCTGTGGAATTTACACTGCTGCTTGAGGTGCTGCCTGAACGGTTGTTCACGCTGTTGTCACTCTTTCCCGTATCCTTGGATGAATCGGATGTATTCCCTTCACCGATCACCCCTTTCTTAAGCGTATCCGATATGGAAGTGTGTTTTTTACCATCCTGAACTACTTCCTGACTACGTTGGAAGCCGGTGGAAGCACCTCTTCCGCCGGAGAACGCGCCTGTCCCTCCGGCAAGAACTGTTAAGATCAGAGCTACCACGACACACATCCAATAATTTGCTTTGAATCTCTCTTTACCTTTTCTTTTGACATCTTTACGGCTCCACATAATTGTATTCTCCTTTCAAACGAACGGTTTGTTGTTTTGTTTTATGAGTCTATCTTAGCAGAGAATTCTTTCTCTTAAAATCTAAAAACATTAACATAACATTAACAATTAACATCCTAACATAAAAACTCCCGTAAGGCAAATATTCCTTACGGGAGACGTTCCAAGGGAGATTGGAGCAAATTGTCTAAAACAAAGGATTAACAAAAGAGAACGGGATTTATTCAATAAATCCAGTTGCCCCCTGGGCTTTTTTCACTGCATCTTCCAGTGTCATGCCGGTATAATCCCCGGCGGAAAATAAACGTCCGGATTTGCAGTCGTCCACAAATACACCTACCACCACGCCGGGAATTGCACTGTCCGGTGGGTTCGGCGCATTCGGACCTCCTAGATCCGTGCGACACCATCCCGGATCGGTTAAGCTGAGGATCACATTCGTCCCCTCATATTTGGATCCCAAATCCACGGTAACTTTGTCCAGTGCTGCTTTCGAGGCCGAATATCCGGCCTGTTGCGGATCCAGAGTAATCCCGCTCGTGGTATTTACAATCCTTCCAAACCCTCTTTCCACCATTCCCGGCAGAAAATGATAACAGATCATCATGGGAGCGATGGTATTGATCCGAAAGCTCTCCAGATAGTCCGATACCGGCGTTTTCAGATATTCCGTCCGGTATGCCACCTGCACACCGGCGTTATTTAAGATGATATCCACCGGAATTCCTTGCATATCAATTTCTTTGCACAGGTTCTGAACCTCTTCCTCACGGGCCAGATCGCAAGCCACGGTTTTTACCGTGACACCATAAGACTGTGCTTCCTTCTTTACGTTCTCCAAATGAGAAAGCTCTCTGCTATGTAAGATCAGATTGCAGCCATTCTTGGCAAGTTCCAATGCTGCCAATCTTCCAATTCCTCTGCTGGCCCCGGTTACCAGGGCCCATTTTTCATGAATCTGAATCACGAATAATCTCCTTTTTCGCATGCTCCAAGGTAGTAATTACTTTATCACACCAGGCATCAAACATTTTATCCTCAATCTGACATTCTTTATGACTTAATACATAAGCAATGGTTTGTGCAATTCCCTGCTCAAAGCGAACCTCCGGCTTAAAATCCGGTACCGCTTCTTTTAATTTATGGTTTTTAAAGATGACCGAGCAGGCCTTATCTCCCAATAAACTGCCGGTAAAATCGTAATCGCTGACCGATGCCAAAAATTCAGAACTTACATAATAAGGCTTTAATTCTACGCCTAAGGCCTGGGCTACCGCCTGATAGATCTGGTTCCAGGTCAGAGTCTCATCGTTGGTGATCTGAAACGCTTCCCCGATGGCATGGGGATTTCCGATCAATCCGCAATATCCTTTGGCAAAATCCGAATTGTGAGTCATCGTCCAAAGAGATGTCCCATCTCCGTGAATGATCACAGGTTTTCCCTGTAACATTCTTTGAATCACCGAATAACTTCCCTTGTCCCCATGTACGCCCAAGGGGACGCTGCGTTCATCGTAGGTATGACTGGGACGCACGATCGTTACAGGAAACTGCTCCGTTCTGTATTTTTCCATTAGAAACTCTTCACAGGCAATCTTATCTCTGGAATATTGCCAATAGGGATTGGCCAATGCCGTTCCCTCGGTAATATAGGGAGATCGTACCGGTTTATGATAGGCAGACGCCGAGCTGATATAAATATATTGCTTCGTTCTTTCCCGGAACAAACGATAATCCCGTTCTACCTGAGGCACAACAAAGCCGATAAATTCACAAACCGCATCAAAGGTCCGATCCTTCAACGCCTCTTTTACTTCCTCTTCCTTCTCCATATCCGCCACAATGGAATGGACGCCTTCCGGGAGATCTTCTACGCGATTTCCCCGATTTAATAAATACACTTCATGGTCCGTCGCCGCTAACCTTCGTGTAATTGCCATGCTGATGGTTCCCGTTCCACCGATTAATAAGATTTTCATGAAGTATGTACCTCCTGACAACACAAAACTTCCTTATATCCGGTGTTTGTTTTTTGTGGATACATCCCATCTGACTTTTCTTTTTTCATAACTTGATACAGATGATAGAGAAAGGAAGCCAGGTTCATAACAAACGCACCGGTCCATGCCGCGATCTCCGCGTAAGCCGTGGCTACAAATCCCACCGATGACACAAAAACAACGATCATGGAGATTCTTAGGATCATCTCCGCAATCCCGGACAACATAGGGATCGTAGGATATCCCATTCCCTGCACGCCGCTTCTTATCACAAACAGGGAATCCACAATAAAGATAAAAACGCCGCATCGCGGTAAAAATTCCTTCACCAGGGCAATGGATTCTTCTCCGGAGATCATGATCGATGCCAATTGTCCGGGAATGCATACCATCAACGTTCCCAATACCACAAAGGTGACCATGGCGATCATCCAGCATACTTTAAAACCTTCCAAAATCCGTTTGTACTCTTTGGCACCATAATTCTGGCTGGTAAAGGAGGACATGGCAAACCCGGCTACACAAGCCGGCTGCATAAATAAATTCAAAAATCTGCTGCAAACGGAATAGGCCGATGTATAAATAACCCCCATACCATTTACAAAATACTGAACAACCACACAGCCCACAGCGGTAATGGAATTCATAACCGCCATAGGAAGTCCGTTGGCAATTAACGTTTTATAAAAACCTTGGCAATGGATGAAATCCTCTTTCCTTAAACGGATAAAGGGGATTTTTCTCAGGCTTCGGACACAGATCAGCGTGGATACCACCTGGGCGATCACGGTGGCAATGGCCGCCCCCTCGACGCCGGTTTTTAAAACAAAGATAAAGAGGCAGTCCATGGACAGGTTCAGGATCGAAGAGATAATGATCGCCGTAAAAGGCGTCTTGCTATCTCCCAACGCTCGTAAGATCCCGGCACATACATTATAACTTAAGGTAACGATCAAACCTCCGAACATGACCGTTCCATATCGTAAACTGTCCTTTAAAATGGCCGGATTGGTTTGCATCACCCTTAGGATGTCCGGAAGAAATAGAATGCTCAGAGTGGTTAACAAAACGGCGATCGCCCCGGCCAATTCCAACGTAGCCGCAATGCTTCGCCGAAGATCCGGATACTCTTTGGCACCGAATTTTTGAGCGATGATCACCGAAAATCCGTTGGAAAGCCCCATGGCAAACCCAAAAATCAGAAAGGTCACCGAAGACATATTTCCTACCGCTGCTAACTGGGCGTCTCCTAACCCTTTTCCCACAATGGCTGTGTCCACTACGTTGTAAATCTGTTGCAAGATATTGGTAAACAGCATTGGAAAAAAGAACGCCAGGATTACCGAGGACACATTTCCCTTGGTTAAATCGGTTGTTTTCTCTCTCATCTCTTCCATTCTCCCCCAGAGTGATACAATACTACAATTTTTCTCTGACGCTATTATACAAAAAAAACATTCCCCTCGATTTCAAAATGGTGGTATTTTTTTCAAAATTGTGATATAATCAGAGCAATTTCATCCTTTCTTTCGAAAAAGTTACTGTGAATCCGAGCAAAAACCAAGGGGGTTTTCCATGAATACCAATAAAGACTTAAACTATCGCCTCTATCTCCATCATACCTATGGATTTGAACGTACTTCCTTCTCTTTGGAATTTGAGCGTTATTCCGATGTGCGGGGGGGAGATGTGGAGCAAGTCCGACGAAATATGGCAGAAGTTAAAAAAGATTATCTAAAAGGAAAAGGGGTTTTGTCCAAGGATCCCGTTCGAAACATACGGTATCATGTGATCATTTCCACCGCCATGGTGGCCAGAGCCTGTGTGGAAGGGGGCATGCCCCATGATACTGCCTATACGCTTAGTGATATTTACATTCAACGGGCGGATACCTATCACTATGGAAATCAGCTGCTGGATCTGTTGGAAGAAATGCAGGTGGACTTTGCCTCCCGCATGAAAAATATGAAAAAAGAAACGATCGTATCCTTTCACATTCGAAAATGCATTGACTACATCTACGAGCATTTGGATGAGCGATTAACCGTAGAACAGCTTGCACAGGAACTGGAGCTGAATGCTTCCTACCTGTCCAAGCTGTTTACGAAAGAAACAGGAACTACCATTACGGAATTTGTTCACTACGCAAAGATCGACACAGCGAAAAACATGTTAACCTATTCCGACTTTTCTTATTCCGAAATTGCGTTTTCCTTAGGTTTTTCCTCCCAAAGCGCTTTCATTACCCTTTTTCGGAAGCAAACCGGAACGACCCCGAAAAAATATAGAGATCAGCACCACGCCGGGTGATCCGGGATCACATATTCCGATGCCCTATCCGCAAAAGGTCCGGGCAAAACCTGAGCCCCCCGATGTTTCCCAAAGAAATCGGTATCAAAGGTAATGTCCGTACCATCCGGGTTCTCGTAACGCTGTTCCGGCTCAAAAGCCTTGCCCAACGTATCGGAGGAAATCCCGTCACCGTAGAAATCCTTCATTACATCAAACACGTTGGTTTTTAGGATTACGCCCCCAGAGCTTCCTTCCGGACTTTCTTCCTTCTTGATCTCCTGAAGCTCTACGTAAACCTTCTCCTCCGAAACAAAGGAATGCTTCTCTTTGTAATAAGGGGCCGCCCCATTCAAATACGCGTTCCCATCGATCCACACCGGCAATTCAGAAAAATGTCCGGACGCCAATTTCCCCATATCCGGCGTATCACTTCCCAAATCAAAATTTTCAATCCATTCCTCATAGGTCGGATATTCATCCAGAATAAAGGTTCCCACCTTGAAATTCCCTGGTTTATGGTCTGGCTGGGGCGTTTCTTTCTCTTCGGGGATTGGCCACTTCTGTACAAAAATATTATTATAGAAGCGATCATCTCCATGTAAGATGGTCATAAATCCCATGACTTCCGTCCGGTGATGCATGTGATATGGCGTATAACGCTGTCGCAGCACGCCGTCCACCACGCTGTCCGTCCAATCCCCCACCGCCGTTAAGGAGCCGCAGATCAGATTATGAACCATCGCCACCCCCTGGGTTGCCATTCGCAAACTCTCCTGGGACAATAAAATATTATGATCGATCAACGTGGGGCCATGACTGACTTCCACGAAAATATCCTGACTTCCCATGCCGCCGTCCAACGGTTGGGCATAATCCGGTCTCTGGTTGTGATGCAGCAGGTTTTCGGTAATGCGGGTTCCCTGCGCCTCCCAATCGGTCCAGATCCCCATCACACAATGATGAATATGATTTCGTCTCATCACAACATCAATGGCCGCATGCAGCTTGATTCCGGCAACTTCCGCTCCCCCTAATTCCATCATGTTATTAATGTGATGAATGTGGTTATCCTCGATCACGGAGAAAACCGCTCCCATTCGCCCAATGATCCCTCCTTGTTCACAATGATGGATCCTGTTTTTACGAATGATATGGCTCCCCACCGTTTCTTTGGTCCAACCATGATATTGTCCGCGACATACCGCGTCCCGCTCCATTTGCGTCGGGCTCTTCACGTGATGCCTGGTAAAATAATGATCGTTTTGGGGATCGTAGTATTTTCCTAAACTAATGCCGGCACACTTACTGTGATGAATGTCGCACTCTTCAATGATCCACCCCTTGGACCAGTGAGGACCGATCATTCCATCCTGAAACGCCGCGGGAGGCGCCCAGTTCGTAGCCGCTTTGCATAGTTCAAATCCCTTAACATGAATGTAACTTACGCCAGTTTTTGACGGCATGAAACAATTCCTTCGGACGTTGATCTCCACCTTCTCATTCCGGGGATCCTTCCCACCGAAATTCCCATAGATCGTCGTTTCTTCCGGATTCACTTCGGCATACCATTTCAGGCGAGATCCCTCCGGATCCCAGGAACAGGGGTAAATCTCCCCTTTCACACATTCCTCGATGCTGCCTGCCTCGTACAGCGCCTCATCGTTTACATACACCGTGGCAGTATGCTTGGTTTTCCCGGCAAAATACCAGTCCCCGTAAACATAGGTGGCAAAGGGGTTTTCCCCATGAAAGATGCCATTTTTCACCGTAGTTTTCCAAGTGTTTCCCTGATAGGGTTCCCATCCGTCCACCTCTTCTGCACCGGTGATCACCGCCCCCAATGGTATCTCACTTCGATATACAATGGGTTGGTCTTTTGTCCCTCCGTGGATGGGATCTACGTTTTCCCGGTATACACCGGGCGCCACAACCACCTCGTCCCCGGCCACAGCGATCTTCGCCGCCTGGGATATGGTGGTAAAGGGCCATTCCTTGCTTCCATCTCCATTTCTTTTTGCTTTTTGATTCACATAAATAATCACCGTTTCATACCTCCTGTTAAACATTTTTTCCAGCCGTTTCCCCAATAAATTCATCATACCTGACACATCCTTTGCTGTCAAGGTTATAATAAACCCAGAACGTGTACCGTTTGGATGTCACGAAAAAAAAACTTGTCGGATGTACTCCGACAAGTTTTATCTGTTCTGTGAAATTACGACTTTTGCCAAACGCCGTCTCTCTCAACTGCGTTCCAGTCTACGACCAGAACTTCAATTTTCTTTCCTTTACTTCCCAAGTTTTCTTTCTTTTGGATGTATTTCTGGCGAAGTAAATTATCCAATGCATGCTGCACCCGATCCTGTGGAACTTTATTGTATTCTGCCACGCTTTTAATGGTCTTCCAATAAGTTGCTTTCTTTTTCTTCTTCATACGAAGACGATGCAAACTGGAAAAAATCAAATGATTGTAGTGACCATTTTCCTGTGATTGTCGCGGCATCTCCACGTAACTGGTTGCAATCGATTTCAATGTATTACTGAACGCATAACGGACACCATAAATAATAACCTTTTTATTCAAATCTTTCAAATATTGAGCTACCATTTTGAAGTGCGCATCCCCTGTAAATAGAATGTAAACGGATGGGCTCTTTCTCTGAGCAGCATAACGATAGATCTGATCCAACACGATTACGTCCGTGAAATCCTTATCTACGCCATTCTTTTCACTGGCGGTATGTATTACGTTCTTCGTAATTTTACGGATTCTTTTATAATCTTTTTCCAAATTCGGTTCAGAAAAATCCCCAAATACAAATAAATCCTTTAAATCAAATTCTGTCTTGAGTTCATCAATCCACTCTGACATATTAGGGCGCATCTGAAATTTATTATTATATCCGTAAAACCAATGTTCGTAATCTACAAATGCAACAGCACTGGCCTTTTTCGGCCTACCAAACATTCTCAACGATCCTCCTTTCCTTAAAATTAGTTTCTATCATACACTATTTTTCCTGAAATGTCAAATTTCGAGCTTTCAAATTTCTTCGGAAGGATCCGGATTCGCCCCTTCGACTTTCTTTCCAACGATCCGGTTTCGAACCGGCTTTCCAAAAATCAGGACACCCAATAACAGGGAGATCATTCCGATTCCCATTCCCAAAGGAAAGCCCGGCGAAACATAGGAACAAGTTACCGTATGCGTCCCTTTCTTCACATCCCGTACCACAAGATAGGTTTCCGCGATGGCGTCGGTCTTTACCTTCTTGCCATCGATCTTAACCGTCCACCCTTCCTCGTATGGCAAGGATGTGATCAAATCCCCATCCTCTTTAAGATCCATGGTTCCGGAGAAAGTTCCGCTCCCATGTTTTTGGATCTTTAATTCCTGCTCCTTCATCTGGGCCATCTTGCTCTGAAACGCCTCGTCATCCAAGGTAGCAAAGCAAGCCGACGTGATGGTAAACGGGCTGGAAACGGATGTACTGACCACAAGTAAATCCCCGGGTTGAAAACGTCCCAGATAGACAACCCCGGCCATATCCGTTGTAAAATAGTCCGCAACCGCTCTTCCGTTGACACAGATCTGTCCTCCGTTGCGGTAATCACTGTTTAAACACATATAAACCGGATTGGTATCTCCGATCTGGATCTCAAAGAAATAATTGGTTCCATTTTGATAAGCTTTTCCCGGCGTAAAATCGTGGAAGTACTCCGTATTTTCTCCGGTAATCGCCTTCATATAGGCATTCTGGTTGTGGAAAGGATTGGGATCCTCCAAATTCGGGCTCACCGTCTGAATCTTTCCGGCATAAACCATGGAAAGAGCATTGGGATTCTGATCGATGGTAATCCCCTTTTCATGGGCATAAAACTCTTCATAGGGAGAAGCAAATGCCGCTTTGTGGAAGAAATATTTCACCCCGAACAAACTGTTCATTAGTTCCGTTCCCCCCACGCCGGAATTCCAGTAGTGGGTTTGGGCATATCCCAATTTCCTGGTTGTATCGTTCACGCGAAGATTGAAGTTCGAGGAATAATGGGTCATTCCATTGTACCCTAAGATCATGGCATCATTCTTACCATATTCATAGGTTCCGGTAATCCGATAAAGGCCTTTGTCTTCTTCTTTTACTTTGTCGATCACCGGCTCCATTTGTTCCAGAAAACCACTGTACTCTTCTTGATCCTTATAATGAAATTCCCCATCCAGGCCAGCCAACAGTTTCTTACCATTTTGATCCATATCCACCACTGTTACCACGCACAAAACCGTTGCCAAAATAACTGCCATGGCGGTTGCCTTCGCGGACCATTTTTCATACAAAAAATCACAAATATAAAAGAGAGCACGTACCGCCATAAGTCCCAATAAAAAGCTGAATACGTACGAATAGCGGTAGGGAAACCACGTCGGAATCCGGAACGCATGCCAGGCCGTGTCCAGCTGAATGTTATAAAAGCTGTAGGAGATAAAAGCCAATACCAGAAACGTTCCCACTTTCTCCCGAATGGAAATTTTAGGAATAAAGAAGAATATCACCGCCAAAAACAGGATCACATATCCTGTATAAACCCAGGGAAGACCTGCGTTGGTAATGCTGTCATAAACACCATTTACCAGTTTCTTACCAAGATCAAAAACGTGTTCATAATTGGTAGTTTTCCCCGGATCGTAAGGAGTATATTCCAATTTTCCCAGGATCAGGTCTTTTACCAAAGGAACCAGCAACGGACTAGCCAGCCCTACTGCTAAAACAGCGCTTCCCACAAATTTCCCCAATCGGATTCCCTGGATTTTCCAGGTCTTCTTTTCTATATTTGTAAGAAAATACATCAGAATGTAGCATCCGGTAAAAATCCCGATCATAAAGGCCATATAATAATTTGTGAAGAACAAAACCGTCAGTACGATCGTGGCAAATAAAGGGCTTTCCCCGGCCATGATCTTCTCAAAACCAAGAATGACCAACGGTAACAAAACCACACCGGTTAACCACATGGGACAAAGAGAATAAGCGAACGAATAAGCGATCAGTCCATAGGCCACCGACAATGGAATTAACGGCATTTTCTTACGATAACTGACCGGACGCTTCTTGGCCAGATCCCATAAGTAGGAAGCCAGACAGGAAAACGTAAGTCCCGCGCAACCGAAGTTTAAGGCCGTTAAAGCAAAGATTCCCAAAGGCATGTCCTTTGCGGAAAATAACATGGTAACCAGGGATAAGGGGCTTGCCAGGGCAAAGGCATAAAGGCCTAAGAAATTCCCCCCCATGGACCGGGACCAGGCAAAGAAGATCGAGTCATCCCCGCCGAACAGGTCGCGCAAATGATAATAGAATTGTACGAATCCACCATTCATGTCCATGATCAATAACGTCTTGGATCCAAAGGGACGAAACCCTTCTTGTTTCATCAAAAGGGTCAATACCAGAATGGGTAAAATAAAGGACAATAGATAATAGATCCATTTCGTTGCAGATTTTCTCATAACTTAACCTCTCTTAACCTTGCAAAGCCTCTCTAAGCCTCGCAAATCCCCGCTGCTTCACGCCAATCCCCGCTTAGGCTCTCTTCGCATTGGCTTTTTCCTGGAAACGTTCCGGATCTACCAGAAAACGTTCATGAATACAGCGTCCCACCTCGCCTTTCTCATCGTACGCCACTACCTGAAAGGTAAGCTTTCGATCTTCGATGGCTGTTAACGTACTTTCACAAGTAACCTTCATCCCCAAAGGCGTAGGAGCTGTGTGTTTCAGATCCGCGGAGATCCCCACCGTTGTAGATCCATCTTCCAATTCACTCTCCACGCTCTTTAACGCGGTTGTTTCCACTAAGGCTAAGAGCGCGGGAGTTGCCAACACATCTAACACTCCGCTTCCCATGACACGGGCGGTATTCTCCTCCACAACTTCCACTTGTTCTTTTCCTTTGATTCCAACTGTTAGCATATGGGTCTCCTTTTCTAAAAACATCGAATGTTAGTTCCTTGGGTGGATGGGTTTCGCTCCCATGCACCTCGGCACCTATTATACCATAGTTTCCCCACTAAAAAAAGGGGTTGTTTCTTTCGTTACGATTCACAGCCACCGGAAGGGCCTGTTAAATCATATTCTTTTTAGATATGATCTGTGTTTTTTGTAGTTCGGTCTGCCACCTACACCGCTTAGGCTGTAATCAAGCATGAAATAACTGTTTGACGGGTTGGCAAACTGCCAGTCGGGGTCACACACCTTGCCCTCTATCTCTGACCAGCCGTGTCCGCCGGAGCTTACGGAGTAGCACTTTTTAGCACCTGCTGCATTGGCAAGATACGCATATAGCGCTCCCCACTCATAACATGCACCGTGACCATCCCTCATCATACGTTTAGCGTAGACCAGATCCCAGTGTTTAGATGGATGAAAGGTTTGATTTCCTCTGATATAGAAGTGCTTTCGCTCCCAGTCATATGCCTTCTTTATTTTTTGCCTGGTTGTCATCTTTGAGTTGGTTATCTTGTCGACTATGCTCTGACATTTGACCATAAGCGCAAGCTTCTGTCGGATCCATTTTTTATTTGTCTTGGCTGCGCCGTTCTTGCCCAGCTTGACATAGTTTACTTTTTTGTTTTTAACCATACATCCTTTAGCCTTGTTCTTCCGTTTAAAGAAATAATATTTACCTTTTATCTTGAGCCAACCGGTTCTCTGGATGCCTTTCTTGTTAAAGTAATAATATTTTTTCTTGATCTTGACAAGACCTTTAACTTTTTTGCCGTTACTAGTGTAGTAATAGATATTTTTCTTTTTGGTCCTCCACTTGCCTCCGTCTATCACCTCCTGTTTCGCTTTAGCAGGATCTACGGTGGGTGTAGGTGTGGGTGTGGCAGTCTCCTCTACTGTGACAGCAGAGCCTGTGACCACAGACTCATCTGCCTTGGCAGTACCAGGCGTGTCCGGATACCCACCGATATAGATGATTCCCATAAGCATTGATACTACCAAAATCATCGGTAATTTTTTCGTCATGTTAACTATCTCCTCTCTTTATGCTGTTCCAAGTTTTTTGATAACCTCATACTTTTGTTGTTCATTCCTTCTTAAATTAACCTTCTGATAATTTTCACCTCCATATCTGTAGGATAGTATACCACATTTGGGACATTTTCTCTTGTGGTATATCAAGGCATTATCATAAATGGCTTACAAAATTTTAAAAAATTTTAAAAAAGTTGTTGACAATTCTGTGTCTCTATAATATAATAAATCTTGCGTTGTGACAAGCGTGACCGTTCCGAGTTGATAACGGGGTGTGGCTCAGCTTGGCTAGAGCGCCTGATTTGGGGTCAGGAGGTCGCAGGTTCAAATCCTGTCACCCCGATTTTTAAAATTTTATATGTTCAAGTTGATTATGATCATCTTGTATCCTTTGCGGGTGTAGTTCAATGGTAGAACACTAGCCTTCCAAGCTAGATACGTGGGTT
>CALGGT010000092.1 GCA_937915825.1 uncultured Eubacterium sp.
CAAGTGGCGGGTTTTGGAACAGGATGGAGACGATTTATTTTTGATGACTGATCAGGTGCTTGATTGTAAGCGATATAATGAAAAAGATAAAGATGTTACATGGGAGACGTGTACCTTGCGCCAATGGTTAAACAATGATTTTTATGATACGGCCTTTTCGGAGAGTGAACAAGAATCGGTAAAGTGGACAACGGTGATCAATGATGACAATCCGGATTTCGGAACAAAAGGCGGAAACGATACGGCAGATAGGTTGTTCCTTTTGTCTCTGTCTGAAATCACGAATACGAACTATGGTTTTGATGGTAATCTAGATTTTGATGACCAGACAAGATGCTGTAAGGCATCGGCTTATGCCAAAGAACAGGGGTGTTATATCAGTGAATATCATACGAGCTGCTGGTGGATGCGGTCGCCAGGGTTCGCTAGTAGTGCTGCGTCTGTAGTCATTAACGAAAAGTACGTCGTTGACAGCCAAGGCTACGTCAGTTACTTTGGCGATGTTGTTGATGCTGATGAGAACGGGGTACGGCCTGCATTACATTTAAATGCAGCAAACGCTGAAATTTCTTTAGTCTAGTAGATGGCGAACTCTCTTAAAGTAAGATTTACCTGTAAAACGCTGATGATTATACTGCAGATTATGACAAAATTTGTGACAGATGCCCATCGGACAAAGTGTGGTTGTCACCCGCTGTTAAAAATGATATAATAGATATATCTGAAGGAGGGATGACATTATGGGTAAAAGAATCATGCGAATAACACTTTTAATAGCAGCATTTATATTTACTCTGGTGCTATCCGGTAAAAATAGTGTGAATGCAGCGGTTAAAACCCCTGCCGTGCTCAGCGGTGCTTCTATAAAGACAAAAGGAAATATCTATTATAGTATAGGAAAAGTATTATATCGGTACGATGAGAAGACTAAGAAAATAAAAAAAATACATAAATTCGGTCAGGAGGTCGGATGGCTGCATCAATATCGCTCGTATCTTTATATCCAGACAAATGGTTCAAATAGTTCAAATAGTTCAAATAGTTCCATTTACCGGTATAGTTTAAAGACGATGTCAACAAAACTATTTGCGAAGCATGCTGTGTTCTGTGGAATAATTGGGAAGAAAGTATATTGTACGGTTACGAAAGATAATAAAGAGTCATTTATCTATTTGAAAGAAGATGGAACCCAAACCGTAATATTTGAGAATATTGTGAAAAAATCAAAAGGAGGCTCCGGGATTCAAGGTATTGAAATATGGGATGGGAAGATTTATTATTCTCAGGAAGAGGAAAAAGACGCCGTAACAGAGAAGAATAAATCCGAAAGTAAAGAAGATGAAGACGAGGATGAGGAGAATAATTATTCTTATCATTACATGACAGAAAAGGGCGAGATAAAAGACATTACAAGGAAAAAATATAATACCATTGTGAGTAAGTATTTTTCGTTTATGAGTTATCCGGAAAAGGGTGTTTCTAATATGATTTCTTCAGGGACACAAGTTCAATATGGTCATACAACTTATGTCTATTATAGTGTAAAAGACAACAAAAAAGAATATTTGGAACAGCTAAATAAAAAGAATAAAAGGAAAAAGATATATTCAATTAAATTGAATAAAAAGAAATATAAATATCGTTATTTATTTCCTTGCAATTCATTCAAAGGGCAGGTCATGGTTGCAGAAGAGTCATGTTATAAAAAGAAAAAGAATGGATATGCCGGCAATCGGATCTACCGGCTTTTGAATGATAAAGGAAAGGTAATTAAGACGCTTGGTAAATTGAAACTGAAGAAAATGTATCGGTGGGGCTGGTAAGATGTTCCGCTCATTCGGTTAATCATTGATGGAAATGAAGTATAATGGCAACGCAGATTGATAGAAATCTACGTAGTATAGAGTATAGCAGATACCGCTCTAACTTGACAGTTGGGGCGGTATCTGAAATTATTTCAAATAATATCTCGTATGTGGTAGAAAAGGAAAGTTTTATGAGAATGTCATATAGGAAAATGATCTGGAACATGATAGGAATCCTGGGGACTGCACTGGCGTTAACCGCCTGTACATTTAACGGTTTGGGTGGTGATACGCCATCTGCAAATCAAAATAGCGCAGAAAAAGATTACGCCCTTAGCAGCCCTGAAGTGGAAAGCGCGACCGGAGATTACGCCCTTAGCAGCCCTGATGTGGAAAGCACGACAAGAGATATCATCGAGTTTGGAAGTTACTGGCAGGAAGATACCAATGGGGATGGTGTAGCAGACCAAAGGGATGACAAGACTCCCATCAAGTGGCAGATTTTAAAGCAGGACGGGGACGATCTATTCCTTCTTGCCGACCATATACTTGCCTGCAAGCCCTATAATGATGACGCTGTAACGAGAATCGTTGAGGATGGGTGGGAAGATCTTCATCCATATGCGGATTATTCCAGCACATGGGAAAAATCATCACTGCGGCAATGGTTAAACAAAGATTTTTATGAGGATGCCTTTTCAGAGAGTGAAAAAGAAGCTGTAAAGCAGACAACGGTGATAAATGAAGGCAATTCACATTACGACACGGAAGGTGGAAAGGATACGACAGATAAGTTGTTTCTCTTATCTCTCTCTGAAATAACAAATGAGGATTATGGTTTTCAGAGCGATCGATCTCTACATGACCAGGAAAGATATGGGAAAGCGACGGCTTATGCCATAGCGCAGGGATGTGCACAAGGAAATGCACAGAGAAGTCCTGAAGGAGGAAGTTCAGAAGGAAGTGAAATCAGCAGGAAAGATACGAGGTGGTGGCTTCGGTCGCCGGGTTACATTCGAAAACTTGCAACAGAGGTTAACAGCGACGGCGACGTCAATGACTACGGTGAGGATGTTCGCAGCGAAGATTGCGGTGTTCGACCTGCATTACATTTAAACCGTTCCTCTTCTGTTTGGAAGAAGGGTTAAGTTGTAACAAGCGAGGAGAAGGAGGATTAAGAACGATGAAGACGATGAACTTACTACGAAACCACAAAATAAAAGCGATGATGACTATGACGATTATGGCAGCGTTTATCTTGCCTATGTTATTCCCCGGGAAGGGAGATATAGCTGCTATTCATGCGGCGGTTAAGACTTCCTCATATCTAAGTGGTGAGGAAGCGATCAAATCCGGTAAGCGAATCTATTATAAACTGGATAAAAAACTATGCCAATACGATATTAAGACAAAGAAGATCAAGAAATTACATAAATTCAGTGCTGGAATTGATAAACTATATAAATATCATTCAAATATTTACGTACAGACAAGGAAAGCGACAAAGAAAAACGGGAGATATATAAGAAAATATACGATCTATCGTTATGGCGCAAAGACGAAAAAAATAAAAGTACTAGAAAAAAATGCGGTTTTTTTGGGGATGATCGGTGAAAATGTATATTGTGTGAAGATCAAAGATAAAAAGCTGGATATTCTCCGATTGAAGAATAACGGAACAAAAACGGTGGTATTTAAGGATCTGGGAAGTACGTCGTACGTCGATTATTATTTACATGACTTATGCTATATCTGGAATGAGAAACTGTATTATAAACAGACGGAAAAGCAAGATGCTGTCACAACCGACACAACAAATAATAGTGAAGAAGATGATGACGAGGAAGAGGATAAGAACGCCTCATACCACTACCTGACGGCGGATGGAACGGTACATGATATTACAAAAAACAAGTATAATAAAATTTTGTACAAATATGTTGTGGCTTTATGGTATCCGGAGAAAGGTGTCTCCAATATGGGTTTCAGTCTCACACAGATTCAATATGGGAAGAAAAGTTATTCATATTATAGTAATTTAATGGATGGATGGTCAACTTCCAATAAGGCCACTCTCATTCGTCACAACCCCAAAAATAATAAAGAGAGAGTAATATATTCCATAAAAAAGAAAACAAAGAAAGCAAAATATCGTTGGATCAATGACACTCCGGCAGTCTTTAAAAAGCAAATCCTTGTTGAAGAGGACATGACCTATAAGAAGAAAAAGAGAGGATATAAAGGGGAATATACCTATCGACTTTTAAATGCGAAAGGGAAGGTGATCAAGACCCTTGGAAAAGTGAAGTACAAAAGGAGATAAAATCCTTTAAAAAATTTGAAAAAAAGAATCGGTGATAACAGATCCCGAAGGACTTCTTTCTAAATTATCACTTTACAATCATAATTTTGGAATGTATAATTATATTATACTTATGTTTCGGAGGAAGATTATGAAAAAGAATATGTATATGCGTGCATTTTTATGTGCTACGTCCCTATTTTGCTTATCCATGGGAGTGCCAAATGTGAAAACACCGGCAACAGTTGCAGTAAGTGCAGCTGTTGAGAACAATACAGCAACAACCGTTCCCACAGAAGTACCTGGTTCCACACCTGGTTCTACATCTAGTTCGGTTCCCACTGCGGTTCCAACATCCGTCCCTACGGCAAGTGCGAATCCGATCGAATCCTCGGAGCCTACGGCTACACCGTCCGGGAAGGTTGAAAAACCTAAGAAGAAACTGAAAAAAGTTAAGAAAATCAAGGCGAGAAGATATTCCACCCATCAGGTTAAGATTTCATGGAAAAAAACGAAAAAAGCCAAATACTACAGAGTGTATTATTCCCGTAAAAAGAACGGAAAATACCGTGTGGCAGGCGTTACAAAAAAAGGACATTATCTGGTTGGGAAATTAAAAAATCATAAGAAATATTATTTTTATGTACAGGCATGTAAGAAGAAGAAACCAACAGAAACCGATAGCTTGCCCTCTAAGAAAACATCCATGCGGATGAAAACCTATGTGAGAAAGACGATTTTTGCCGGAGATTCCATCTGTGAGGGAGTCTCGTGGTGGACGCTTCCTTGTCTGCACATAGGCGGTAAGAAAAAAGTGGTTGCTTACAAGGGATTAAATACGGTAACGTATCACACAAAGAGAATTTTTGGCGGCAAAACAGGTTTACAAAAAGTGATCTCGGAGAAACCGTATCGGGTATATATGATGCTGGGAATTAACGAGATTCATTTTCGACGTTGGAGAGACATGATCCGTGAGTACCAGGGGTTGGTACGCGCGATCAAGCAGGCGTCGCCGCAAACAGACATTGTACTGTGCTCGGTTTCCCCGGTTACAAGAGGAGAGAGAGCACGACATAAGGGATTCTGGCAGATCCCCGTCTTTAATCGCAACCTGAAGAAGATGGCAAAGAGGAATAATGTTAAATACACGAATTATACGGCATTTCTCAAAGATTCCCAGGGATACCTGAAGAGTTGTTACGCAACCGCGGATGGATACCACTGGAAGCTGCCGGCGTATCGTAAATTTGCGAAGATCATGCAAAAATACGATTTATCTCTGGATCGATGATTGCATCGATCCGATGGAGCAAGAGAAGTTAGCTGGCCGATCCCGGTGATCTCGTGGACCAGGTACATAGATCCCGTCGAATCCATGGATTCCGCTCATCGATCCGATGGATCCCGCCCGGCGATAGGAGCTTGGCGATAGGAGTTTGGCGATAGGAGTTTGGCGATAGGAGTTTGGAGATAGGAGTTCGGCGATATAAATTTGGAGGAAGATTATGAATGATATGAATGTTATGAATGATAGAAATCAAAGGAAGAGTTATAAACAATCAATCGCGTTCCTGTTATTATTATCCCTGTTTTTAGGGCTGGCAGGGGGATTTACCTCACAAACCGTTCTGGCAAGTACGCAGAAATCCGTCTGCAAGACCCTTTGTGGAAAGGCGCTGAAGGCAACGGGAGGAAGCAGCAAATTAAAATATTCTTCCGAGTCGACCCTTGACTTTGGCGGGCTTCCCCTATCCGCAGGTAAGAAAGTGGAAAGCATTAGTTATGTCTGCGATTCGAAGGAAGTGTACAGTCTTTGCGTGATGAAAGCAAAAAGCGCCAAGGATGCCAAAAAGCTTCTGAAGGCCATGAAAAAATACAAGAAATCCAATTGCAGCAGCAACTATTTAAGCGATTATTCCGCGGAGGAGAGAAAAGTCTTTCAGAATGCGATCTACGGGAAGAAAGGTTCTTATGTTTGGTATATCGCCATGTCCGGGAACAAATCCAACAATATAAAAGGACAATCCGCTTTAAAAAAGGCAATTTAGCAGGGGTTAGCAATGGTTTTCAGTAGTTTACTATTTTTATTTCGTTTTTTGCCCGTCGTATTGGCGATCTATTACATCGCGCCTAAGAAATTCAGAAATCCGGTTTTATTTGCAAGTAGTTTGTTCTTTTACGCGTGGGGAGAACCGGTCTATGTGATCTTGATCCTATTCTCCTCCGTGCTGGACTACGTTTGCGGACGACTGATCGAATACTGTCGCACCAGGGGATATAACCGCAGAAAACTTGCTTGTTTACTTTTGTCTGTTACGGTAAATCTTGGCTTGCTGGGTTTCTTTAAATACGCGGGTTTCTTTTTGCGGATCCTTCATCGCCTGACCGGAATGGCGGTGCTGGAACTTTCTGTTGCCTTGCCCATTGGAATCTCCTTTTACACGTTTCAGACCATGTCTTACACCATCGATGTATACAGGGATAAGACGCCGGTTCAGAAAAACTTTATTGACTTTGGAACCTATGTTTCCCTATTTCCTCAGTTGATCGCGGGTCCCATTGTTCGTTATCGGGATATTGCGACCCAGCTTCGCACTAGAATGGAGTCTTTGGAGCATTTTAGCGCGGGGATCACCCGTTTCATCCTTGGACTGGGAAAGAAGGTTTTGATCGCCAACCAGATTGGTGCGCTTTGGAAGGAAATTGCCGCCATGAACCAGGGAAAGCTTACCGTCGCCACGGCGTGGCTGGGGGTATGCGCCTTTACGTTCCAGATCTACTTTGATTTCTCCGGCTATTCGGATATGGCCCTGGGACTTGGAAAAATGTTTGGCTTTGATTTTCCGGAGAATTTTGATTATCCCTATATTTCCAAAAGCATCACGGAATTTTGGAGAAGATGGCATATTTCCCTTGGCACGTGGTTCAGGGACTATGTCTATATCCCCTTAGGCGGCAATCGAAAAGGGATGAAACGACAGATCTTAAATATTTGTGTAGTATGGTTTTTAACCGGTCTCTGGCATGGAGCATCGGTGAATTTTGTTTTATGGGGCGTATATTATGGTATTTTATTGATCCTGGAAAAAATACTATGGAAGCCCCTGGTGGAAAAACTTCCCGCCTTTTTCCGACATCTTTACACCATGTTTTTTGTTATGGTGGGTTGGAGTATTTTCTCCTGGAATGATATGAAAAACTGGCATGTATATACCAGAGCTATGTTTGGAATAGGGGATTTTCCGATCGCAAACAGTCAGACCATGTACTTGCTTTCTACCAACATGGTTTTGTTGGTGATCGCAGTGATCGGATGTTCTCCCCTGATCAAGAAACTATCCTCCAAGGTGCTTCCGAATCACAGCGTGGGAAGGGAGATTGCCAAGATGGTCTATCTGGTGTTGATCTTTACGGCGTGCATGGCCTTTTTGATCAATGATTCCTATAATCCATTCTTGTATTTCCGCTTTTAACAGATGCAAGATCCCTTTGAATGGCTGGAATCTTTATCGCATTCAATCGCTGAGGTCTTTATCGCATTCAATCGGTGGAATATTGCCCGAAATCTTATTATTTATCCGGAGGTGTAAGCGTGAAAAAAATCTATATCTTTAAAATTGTATTATTTTGCATTCTTTTATGTGCCGGCACGCTTTCCACCGTGATCGGTCAGAATCAAACGGTGTCGGATCGGGAGAACCGGGAATTGGTCAACAGACCGGCCTGGAAGGTTCACAAGATCCTGAAGGGCACCTATCAGAAAAAATATGAAAAATTCATCAATGACCATTTTGCCAAGAGGGATCAGTGGGTATCTCTTGCAACCAGAATGCAGACCGCCATGGGGAAGAAGGAGATCAACGGGGTTTATTTTGGGAAGGATCATTATTTGTTGGAAAAATATCAAAAATCTGACTTTGATTTTGAACAGGTGAACGAGAATGTTGAGATCTTATCGGATTTTCTGGATCAGGCGGTGGATGAATATGGAACGGAGCATGTTACCTGTATGATGGTTCCTTCCAAAACAACGACTCTGTCCCAGAATCTTCCGAAATACGCAAGTCAATACGATCCCCAAAAGATCTTGAAAAAACTAAGAAAGAAGACGGAAGCTTCCGAGACGATCCTGGATCTGACCCAGGAAATGAAGGAACATAAGGACGAATATATTTATTATCGGACCGATCATCATTGGACAACCCTGGGCGCCTATTATGCCTATCATAAATGGGCCGAGGAACGAGGGCAGGCAACCGCCTATTCCAGGGAACATTATCAAAGAGAGACGGTATATCAGGATTTTTACGGCACAACCTACAATAAGGTATTGGCAGGCGGCAGGAAGGATCAGGTGGAATTGTTTCACAACGAGGGGGACAGATCCGTGCATGTATCCATGGACGATGGCGATGTAACGGCGGATACTATGTATTTCCCGGAGGCGGCGGAGCAGGGATTTAACCGCTATCAGATCTTTTTCTCGAAAAATACGTTCCAGGTGGACGTTACCACCCGGAAGAAGAAGGGTCGGACGTTATTGTTGATCAAGGATTCCTTCGCCAATTGTTTTGTGCCATTTTTGACGGAAGATTATGATCGTGTGATCATGATCGATTATCGCTATGGGAAACGTTCCATGGGATCCATCCTGGATGAGTACGAAGACATTACGGATGTTTTAGTGCTGTTTAACGTTGAAAAGTTTATGCAGAATACAAAACTCGGGAAAATGGCAGATTTCAGACGCCAAAAATCCAAGGATGAGGAAATGGAAGAATTCCGAATGGAAGATTTCTTATAAAAATTTCAAAAAGTAACGGTAAATAAAAAGAGAATCGAAGGAGAAAAATAGATCGATGAAGGAGATTCAAACTGAGAAAATACAGGCGTATCTGGAGGAGCTGGTAAAGAAGGAACATGTTCCCTCCGTGGATCTTCTGATCCAAAGGGATCATCAGGAACTGTTCCGCTATACAACCGGAAAGGGCGTAACCGAACATACCAAATATCTTATGTTTTCCATGACAAAGATTCAGACCATGACCTGTATGATGCAGTTGTTAGAGAAGAATCAGATTTCTTTGGAAGATGAGGTGGGAGATTATCTGCCGGCATACCGGAATCTTATGAAAGAGACGGAGGACGGAAAGGTGGTTCCCATTGAGGAACCCTTGAAAATATGGCATTTACTGTCCATGCAATCCGGACTGGATTACGATCTGGAGCGCCCGGGGATTCTTCGGGTGTTGAAGGAGAAAGGGGCGTCGGCTACCACCAGAGACCTTGTGGATGCCTTTGTGGAAAGCCCGTTAAAATTTCAGCCGGGGACTCATTTTTGCTACAGTCTGAGCCACGATGTGGCGGCAGCGGTTCTGGAGGTTGTGACGGGGGTATCCTTTTCGGAATATTTAAAAAAGAATATCTGGGAACCGTTGGAAATGGAGAATACGTTTTTCGCAAAGCCTGAAAATGACGGGGTTGCGGACCTGGCACAGCAATACATGGTGAATGAGCAAGGAAAGATCGTCCCCATGGAACAAACTTGTAATTATCAGTTGTCGGAACGGTATGAAAGCGGTGGAGCCGGCCTGATCAGCTGTACGGCCGATTATGGGAAGATCGCGGATACTTTGGCTTGTGGCGGGGTTTCCGCCAAAGGGGTTCGGATCTTACAATCCGATACGGTGGAACGCATCAAAAAGAATCGTTTGGGACCGGATTCCCTGGTGGATCTGGCCAATACCATGGGACGAAAAGGCTATGGTTACGGTTGTGGGATGCAGGTTCTGATGAATCCGGAAATGATCGGTGCCAAGGCGCCGGCCGGTGTATTTGGTTGGGATGGCGCGGCGGGCAGTTGTACGATCATGGATACCAAGACGAAGACCAGCCTGGTTTATGTACAACACGTAAGAAATATGGGATATTCCTACGATGTGATCCATCCCACGTTGCGAGATATGGTTTTTTAAGGAGAGATGTTTTTTTAGGAAAGATGGTTTTTAAGGAAAGATGGTCTTTTAAGGAAAGGTGAAGGTGACAGCAAGATGAGAACCGTGACATTGAACAATGGGGTTAACATTCCGATGATCGGATTGGGGGTATTTCGAACCCCGGATGGTGAGACAGCTGCTAACTGCGTTCGTTGGGCGCTGGAGACCGGATATGGTCACATTGACACAGCCGCTTTGTACGACAATGAAACCGGCGTTGGCATGGGGATGAAAGAAAGCGGATTGAAGAGAGAGGAGATCTTTTTAACCACCAAGGTCTGGAACGATGATATCCGCGCGGGAAAGACCCGAGAGGCTTTTGAAGCCAGCTTGAAGAGACTGGATGTGGATTATGTGGATCTCTATCTGATCCATTGGCCGGCGGATGGTTTTGAACAGGCATGGAAGGAAATGGAACGTCTCTATGAGGAAGGAATGATCCGTGCCATTGGTGTCAGCAATTTCAATCCTCATCATATTGAACGGATCGACGCCATTGGAAATGTGGAGCCGGCGGTGAATCAAATCGAGTCCAATCCCTATTTTCAGAATCAGGATGTGATCGATTACTGTCTGCAGCGGGGGATCTATGTGGAAGCATGGAGTCCTTTGGGAGGTGCCGGCGGAGACATTCGAGTGGATGCCACGTTAACGGAAATTGGGGGAAAATACGGAAAATCCCCGGTACAGGTGATTGTCCGCTGGAACTTGCAGCGCGGCGTGATCGTTCTTCCCAAATCTGCCCATAAAGAACGGATTGAAGCAAACTTTGATGTGGAAGATTTTACGCTGACAGAGGAAGAAATGCGAAAGATCCGAAATCTGGATCAGAACATGAGAACCGGTGCGGATCCGGAGAATTTCCCTTTTTAAAAAAATCAAAAGAAATCCAGAATAAGATTAAAAGAGATCCGGGATAAGATTCAGAGAGATTCAGGATAAGACTCAGAGAAAACCAGGGGAAGATCAAAGGAAATCCGGGATAAGATTCGAGAAATCCTGGAAAAGATGATCAGAACCCGGGAAAAGTGAAAGATTGGAGGATGTTATGTTAAATAATCGTAAAGTTGCAATTGTAGGATGTGGTTTTGTAGGTTCTTCTACGGCGTTTGCGCTTATGCAAAGTGGGATTTTTTCTGAAATTGCCCTGATTGACGTAGATAAGAATCGAGCAGAAGGGGAGGCGCTGGATATTTCCCATGGTGTTCCTTTTGCCGGCCAGGTTAAGGTTTATGCGGCGGCGTATGAAGAGGTACTGGATGCGGCGATTGTGATCATCACGGCGGGAGCGGCTCAAAAACCGGGAGAAACCCGTTTGGATCTGGTGAATAAGAACGTGGCGATTTTCAAAAGCATCATTCCGGAATTATCTTCGAGAAATTACCAGGGGACGCTGTTGATCGTTTCCAACCCGGTGGATATTTTGACCTACGCGGCTTTGAAAATATCCGGTTTCCCGGAAAACCGGGTGATCGGTTCGGGAACGGTGCTGGATACGGCAAGACTTAAGACGAAGTTAGGGGAGCATCTTCAGGTAGACAGTCGAAGCGTGCATACGTTTATTATTGGGGAACATGGGGATAGCGAGATTGCGGCTTGGAGCAGCGCCAATGTATCCGGAATTCCCTTAAATGACTTTTGTGAAATGCGTGGGCATTTTGAGCATCAGAAGGCCATGCGGGAAATTGCGGAAAAGGTGAAAAACAGCGCCTATGAGATCATTGAGAAGAAGAATGCGACGTACTACGGCATTGCGATGGCGCTAACCAGAATCTGTCGGTCCATTATTATGAATGAACACTCAATTCTACCGGTGTCGTCTTATATCGAGGATCAATACGGAGTGAAGGATCTATGCTTAAGTTTGCCTGCGATTGTGGGAAAAGATGGCGTGGAGACGTTGGCACCCATTGAGCTTTCCGCGGAAGAGCAGGGGAAATTGGCAGAGTCTGCCAAAGTGTTAAAGGAAATCGCAAGTCAGCTGGATCTTTAGGAAAACCGTAAATCAGCTGGATCTTTAGGAAAATACGCAGGATCACGAATGGAATCGGTTAGATATTAAATGGATGTTAAGGCTCGGTGGGGATCAAGAAGGACGGCAAGATTATGGAAGACAGGAATCGGAACGATCAGAATACAGACGATAAAAATATGGATGGCAAGAAAAAAGCGTTGATCCTGGGGGGAAGTGGTGCTCTAAGCGGTGCCCTGGCCGAGCTTGCCAAAAAGGAATATGAAGTTTGGGCGGTAACCCGGGGTAATCGGCCATTACCCAAGGGGATTCACGGGATGAAAGCGGACCGGGATGATGAGGATCTGCAGCAGATCATACAAGCTCATATTTCTCAGGTAGATGTGGTCTTTGACTGCATTTGCATGAACGCAGAGCATGCAAACCGGGATTGGGAGATCTTTTCTCAGATGACCAATCGCCTGGTTGTGGTATCTACGGATTCGGTGTATGATCCAAGGTATAAGAGAACCCCCCAGGGAGAAGAGGGGGTATTTTTAGATATTTCCGATGAAAGCGTACGAGATTACGCAACGGAGAAAAGGCGGATGGAAGTTGCCTTTGAAAGGAAAATAAAGGAAGAGCCGAAGGGTTTGGCGGTTACCATATTTCGCCCCGGACATTTATATGGGAAGGGGTTGTTGTTAGGGTGTTACCCGGAAGAAAGCAGAAAGACCGATCTGGCAGAGAGGATGAAAGCCGGGGAAATATTACGTTTGGTGGCCGGTGGGATTTATCTGATCCATCCGGTCTATGTAAGAGATTTGGCGAAAACCATGTTGTCTTGTGTGGACAACGAGAGGACGTATCGCCGGATTTTTTGTATAGGAGGGCCGGAGGCCTTTGAAAATCGGCATTACTACCAGGTTTTGGCGGATTTATTGGGCGTGGAATTGAAGATTGAGGAAGTGGCTTTGGAAGGATATGTTGAGGCGCATCCGGAGTTTGCGGGACATTTGAATCACCGGATTTACGATTTGTCCGCCCTTCGGGAAACCGGGGTATGGATGCCAAATACTTCTCTGGAAGAAGGTTTGAAGGAGGTTTTGTAAGTGTATCAGCATCAGGTTCAATACTACGAGACGGATCGCATGGGCATTACCCACCATTCCAATTATGTTCGCTGGATGGAAGAGGCCAGAGTTAGCTTTTTGGCGGAGCATCAGTATGGTTACGACCGCCTGGAGGAAGAGGGGATCGTGTCCCCGGTCTTATCGGTAAGTTGTGAATATAAGAAGACCACCACTTTTGCCCAGACCATTGATATTGCCGTGGAGGTAAAGTCCTTTAACGGGGTGAAGCTGGTTTTGGAATATGTAATGAAGCGAGAGGATGAAGTGGTTTGTGTGGGGGAATCCAGGCATTGCTTTTTGAATAAAGAAGGGCGTCCTTTGCGGATGAAGAAGGAATATCCGGCGTTTTATGAAATGTTAAAAAAAGAAGAAACATGTCGAGAGAATTCAGGCAATATCTGAAAACAACAATCTTACGGGCATGGATTTTTGGTAAACTGGGATGAGAAGTATCAAACAATGGACGGGGAACAATGGAGAAAAATATGTTAGAGATCAAAAACCAAACAATGGATGAGGAACGAGCCTTATACGGCTTAAGGGACGCGGTCGTGACAGGATGCACCTTTGACGGCCCGGCAGATGGAGAGTCGGCATTAAAGGAAGCCGGCAATATTGCAGTCAAGGATTGTCATTTTGAGTTGCGTTACCCCCTGTGGCACGTGGAAAACTTTACGATGGAGAATTCTACCATGTCCGATACCACGAGAGCTGCTATCTGGTATGCGAAAAATGGAGAGATATGGAATTGTAAAATGCACGGGATCAAAGCGGTTCGGGAGTCGGAGGACATTCGTATAAAGGATTCGGATATTATTTCCCAGGAATTTGGCTGGAAATCGGACCGGATCACGTTGAGTCATTGTCGGATCACCTCGGAATATTTATTCTTAGACAGCAGCAACATTCGCTTGGATCACGTGAAAATGCAGGGGAAATATTCCTTCCAATATGTGAAAAATATGGAAATTGAGGACAGTTACTTAGATACCAAGGACGCTTTTTGGCATACGGAAAATGTTACGGTGCGAAACAGCGTGGTAAAAGGGGAGTACCTGGCCTGGTATTCGAAGAATCTTACGCTGATCGATTGCAAGATCATAGGAACCCAGCCACTTTGCTATTGTCAGGGATTGAAGCTGGTTGGCTGCACCATGGTGGATACGGATCTGTCCTTTGAATATTCCGAGGTTGAGGCAGATGTTAGGGGAAGGATTGATTCGGTGAAAAATCCCAAGTCCGGGAGGATCGTGGCCGATGAGATTGGGGAAATCATATGGGAAAATCCGGTAATTCCCTGCGAAGGAAAGGTGGAGATCCGGAACGTCTGACAGAAAAGTTCACAATTTGTACACTTTTTTACAAAAATCATGTCACATTTTCCAGATAGAATGATGTCCGAAAAAGAGAAACCATCGAAAAATTTGAGAGCAAAGAAATGGAGGCTTGATTTATGAGAAAACAGAATAAAACCCTTGCGTTCGTATTGGCATTGTCCCTAGTGGTAGGCAGTGTTGCTACATTTGGATGGGAAAAGACAAATTCAAATGTAAAGGCCAGTATGTTAAAATTGCAGGATGGAGCCGAAGCCACTGCAGCACCTACGGCGGTTACCGGTGAAACGGTGTCTACAGAGGTTGCCAGTGCCGATCCTAGCGCCAGCGCAGACCCCAGTGCCAGTCAGACGCCCACGGAGGTGGCTAGCGCAGACCCTAGTGCCAGCGTAGATCCCAGCGTGAGTGCGAATCCCAGCGTGAGTGCTAATCCAAACGCCAGTGCAGATCCCAGCGCCAGTGCAGATCCCAGCGCCAGCGCAGATCCCAGCGCCAGCGCAAATCCCAGCGCCAGCGCAAATCCCAGCGCCAGTGTAAATCCCAGTGGATCTCCTTCTGCGACACCCGTTGGAACGCCCGAGGTTGGAAATAAGGTTACAAATGGAAATTTCCAATATCAGATTACCAAATTAGCAACCAACGATACAGCCGGTGAGGTAAGTGTGGCAACTGTGGCAACCGGAGCGGTCAATAAAACATCTCTTACCGTACCCAAAACCATCACTTACGCAGATGGAACTTATAAAGTAACGGCGATTGCAGATTACGCGTTTAAAAACGCTCCCTTATTAAAGAGCGTAACCATTCAATCCAATGTAAAAACCATTGGAGGCTATGCTTTCCAGAAATTAAAATATTTGGAAGATGTTAACCTGGGACAAGGTGTAACAACCATAGGAAAGTACGCATTCGGCGGATGTTCCAGTATTCGGAAGATCGTGATTCCTTCCAAAGTTACAACGATCAATACGAAAGCATTTAATAATTGTACGAAGTTAAAGGCGTTTATGGTGGAATCCAAGAAGATTACAACGATTGGAACCAAGGTTTTCAATAAGACGAAATCCACTCGATATTTCGTTGTTCCTTCTGGGAAAAAGGCTAAGTATAAGAAGCTACTAACAGCTACCGGAATTTCTTATAAAATTTATACCTACTAATCAAATCAAAGAGGGCTGTGCATAACAGCCCTTTTTCATTCGTGGAGCATGTAGGTCGCAATATTTTATAAAAATTTTGAAAGAAAAGAATGGACATTTCGAAAGAATTGTAGTAATATATTTGTTAGTACGTTTGTTAAAAGAAGTTTCATTCATTCAAACGAGGAGGTTTGTCATGAAAAGTGAAATGAGAAGAATTGTAGCCGGTCTTAGTGCGATGGCCATCGTCGCAAGTGTTACAGCCGGTGCGGATGTGGATGCGAAAGCAAAGGCAAAACTATCCAAGAAAAAAGTAACACTGGAAGTTGGTAAAACCTTTAAGCTGAAGGCCAAAGGGGTTAAAAAAGTAAAATGGTCCACTTCCAATAAGAAAGTTGTAAAGCTTTCCAAGAAGAAAAAGAAAGCAGTGGTTCTGAAGGCTAAGAAAGTAGGAAAAGCTACGATTAAGGCAAAAGCAACCTTGAAGAACCAAACCGTAAAGAAATTAACCTGTAAGGTAACCGTTGTAGCCAAGGGACAGGATGCAGATATAACCGCATCTGCCGGCGCAAGCAGTGATGCCAGTGCAGCACCTTCCGCGTCTGCCGGTGCGACCGCAGCGGTAGGATCGGCAGATCCGAATGGTTCCGCAAATCCTGGTGCAACGGATACAGTTAACAGTGCAGCACCGGCTGCATCTTCCGATGTAAACGAAGCCAGTGCGGCCCCTTCCGAGGAAGCCAGTGTGGAAACTTCTGAGGAAGCCAGTGCACAACCTTCGGAAGAGCCTACCGAAGAGCCTACCGTAGAACCTACGGAAAAACCCATACCGCCTACAGTAACCATCCCGGCGGTACCGAATAAGGAAGCCAGTGAAGATACGGTGCCTTATATTGTTGATGTGGAAGATCAGATCAGCCTGGCAGACAGCTATCGGGGAGAGATTCCTTATATCGGAACCTGTGCCAACTATTATGGATATGGCAATAAGAAAGATCAGTTAACCAATGAAACATCCTTAGCCTTTATTAAAAAGCATTTTAACAGCTTTACTTTGGAAAATGAGATGAAGCCGGATGCGATCTTAGGAAGCCGCATTCAAACCATTTCCATTGCGGAAGCTAAAGAGTTAGGATATGTGATTCCGGAAGATTATCCGGAAGAAGTAGTGCCGAAATTAAACTTTGGTACGGTGGATGCAACCATTCAACAGGCCTATGAGCAGGATTTGAAGATGCGTGCCCATACATTAATGTGGCATCAGCAAACAACGGCTGCGTTCTTTTCCACGAATTACTCCTCCAGTGAAGCAACTACGCCGGAGATCATGGATAAGAGATTGGAGTTCTATGTTAAGACGGTGATGTCTCATGTAATGGAGAAGGAGATCGAGGTTTCCGGTGAAGCAGGATCCGTTGTATATGCATGGGATGTTTGCAATGAATATCTGCACCACGACAACAGTCCCACCCAGCTGTCCTGGGCCAGTGTATACGGTGAGCTGGGATTGGAGCCTACTTACGTTAAGAAGGCTTTCGAGTTTGCGTATGAAGCGTTGAAGGAATATGAAGTAGAGGATCAGGTTACCTTATTTAACAACGATTATGATACGTACTTTGAGATCGAGGATATGGTTCAGCTTGTAAATTATATCAACGAAGGAGAAGAAGCCAATATTTGCGGCGGTATCGGTATGCAAAGTCATGTAGATATCGATCGTCCTCAATTGTTATCCGATGGCGATGATGTATTGGATGCTTACGAAGAAGCGTTGGATGCTTTTCTTGCTACCGGTTTGGAAGTTCAGATTACAGAGTTTGATGCAACCATTAACTTTGATCATGAAAAGAATTTCAGCTTTAAGAATGAGGGACAAACCGGCTTGGATCAGGCGGAATATGTATATGAGTTTATGAAGCTGATTCTTTCCAAGCAAAGAAATCGCGATACTTCTGTAAGCCCGAAAGGAATTACCGGATTTACCCTTTGGGGATTGACCGATACGGTTTCCTGGAGAAATAAAATGGAACCCTTGTTGTTCTCCGAGGGATTCGATGAACCGAAATATTCTTACTACGCATTCCTGGCAGCGCTTACAGCAGATGAGTAGAATGTAACTCAGATGAGTGGAAGAATTAAATAATAAATCATCTAAATTAATAAAATTATTTAAAATATTTAAAGATTCGTTCCCTGATATGGTTTTCATATCAGGGGATTTTTTATGCCGTATAGAAAAAAAACGTCCGGGAGAACAATCTGGTTAACTCTTCTGCAAGAAATACGGTGGTTGAGTTGTATTGACTTAGATAAATATCCTTGTATTTTTGTCTCTTGATAATGAAATCACTTTATTGTATAATATCACCAAGGCGTACTTTAGAAAATTCTTAAGGAAGGTGAGAGTAATTGAAAAACAAAAAATATAAAGATAATCTTTTTTCTTTTCTATTTGGAAGTAACGAACACAAAACT
>CALGGT010000093.1 GCA_937915825.1 uncultured Eubacterium sp.
TACCGCAATCCGGCCGAGCACAGGAAGATCCGGGCCAGGTGGCGCAGCGTCAGGAGGTGGGCGGCGACGGCCTTCGTCGTGACCGCCATGGGCATCCTTATCACGACCCTGTTCGCGAAGCTCGACGAGACCGATGTGACGCTCTCGCCGGTGGAGGAATACAGTTCGATAGACGACGAAAACATCTACGTCGCCTTCGATCTGGTAAACGACGGACGTTTGCATCGATTTGCCTATCAGACGGAAGACAATGTGGAAATCCGGTTTATTGTGATCAAAAAACCGAATTCTTCCTCCTATGGAATTGGTTTGGATGCTTGTGATGTGTGTGGTCAGACCGGATATTATGAACGAGACGGCCAGGTGGTATGCAACCGGTGCGACGTTGTTATGAATGTGTCTACCATCGGATTCAAAGGAGGGTGTAACCCCATCGTTATTCCCTATGAAATCAAAGATGGACAGATCATTGTACCGATTTCCGGTTTGTTGGAATATGAAAGTGAGTTTAAGTAATGTTTATTCGAATGATTGCCAAAGCATTTATCCGGCAATGGAAGAAAATGGCGTTGATCGCCTTTACCATTGCTTTGGGAGCATCCCTTGCAACGGCGATGCTTTCTGTGATGTTGGATGTAGGAGATAAGATCAATCAGGAATTAAAGGCGTACGGAGCCAATATTACTGTGCTCCCCAAGAATACATCCGTTATCAGCGAGTTGTACGATGTGAAGAATGAAAATGTATCCAACTCTTACCTGGACGAAGAGGAGTTGGGCAAGATCAAAACGATTTTCTGGACCTTTAACATCGTGGATTATACACCCTTTATTTCCACCGGGGCAACCTTGGAAAATGGGGATGAAGTAACGGTATCCGGAACCTGGTTTAACCATCATATGGATCTGGCTACCGGCGAAAAGCTGGATGCGGGGATCGCGTCCTTACGTAGTTGGTGGGAAATATCCGAAGGGGACTGGATCGACGAACAGTCCGGCGATGATATAAATATGGCCATGGTAGGAAAAGAAGTGGCAGAAAAAGAAAATCTGAACGTCGGGGACACCCTGCATATAAAGGGAGAAGGGAAGGCTTTGGATGTAACGGTCAAAGGAATCTTTGATGCCGGCGGGGAGGAAGACGAGGTCATTTATGTTCCCGTGGATGTGGCCCAGGAGATCGGTAATCTGGAGGGCAAGATCGACAGCATTGAAGTGTCGGCGCTTACTACACCGGATAATGAATTATCCAGGAAGGCCGCCAAAGACCCTGGTAGTCTGTCGGTGAGCCAATATGAGACGTGGTATTGTACTGCTTACGTTACCGCGATCTGTTATCAGATCGAGCAGGTGATCACGGATTCCGTGGCATCCCCGGTTCGGCAGGTGGCGGACTCCGAGGGACAGATCTTAGAAAAGACCCAGCTGTTAATGATCTTGATCACCATCCTTTCCATGGTAGGAGCGGCTCTGGGGATTTGCAACCTGGTGACAGCCTCGGTGATGGAACGGTCTCAGGAAATCGGATTGATGAAAGCGGTGGGAGCCCATAATCCTGCCATTACGGCTCTGGTTTTATCGGAAATCCTATGTACCGCGCTCATTGGCGGCATCATCGGCTTCTTTGCCGGGATTGGATTTGCCCAGATCATCGGACACTCCGTATTTAACTCGGCGATTTCTGTAAGTCCGATGGTGGTGCCCCTGGTTGTGGTATTGGTTGTTGTTGTCACTTTGATCGGTTGTATTCCGGCGATCCGTATGTTGCTAAAATTGCGTCCGACCGAAGTTTTGCATGGAAGATAAGGGGGGATTTCAATGAAGAAGAGACAAATGTACATCCGGATGATCACCGCATCCCTGCTTCGAAGAAGGTCGCGGATGGTGATCGCGCTGCTTGCCATCGCCATTGGGGCTACGATCTTATCCGGACTTGTAACGATTTACATTGATGTGCCCCGACAAATGGGGGCTCAGTTTCGAAGTTACGGCGCAAACATGCTCTTGACCGGACAGGATGAGACCATGACCAAGGATCAGATCGAGGGTGCCCTGGCGGTGGTAAAGAAAGACGAATTGGTAGGAGCGGCAGCCTTTCGCTATGAAACGGTTCGTATTAACGATACGGCGGTGATGGCAGCGTCCGCCGATATGAGCCAGGTGCAAAAGACGTCCCCCTTCTGGATGGTGGATGGACAATGGCCGGCTCAAAGCAAGGAGATCATGGTGGGAAAGAACGTGGCCGAAACTTATAATCTGAAGATTGGCAAGCGTGTGACCTGTACGTATTCGGAGAGCAGCGAAGGGGATATGGCAAAAGTCGAAACCTCTTCGACGGAACTGGGCAACGACCAAACGGGCAACGACCAAACGGCCAAGGCGCAAGATGCGAAAACACAAGATGCGAAAACGGAAACTTCTGAGGTGGAGATGGATTCCTATTTGGATTTTACCGTAACAGGGATTCTGGACACCGGTGGCAAAGAAGAAGATTACGTATATATGAATTTAGAGGATATGGAAACTTTAACGAAAAAGGAAAATACCTTTCATGTGTGTGAGGTTTCCGTGTCAGCCGATTCGGATAAGTTAAAGATGTATGTGGAAGAAATGAAGAAAGTGGAACCGGAGATCTCCGCGAAACTGGTGAAGAAGTTAACGGAATCGGAGACCACCGTGTTATCTAAGTTGAAAGCGTTGGTGCTTTTGGTAACCATTGTCGTCCTGGCTTTAACCATGATCTGCGTAGCCACCACCATGACAGCGGTGGTAGCGGAGCGGCGAAAGGAAATCGGCTTACGGAAGGCGTTAGGCGCCAGCAATGAAAGTATTGTCGCGGAGTTTATGGGAGAAGGAATCCTGTTAGGTGCTGCCGGTGGTTTGCTGGGAAGTATCCTGGGATTTGTCTTTGCGCAAATGGTATCGATCAATGTATTTAACAGTTCCATTACGTTAATGCCCTGGTTGATACCGGTAACCATTGTCGTTTCCGTGTTGGTAACAGGTTTGGCCTGCATGATTCCGATCAAAAGCGCAACGGAAGTAGATCCGGCTTTAGTATTGAAAGGGGAATAATTATGAGTCTGTTGGAATTAAAGAATGTTTCAAAAATATATGGTCAACTCCATGCTCTCGATCACGTCAATATGAAAGTGGAGCGGGGAGAGTGGCTGGCGATTATGGGACCCTCCGGTTCCGGGAAAAGTACGATGATGAACATCATCGGCGCTTTAGATAAAGCAACGGAAGGAGAGATCCTGTTAGATGGAGAGGACATCTCTCAAAAAAGCGCCAAGGCCCTGACCAATATCCGGCGGGATAAGATTGGTCTTATTTTCCAGCAATTCCACCTGGTAAGCTATCTTACAGCTGTAGAAAATGTAATGCTGTCCCAATATTATCACAGCATTCCGGACGAGAAGGAGGCGTTGGAAGCCCTGGAGAGAGTGGGGCTTTTGGACCGTGCCAAGCACTATCCCAGCCAGCTTTCCGGTGGGGAGCAGCAGCGGGTGTGCGTAGCCAGAGCGTTGATCAACTATCCGGAGATCATTCTGGCGGATGAGCCGACCGGGAACCTGGACGAAGCCAATGAGGAGATCGTCGTAGAGCTGTTTCGTAAGCTTCACGAAGAAGGAACCACACTGGTTGTGGTAACCCATAACCCGGAAGTGGCGGAAGTAGCCCAGCGGACCATTGTTCTTCGAAATGGAAAAGTCGATCATGAGAAGATCAATGAGAACTTTACCGGTAAGTTGAAACACATAACGCTGTCATAAGAAAGTAGAAGGTGATATTTATGAGAAAATATGGTAAAATATTAGCAACGGCATTGCTGATCGTGGCAGGAGTGACATCCCTTTGCTCCTGTTCCGGTAAGAATGTCAGTTATCAGGATGGTACGTATGAGGGGAAAAGCGAGCCCTATGAAACGGAAGGGGACGACGATTCCGGCAATGGATACGGCGTGGTCAATCTTACCATTAAGGACGGTAAGATCGTAGATTGTACGTATAAGACGTATCTGTTGGATGGGACATTAAAGGATGAAACATACGGCATGGAAGGCGGACAGATTGCCAATAAGGACTTCTACAACAAAGCCCAGAAAGCCAATGCTGCCTGTGCGGAATACGCGTCCATGTTAATTGCCAATGGAAAGTTAGATGGAATTGATGCCATCAGTGGTGCGACCATTAACTACAATGAATTTAAAGAGGCTGTAAAGGATGCCCTTTCCAAAGCGGAGAAGAAAAGCTAAGAAAGGGAAGGGCAACGAAGACCAATAAAGGAATGAGAACGTGAAAAGCATGAATGGATTGCGTCATGTATTAATTGTGACGGCAGCACTTTTGGTGCTCCTGGGAATTCCTCTTTATTTAACCGGTACGATTCAAAGGTGGTTGTCCGGGACCGATGCCATATCCTCTGCCACCACGGTGTTAGATCAACCCGGGGGTGGCTATGTGGTCTTGATCAATAAAGAGAAACATACCAACGCCAAGAATCTGGAGATCTGGCAGCATTTTTTTGCCGGAGAGGAAGTGGACTTTCTGTTTGAAGACATTTCCTGTTTGATCGCGGATACGGATCCGTCCGGACAAGAGATCGCGGAAAGTTTCCAAAGCCGTTTGCCAGCCAATCAGATGAAGATTCGCAAGGAGGATATCACCATGCTGTTATCCAAGGCGGATCATGAAAAATTTGACGTGATCCTTCTTTCGGAGGAACTGTTTACAGCCTATAAAGGGGATGCCTATGTAAATCCGGAACGAGTCGTGATCCTGAAGGAGGAAGGAAATGAGAAAAGCTAACGGGATAATTACCGTCATGATATTGATTCTTTTTGTCTATCACATGATCGGCGGCATCCTTCAATTAACCGGACTGATCAAAGGAGGCAATCCTCTTTTTATTTACCCGGCCTTTGTTATGATCGCGCTGGTGATCCTCCATGTAATCTTTGGGATCAAGCTTACCATTGACACGATGATCGCGGCAAAGAAAACCGGGGTTTCCTATTGGAAGGACAACGGTTTATTCTGGTTGCGAAGGATCAGTGGTTTTGCGCTGTTTCTGTTCATGGGCTGTCATGTGCTGCTCTTTGCCGGGATCGGAGGCGGCGGCATCTATCGCCTGCGTTATTTTAACGTTTTCGCGCTGCTTACCCAGATCCTTATGGTCCTAAGTCTTGCCTTGCATGTAATGACGAACATCCCGCCTCTTCGTATTTCCTTAGGTCTGACGGATCGTAGGAACTTCCGAATGGATCTTTTGATCGTATTGGGGATCTTACTTTTTATGGCGGGCGCGTCCTTTTTCATATATTTTATCCGGTGGTGCATGGTGTGAGAAATCTTAGAAGAAAAAGGCGTCCGATCGCGGCGGTTTTGTTTCTGGTCCTATTTCTAACCGCCTGCGGGAAAACAAATTATACCGGAATTCGCCTGAAAAATCCGGAACAAATATCGGAGACAATTCGAACGACTATGCTTCATCGCAGTTATAGTGTTCGAATTTCTTTTATGGCCAGGACGTTGGATGAAACGGTTCTGGAAAAGGAAATGGATCGTTTGGTGGAAGACGCGTTGTATGAAAGCGAGGATCCACATGGCGGGGACTACCTGCGGTATCAATATGGGGGCCATGAACTCAGACATTCCCAGCAGAAGAAGATGTTTCGTTATCGGTACGAGGCACAGCTGATTCCTAACTATTACACAAGTAAGGAACAGGAAGAGTGGGTGGATCAGGAAGTAGAAAAAATCCTTGCAACGCTTCCAATAGGGGAAACGGAGGAAGGGGCAGCGGAAGAATCCGAACAGGAGATGTCCGTGGATCGGGAATTGCAGAAGATCCAGGCGGTCAGAACGTATGTGGAGGATCATGTGGAATATGACATGGTTCATAAGCGAATCCCCGGAAGCAAACACTACCAATCCACGGCCTATGGTGCACTGTTCTACCATACTGCTTTGTGTCAGGGATATTCGGTGCTGGCGTATCGGCTGTTAAAGGAATTGGGAATTGAGAATCGAATTGTAACGGGAATATACAAAGAAGAGGAAGTCCTGGATAAGAAGGGGAATGTAGAGCAGCAGAAGGTGGAAGAACGGCATGCGTGGAATCTGGTGAAGGTGGGAGGAGCTTACTACAATGTGGATTTTACCATGGGCGACGTAAAGGAGAATTCGGATTATTTTTTAAAAACCGAGGAAGTTTTTAAAAAGAATTACACCAGAGATTCTCAGTTTGAAACGGAAGAATGGAAGAAAACCTACCCCATGGGGCAGAAAAATCTACAGGTGAAGGAATGAGGAAAGAAGGAAAACAAAATTGAAACAGCTTAGAAAAATCGTATGGAAAAATATTACGAAAAGGCCGGTCCGGAGCCTGGCGATGATCTTTTTGGCAGCGGTATTGTCCCTGTCCGTATTTGCCGGGACGATCGTGGTCAGTGCCCTTAGAAACGGCTTTCATTCCCTGGAGGACCGGTTGGGCGCGGATATTATGGTGGTTCCTTATGAAGCCATTACGAAGGAAGATCTGAAGGGAATGATCCTTCAGGGAAATACCGGGTATTTTTACATGGACGCGAAATATTTGGATGAAATTTCCAAGATGGAAGGGATTGCCAATATTTCCCCCCAGTATTATCTGGCATCGGTGAAAGCCGGATGCTGTTCCCTGCCGGTGGAAATCGTGGGATACGATCCGGAGACGGATTTTACCATTACGCCCTGGATCAAACGGTCCAACGGCGGCGAGGTTGGGTATCGGGACGTGGTCGTGGGGAACGATCTGAATGCCTTTGTAGGAGATACCTTGTCCTTCTTCGGAGAAAATGTCCATGTGGTGGCAAAACTGGACAAAACCGGAACCGCTTATGATACGCAGGTTTTTACTACCAAGGAGACCATTCGGACGTTGATCGATGCTTCGTTGAATAAACAATTGAATCAATATGCCAACATTCATTCCGGAAATGTGATCTCCTGCATTTTAATCAATGTGGCAGACGGATATGACGTAGATGATGTGATGGGGGAGATCAACATTCATAACAAGAAGCTGCGGGCGGTACGGACCACCAACATGATCTCCGGGATTTCCGATAGTTTGGCGGCAGTTTCCGATGTAGCCGGCATGATTACCGTGATCGTGTGGGTGGTAGCTTTGGTGATCATGATCGTGGCCTTTGTGATGATGACGGGAGAACGAAAGAAGGAATTCGGAATTTTACGGGTGATGGGGGCGTCGAAGAAAAAACTGTCCGCTCTGGTTTTGATGGAAGGTATTGGCTTAAGCCTGGTAGGAAGCCTGGTAGGCGTTTGTCTGGGAGCGGTGATCCTTCTTCCTTTTTCCGGATACATCGAGATGAAATTAAGCATTCCCTTTTTATTGCCCCACATCGGATTCATTCTTTTGATCGGGGGAGTAGCTGTGCTTCTTACCATTCTTGCGGGATCCATTACGGCGGGAATATCCGCGTTCCGGATTGCAAAGATCGACACGGGAGCCATCCTGAGAAGCGGTGAGTAAGGAACGACGACGAGACAAGAAAGACTCTGAGTCAAGAAAGTCGGTGAGTAAGGAACGACTGGATCAGGGAGATGTGGAGATACGATTTGAACGGAGAGCAAAGGAACGGATATGGAAGTAATTGTAAAAAACGTAAAAAAAGAATTTTATCGAAAGTCGAAAGAAAGCAACGTGTTTACGGCGGTAGACACTTGTAGTATGGAACTGAGAGCCAACCAATTTGTCATCATCAAAGGTCGCAGCGGAAGTGGCAAGAGTACGCTGATGAACATGATGTCCGGGATCTTACAACCTACGGAAGGGGAGATCCTCTACGACGGGGAAGATCTGTATAAAAAGAAGGATGAAGAATTATCGAAGTTTCGCAATGAGACGATCGGCTACATTCCCCAGGGGAAAAGCGCCATCGCGTCGTTAAATGTGCTGGAGAATATATTGCTTCCGGACTTGTTGTTTGGAAGCAGGGATGAAGACAACGCCATTCAAAAAATGGAACAGTTTGACATTCTCTCTTTAAAGGACGCCATGCCGGAGGAATTATCCGGGGGCGAGCTTCGAAGAATGTCCATTGTCCGGGCGTTGATCAAGAATCCGAAGGTGATTTTCGCGGATGAGCCAACCGGGGATCTGGACGATGAGAATACGAAGCTGGTATTTGACATGCTTCGTAAGATCGCCGATGAAGGAACGGCGGTTCTTGTCGTGACCCACGACGCGGAAGCCGATGAATACGCGGATGTAATCTATCGAATGAATGCGGGAAAACTGATTCAGGAAAAGTGAAGGAAGTGGTGGATGGAATGAAGCCGGAGCATCAAAGAAAGGTAAATATCGTCGGGGCGGGGCTGGCTGGCCTGTCAGCGGCTAAGACGTTGGCGGAGGCAGGAATTGCCTCCCGATTGGTATCGGTACAGATCTCACAGCGGGCCCAATCCAACCTGGCAGAAGGCGGCATCAATGGCGCCTTAAATCTTATGGGAGAAGATGACTCGGTGGCGGAGCATTTTGAGGATACCATGAGGGGAGGATGTGATCTGGCGGACCCTCAAATGGTTAAAAACCTGGTAAATGCTGCCCCGGATCTCATTCTTGAGCTAGACCGGTCCGGCGTTCCCTTTCACCGGGAAAACGGACATATGATTCAGCGGAATTTCGGAGGCCAGAAGAAGAAACGAACGGCCTATGCCATGAGCAGTACGGGAAAAGTCCTGGTGGCGTCTCTCATCGATGAAGTAAGAAAATATGAGGTTGAGAACCTGGTTACCAGGCTTTCTCACCACCGTTTTTTGGATCTGATCGTGGAAGGATCCGACTGTAAGGGCGTTAAAATATATGACGAATATGAGAAAAAAATTCAGATCTTGTCGGGACCTGTGATCTTAGCATCCGGTGGCATGAATGGCATGTTTTACGGGAAGACAACGGGAACTACGGCCAATACCGGGATTGTAACAGCCAATGCCTTGCGCCATGGGGTAACGTGCGCCAACCTGGAATTTATCCAATATCATCCCACCACCACATCCATTGTTGGAAAACGGTTGCTGGTATCGGAGGCGGCGAGAGGAGAGGGCGGTCGCCTGTTTTATCTGGACTTACAGGGGAACCCGGTGTATTTTATGGAGGATCAATACGGAAAAAGGGGAAATCTTATGCCCCGGGATGTGATCTCCAACGAGATGGCCCGGTTAGAAGGAATCCATCACATGAAGCATTTTTACCTGGATTTAAGGGAAATTCCGGAGGATACCTGGAACCATAAATTGGCGGATCTACGGGAAGAATTGATTCATTTCCTGTCCCTGGACCCGAAAAAAGATCCAATCCCGGTTTCTTATGGCATTCATTATTTTATGGGGGGAATTCACGTAGATTCGGGACATCGAACCAATGTGAAAGGGCTCTACGCGGCCGGGGAATGTGCGGCTGCTTACCACGGCGCCAATCGTCTGGGAGGAAATTCCCTTTTAGGGGCTGTATTTGGCGGAAAGAAAGCAGCCGGGACCCTGAAGGAAGAGTGGGAGCAAGAGGACAATGGGATACCGAAGGAAGAACTTTCCCAGGAAGGAACCTCCGAGGAAGGGATCGTGGATGACAAAATCTCCCCTGCCGACCTGGAATATTTGGAACGCTGTCAGGTCAACCGCTATGGAATCCCGGAGATCTTGTCGGAAGGCATGGGGATAGTACGCAGTGAGGAAACCATAAAAGAAGCTCTTCAGAACATCCAGCGCATTCGGGAATCCGGACCGGATACCAAGAGTCAATATGAGACCATGGAATTTGAAGAGCAGTTGCTTTTGGCGGAGGGAATGCTTCAAGCGGCGTTAAACCGCAAGGAAACCAGAGGCGCCCATGTAAGAAAGGATTATCCGGAAAGGTTGGAATCCTACCGAAAAACTACAATTGTAGAATATAAAGAAAAGAAACTGCGCGTGGATTTTCAGGAAATCCCCCCAGCCGGGGGAGCCGGAATGGATCAGTCAGGCGAGATTGCTAAGGGAGCCGGAATCGATGAGACCGATGAGACCGATGGGACATACGAGACAGTCAGGACGGATGAAAAAGGCGGGTGTTTGGATTGAAAAAACTATTAAAGATCAAAAGACAGAATGCCCCGGATGGGCTTCCGTTCTGGGAAGATTATGAATATGAGATCCAGCAGGAATCGGATACGGTGGCAACGGCCTTGTTTACCCTTCCGGTGGTCTGGGAGAAAAGCTGCTTGCAGAAGAAATGCGGCGCCTGCGCCATGGTGGTAAATGGAAAGCCTGTGTTGGCTTGCGATACCGTTCTTTCTCACATAAAGTCGGACACCGTTGTGATCGAACCTTTGCGAAAGTTTCCGGTGGTGAAGGATTTAATGGTGGACCGTGAATCCATGATGCGAAAACTAAAAGAGTTAGAGGTATGGTTGAGACAGGACGCGGAGCCGGTGGAAGAAGAAATGGCCTTTGAGGCTTCCAAATGTTTGCAATGCGGCCTTTGTTTGGAAATATGCCCCAACTATTATCCGGATGGAACCTTTGGAGGAATGGCCGGGATGGCACCGATGGCCAGGTTATTAGCCAAGGCCGGAGAAGACGATCGGAAGGAGATCGGGAGAAACTATCAAAAAGGGATTTATGAGGGCTGCGGAAAATCCTTAGCCTGCAGAAAAATCTGTCCGGCGGGGATGGATATGGATCATTTGTTAATAAAAAGCAACGCCATTGCCGTTTGGAAGCATTTTAGAAAGAGAAAAAACGGAAAAAAATGAAAAAGTTAGACGTTTAAGTTGACAATTTTACGCGGATATTTTATAATCAGTAATTGGCACAGATTTAGGATCCTGTGTCAAAATTGTCGAAAACATAGTAACAGTAACAATCGTTTCAACGGTATCATATGAGAGGAGCAAGATATGAGAAAAGAATGGAAAACATTTTGGGCTTTGCTGCTTGCCTTCGCTTTATTTGCGGATCTGGCAGTTGGAGGAACCGTGCCCTATGCCAAGGCACAAACTGTGTATGGAGAAGAAGACCAAATCAACTTGGAGGAAGGATATTCGGATGATTCGGAGGGACCGAAGGATTATTCTTCGAATTTTATTCAAGAAGCGCTGGAATATGGCGTGCCGGATGCCTTTATCCGTCACAATCTGGCAGAGAGCTATGACAATGGCGATCTGGAAGAGCCGGTGGTCGCACCTGTTACAGAGACCGCAGATGCAGAAGAAGTGACGTTAAACCCGGTTACCAGTTCCGCAGGGAATGCAGGATTGGAGATCAAGAAGGTGGATACCGCTATTCTTGCAAGAACGAAGATCGACTTAGGTGAGTTCGATTTTGGAGATAAGGAACCCGGCGTTTTAATCTATAACATGTTAGCAAAGAAAAAGTTAAAAGGTACCGGATATTTCTTCTTTGAAGACAGCGAGCAGCCTTTTGCGGCCGTTACGATCAAAAGATCCGGGGACGACGATTGGGAGGCAACGAGAAATTTTGCTGCCGATGTTAGAAATAACGGATTAACCGGAAAAGGTCATATTTATTTTACCTTTGTTTCTTCCAAGCTGGAAGGAGAAGATATAGCTTCTTTGACCGAAAGCGGTGAGAATGGATCTCTTTATTTTGAGAGTATGTTCTTTACCGAGGGAAGTACCCCGGTTCTGGATTTTGATCTGGATAAGGAAGTAAATAGCATTGAAACCATTAATGGTTCGGAAAAACATTCCATTATGGGATATGGAACCATGAGCGTCAATCAGGCAGTGGGAAGCAAGGACAAAGACGCGGAATATGAGTTGGATTATATTCGGGGTCGTGGGAATTCTACCTGGCAGGTAGATAAGAAACCCTACAAGATCAAGTTGGATAAGTCGGCGAACCTGTTTGGAATGGGAAAGAGTAAACATTGGGTACTCTTAGCAAATTACTACGATTCCACCTTGATTCGTAACCGTATGACCTTTGATATGGCGAAGAAAATGGGACTTGCCTATACGCCCAACAGCCAGACCGTCGAT
>CALGGT010000094.1 GCA_937915825.1 uncultured Eubacterium sp.
GATCTATTTTTTTTCACAAAGGTTACGATTCACAGTCGATTAAGAATGGCATAGCGCGAAAGCTCGCTTTCAAGCGCGATGCCATTCCTAATCGACGAATCAGCAACCTGCCCCCAAATGATTGGGGCTGCCGCGAATGCTACGATAGAGTCTTGCGCTTGAAGCGTCGTGTCAGCTGGCTGTTCACGACCTAAAGCGCATAGCGGGCCCCAAGAATTGGGGGTAGGGGGGAAGGATTTCTTGACATCCTCATCCTATCTTGTTAAAATAGGAATAACTTCGAGAGCCCCGTAAATTCGTAGTTTATGATTGTATTTTGAAAGGATTTTCGTATGAAGGGTACTGAAACGATCAAAGGTTTGACCCAGGAAGAGGTAGAACAGCGAATACAACACCACCAGGTCAATGTTACCGAGGACTCCAATCGGGATCAAACCAAAGCTATTTTTAAAAGAAATATATTTACTTACTTTAATGCCATTTTCATCATTCTGTCCGTGTTAGTGATCATCGTTGGTTCTTACCGGAGTTTGACCTTTATGCCGGTGGTGATCGCCAATACGATCATTGGCATCATCCAACAGCTTCGAGCCATGAAGATCGTTAATCAACTCTCGATTCTGGCAGAGTCCAAATATCAGGTGTTACGAGATGGTAAGATTACCACAGTTCCCATCTCTTCCCTGGTTCTGGATGATATTGTAATTTTAGAAGGAGGATGTCAGATCCCGGCAGATGCCGTGATTGTCCAGGGAAATCTTTCCGTTAACGAATCTCTTCTTACCGGAGAGGCGGACGAGATCGAGAAGGAAGAAGGAAACGAACTGCGATCCGGAAGTTTTGCCATAACCGGTCATTGTTACGCAAAGCTTACCCATGTAGGAAAGGACTCCTATGTGTCCAAACTTACCACCCAGGCCAAGGAGATCAAAGAGCATCCCTCCGAGATGATCCATGGCATTGACTGGTTTATTAAGGTAGCCGGTATTTTAATTATTCCCGTTGGCATTGGCCTTTTCATCCAGGGAATGTTTGTAAATCACCTGGGACTCCAGGCATCGGTGGTATCCATGGTAGGGGCCGTCATCGGAATGATCCCTGAGGGACTTTACCTTTTGGTTACCGTGGCTCTTGCCTTAAGTTCCGCCCGTTTGGCAAAGAAACAGGTATTGCTTCACGACATGCGAAGCACGGAATCCCTGGCTCGAGCCGATGTTCTGTGTGTGGATAAAACCGGTACCATCACGGATAATACCATGAAGGTGAGCGATTTGATCTTCCCACCTGAATTCGATGATCCGTTGATCCAATCCTCCACCCAGGCATTTGAAAGCTACGTGGCCGCCATTACCGACCGGAACCTGACCATGGACGCCATCCAGGAATATGTATCTCCTGCCACACCCATGGAATACATCCATTTAAGGCCATTTCATTCCAAAGTAAAATTCTCCGAAATCGAAACCGACCGGGCGATCTACCGTTTTGGTGCTCCGGATGTTCTGTTAGATCCGGAAATTTTAACCAAATACGAGGATCTGTTAGGGGAGCACATGGAAAAAGGTCGAAGAATTCTGGCCTTCGTCCGAAAAGGAAGCGAGGATTTTGTTCCTCTGTTATTTGTTTCCATTGAGAACGGCTTGCGCCCCGGCGCCCGGGACACCTTCCGCTATCTTGTCAATCAGGAAGTGGATATTAAAGTAATCTCCGGGGACAATCCTCTTACGGTATCCCGGGTTGCCGAAAGCGCAGGTATCCCCGAGTCCGATTGTTATGTAGATGCCGGAACGCTTTCCACCAGAGAAGACTACGATGACGCCGTTCAAAAATATGTGGTCTTTGGTCGGGTAAAACCGGAACAGAAAAAAGAATTGGTACAAGCCATTCAACGTCAAGGATTGAAAGTTGCCATGACGGGAGATGGGGTCAACGATATTTTAGCCATGAAAGAGGCGGATTGCTCCATTGCTATGGGGAATGGAAGCGACGCAGCCAGACAGGCGGCTCAAGTGGTTCTGTTGGACTCGGATTTCTCCCGTATGAAGGATATTATTGGTGAAGGACGGCGGGACATAAACAATATCACCCGCTCAGCCATTCTGTTCCTATATAAGAACCTTTTTTCATTGTTTTTGGGAATTTTCTCCATCATCCGCATCTTTGCCTATCCCCTTCAGCCTTCCCAGGTATCGCTGATATCCATGTTTAACATTGGGATGCCGGCATTTGCCCTGGCTCTGGAGCCAAACTTCAAAAAACAGAAACAACATTTTATTTCACACACGCTGCTGCAAGCCCTCCCGGCTTCCTTAACTTCCTTTATGAGCATTGCTTTAATGGTAACTTTCGGAGAATTATTAAAGATCGATCCGACCGACATTGGCGTGGCCAGCACCTATCTGCTCTCCATGGTGGGATTCATCGTATTGTTCCGTATTTCCCGTCCCTTGAATAAGTATCGCACCGTCGTTTTGATCACCTGTATGGTGGGAATGATCGTGATCTCCCTTGGATTTAACAACCTCTTTGCCATCTCCGGTATTTCCAACCGTTGTCTGGCATTGAGTCTGGTTTTTGCTGCCGCCCAGGAATCCCTCATGCGGATGTTTGTCTTCCTCTTTGAAAAAGCCCAGGAACTCTATCACAAGTTCCTTCCGAAATTAAAAAAAGCCAGGGATACCATCCTGGAAACCGAGACATAAAGCAAGGAGATTGAAAGATTTTTTAAATACTTCTTGCAATTTAAGAATGAGTCTGATATAATGAACTTCGGACTTGAAAAGACACCTTGTCATTCCAAGTCCGAAATTAAGCTTCGATAGCTCAGTTGGTAGAGCACTTCACTCGTAATGAAGGGGTCGTCAGTTCAAGTCTGATTCGGAGCTTTTTTTATTTGCTCTTTTATCGGACTCGAACCTTGATCATCGGATCCGGACCTTCACCTTCAAATATTTTCCATTCTGGGCATACACATAAACCGTGGTTTTTCCTTTTTTTCTTCCCTTCCATACTCCTTTAGCATTCACCTGACAGATCTTAGGATTTAAAGACTCATAGGACAACGCTCGGTATTTCTTAACCTTCTTCATAAAACACCGATAACGCGCCTTCCACTTCTTTCCCTTTTTCCATGTGAGGCTCTTCTTGCCCCGGATCTTTCCGGGATTTCTGTATTTCCCCTTGGAAGTGGTAATGTATACAGGCTTTCCAACGGATAACCGGGTGTCTCCCTTTACAGCTGAAACCTGAAACGTATAATAGGTTCCTTTTGAGAGGCCAGATAGGGTAATCCTTCGTTTCTTCGTTGTTTTCTGAATCTTTCCACTGGTATTTCCACATTTTTCCCCTGTGATCTCATAAGAATCCGCTCCCTTGACCTTACTCCATGCCAAGGTGATCCGATGTTTCGAATGCTTCTTCTCATGTACCTTTAAAGGCGCAAAGGCAGTCTTACTTGTGGCATGCGCGGAAGGAATGGCACTGGTAACACTTGTTGCACTGGTTACAAGGGCAGCATTGGAAGAGGGAGAAGGGGATACCGCATCCGAACCTGCAGGTTCCGTGGTACCCGCAGGCTCCGTGGTCCAAACCGGAATCTCTGTGATCACCGTTTCTACAATGGCACTGTCATAGGATCCTGCTTCCGCACAGATCGCTTGAATTCGCATTCCCTCTGTCACTTCTATGCATCCCTGATACAGATGACTCTTTTTCTTTGCCACCGACGGTACGTTCTCCCCCTCTGTGTAATACACATCCGACGTTCCATCTATGTACAGAGAGTTTCCATTTAAGGAAAATACCGGCGGCTGAGCCGTGGTCGTGGTCTCCGGGAGCTCTCCTACCTTATTGGCCGTGGAACCGGTGCTTCTATCACATTCCGGGTTGTAAAGCGCCACCATCCATTCCGGTGTATGGACGCCATAATTGGCCGACGATCTCGTCTCCTGCTTCAACACTTCCTTCTCAGAACACATAAAATATTGATAACTGTATCCGCTGCTCACGCTGGTATCATCCCAGGTGAGATCCACCAGATACCAGGAATCCTCCACACGGATCAAATTCCATTGATGGGTGTCCGACGCGGTAGAAATAGCAGAAATCCCCCACAAATTACATAGAAGGGAATAGGCCTGACTGTATCCGGCACATAAGGTTTTCCCATTAATAAGGGCACTGTACGCCGACTGCGTACAATTGGTTTCTTCTAACTCCACCTGCTCCGTCTCACTGTATTCATCGTATTCATAAAAATAGTCCGCCTGATCACATACCGCGTTATGGAAGATAACCGCCGCCTCAAAATCCGAAGCCTCAGCAGGAACCGTACTTAAGATCGCATCCACCTTCTCCTGCATACGTTCCGATGCCTGCTTACGTTCCTCTCCATCTTGGAAAATATCATAGATTTTCAGGGCGCAATACCACGTATTGGACTCCCTCACATAGCTTAAATCCGCCACAATATTAATAAAATAGTACTGCGGATTCTCCCACAGGAACAGAGCTACCAGTTGCTCCATACGATAAAACGCCAACCCCGAACCGTCCACATAATCCGTTTGCTCTACGGTTTCTCCGGATTGGGCTACCGCCTCACAAACCTCAGCCATTTGATCCGTAAATGTCTGTTCCTGCTTTGTCAAACGGTTCCGGTAATAATAACACCCGCCGGTCCGGTCCGAAATTTGAGACAGATGATTCTTACGAAGGGACTTTTTTAATTTTGTCCTTGAACGGTAAATCTCCCCCTCTAAGTCCGAGGTTTTTTCCACTTCCCTTGTGGTAACTTCTAAGGGAAGTCTCCCCCCGCTCTCTCGAACGCTTTGGTTTTTTCCCGTGTAAACGGCAGGAAAAGACCGGGTATCCGCAGATACCCTGTCTTTTCCTGTTAGGATCATATTCCATCCGTTTGTGACGATGGAAACAATCAATAAGATTGTTAACATTCTGGATTTATTCATTTACATCACACCATTCTGTTTTCTATGAACCATCCTATCCTTTTGTTTTCTTCGCAACCATCCCAACCTTTTATTTGTCCAATAACAATCCCATGATCTCATTGCTACGTTGGATGAACCTGGTCATTGCTTCCGGTTTCAACGGTTGATTCGCCATGGAAGCCAAATCGTACAACTGCTGGCATACAAGATCCTTCCTGTCGCTTTCCGGATTCTGCAATAAGTATTGAACCAGGGAATTGTTAACATTGAGAACCAGGGTTTCTCCCGACATTTCATCCATTTGCGGCATACCGTTCATGGCATACATCTTCATCATGTCGTTCATACGACGGGTCTGCTCGGAGATAACGATCATGGAAGAAATCTCATGATTCTTCATTTTCTCAACTTTTACTTCTAATTTATCATCCCCAAGGCTTTCCCGGAACATTGCCTGTAAAGCCTCCGTTTGCTCTTTGCTTTCCTCTTCCTTCATCTCTTCCACAAAATCATCAGTCACTTCCGCGTCGATCCTTTGGAATTTCACCGGGTTATCTCCCACTTCCAAAGAAGAAATAAAGGGTTGATCGATGTTATGCGTCATAACAAAAGCATTCATATTCTGCTCACGGAACAAGTTGATATACTGGCTTTGCTGCTCCACATCCGTTACATAATAGATGGTAGTAGCGGCATCCTCCTTAGCTTCTTCCTTGGTCTCTTCGGATTTTCCTACTTCCGAACTTTCTTCTGAGCTTTCGTCTGAGATTTCTTCCGTGCTTTCCGGTTCTTCGGCCTTCGGTAAGGTTTCCAGATATTCCTTCATCGTTAAATATTTATCATCCAAATCCTTGAACAGAATATAGTCTTTCATCTTTTCACGGAACTTGTCGTCCTTTAAGCAACCATATTTAATAAAGGGACTGATATCATCCCAATATTTCTCATAATTCTCACGGTCGGTTTTGCACATTCCACTTAGCTTATCTGCCACTTTCTTCGTAATGTAATCGGAGATCTTTGTAACAAAACCATCGTTTTGCAAAGCGCTTCTAGATACGTTAAGGGGCAGATCCGGACAGTCGATCACACCCTTTAATAACATTAAGAATTCCGGGATCACTTCTTTAATATTATCCGCGATAAATACCTGATTGTTATAAAGTTTGATCACACCCTCCGCACTTTCATATTCCAGATTCAATTTGGGAAAATACAGAATACCTTTAAGATTAAAAGGATAATCCATATTTAGATGAATCCAGAACAAGGGTTCTTTATAGTCATGGAACACCTTTTGGTAAAAGGAAATATAATCTTCCTTCTGACACTCATTGGGATGTTTCGTCCAAAGAGGCGTGGTGTCATTGATTGGCGTCTCCACCGGCTTTTCTTCTTTTTTCTCTGCCTCCGCGTCCGTATCCTCGGATACTCCCTCCGTCCCGGATGCTTCCCCAGCTGATGTCGCATTCCCAGCCTGGTTTGCTTCCTCATCCTTGGTAGCTTCCTCGTTTTTCGAAGCTTCTTCCGTCTTCGGAGCATTTTCATTGATCAGGAAAATTTCCACCGGCATAAACGAACAATATTTATCCAATACTTCGCGAACACGATATTCATTGCTGAATTCATAGCAATCTTCGTTTAAGTGGAGGACAATCTTGGTTCCTACCTCTTCCTTATCGCACCCTTCCATGGAATAATCCGTACCACCGGCCGAGCTCCAATGAACCGCCTCTGCATCGGATTGGAAAGATTTTGTATAAATATCCACCGATTCCGCTACCATGAACGCGGAATAGAATCCCAATCCAAAATGACCAATGATCTGGTCTTCGCTGGATTTATCTTTATATTTTTCCAAAAAGTCCGTAGCGCCGGAAAAGGCAATCTGATTAATGTATTCCTTCACCTCATCCGCCGTCATTCCCAAGCCATTATCGGAAACCGTAAATGTTTTTTCTTCTGAATTCACCAGAATATCCACGCGAGGACGGTAATCATCCTCCAGGATTGCTTCTCCCATCATATCCAATTTCTTAAGCTTCGTGATGGCGTCGCAAGCATTACTCACCAATTCTCTCACAAAAATATCATGATCGGAATAAAGCCATTTTTGAATGATCGGAAAAATATTCTCCGAATCAATTGCTAAGTTACCTGTTTCTCTGTTCACAATTCAACATCTCCTTTTTTTCTTTTTTAGTTTTTATAATTGTTATTTGCTTCTTTTACACTTTATCTAACACCGTTTACTTGACCTTACAACTTTTTGAAGCATACCATTCGCTTGCCTTAAAGTCATCCCAGTATTCGTCCAAAATTTGAGGATCTGATTCAACTACAACGTACATTCGATACCTTTTTCCGCTTTTTAATTTCTTAAAGTATTTGGTCTCTCTTCTTTTAAATTCATAAAAAATACGGTTGTTGTTAGATAAACATTGAACCATTCCCAACGGATACACTTCATTCTTTTTAAAATCCTTAGCAAACTCGGTTTTTACTTTTAAAACTCCCTTTGAGGGGCTGGACAATTCCAGTTTCACCCATATAGGATATGCAGTGACAGGTCCCCAATTTCTTTTTGGAATTCCGATACAATTGTAACCAGACGTTCTATTATAACTTTTACGTTTGGAGAAATCATCCATTTTTGTTATCAAATACCATCCCGCAAAAATATACCCATTTCTCTTAACATGTGGAGGAATATTTATACTCTTTTTCTGAGTATAAGATGTAGGTAGTTTTCCCGTCTTTTTTCCTCCTAATAGATTATATGTGATTTTAAAATGTTCCGTTTTCAAACGCGCCGTACTTTTAGGGGGTATGACTATTTTTTCCTTGTACTTGTCCACGTTAATAATTTTTCCGTTACAGGTCCATCTCCCGGGCATGTTATCACTATCATTTCCAGGGGCGTTGGTTACAGATATGGATGAATTGTTTTTTACTTGGACTAGATTTTTACAACCGGTAAATAACTTATTTGAACATGATTCCAATGATTCAGGTAATGTTAATTTTTTTATACTTTGGACACAAAAAAATGCATAAGTTCCTATCTTCTTTACACCTTTGGGAATGTCAAGTTTTTTTATATAATATTGTCCCATAAAGGCATTTTTTCCAATCTCCTCTAGTGAATCCGGTAGACTTAATGTTTTCATATATAATTTAGTTTCATAACTATCCAAAGAACTGGTGTCTAATTTTGTTATCCCCTCTTTAATGATCACATGATCTGCCCTTAGCGCCTTTTTATCTTTACGATGGGTATTTAATTCATTCAATTTTTTTACCAATTCATCTTTTTTAAGTGTTCCGGTTCCTGATATTGTTAATGTATCTGTACTCTCTTCATAGTTTATCTCCAATGCTTCCTCAGCATTTACTTTTATACTCAATCCAAGTGGTACAGACAGAATTACTCCCATAACGATTACAAAACATATATTCTTTATGATTTTTTTCATGATCGCTCACCTTTACTGATATTTCTTTAAACTCCCTTTTAACTTAACAATGTATTGAGGGGTTTTTGTTAACTTCTCTTTCTTTTTGGATTTTGATTTAGCTTCTATTTGGGACTTTGTTATAATAAACCGGATTCTTTTTCCACTTTTTGATATATGACAACCTTCCAATTCCAATCCAAACTTTGAAGGAAATACATTGTTCCCATTTAATTTAGGCATTATGACTCTTCTTCTTTTGAATTTAACCTTTGTTTGAGCTTTTTTGTTTAATATAACTCTGGAGATCGTTATCTTTTTACCCTTACCTGTATTACCACTGGTTAAATACATCTTCCACTTTCCATTCGACACTTTATAAATCGCCATACCTTGAAAAGAGCTATTGGGCTGTAAGTTTTTCTTGTTGTATTCGATCTTCATTATAATGGCTTTATCCCGAATCTTTTTACTGGCAAGATTTAACTTTTGTACTTTATGTTTACCTGTATAAAATCTTTCCTTGATATAATTTAAATCCAGGATAAGAACCGTTCTTTTCTTGAAATTTTTATACTTAATCCATACAGCTAACGTTGACCCATCTGTGGAAACTGCTCCGTCTAATCGCTGAACTGTTCTTTTCTTTTTATAAAGATACTTGTATCCTGTAATAATTCTTATATCAAATTTGCTTTTTAATAATTTATAAGCAATCTTATTTAACCCGTTATATCCTTCTTTTTCAAAAACATCCCCATCTGCAAAAACAATTTTTCTTCCAAACGCCCCCTTTTTCTTCTTCTTTTCTTTCTTTGTTTCTGCAGTTAACACATATTTTCTTTGTGTATTGCCTTTCTTTGTTGTTACATCAAATTTCCCAAAAGTCTGACCATGGGCAAAATTTGGCATTGTCAGGCAATTCTTACGTGTCACTTTTACATTGTCACTGTTTTCGGATTTACACATATAGACACGATCTGAATCCTTCGGATGATACATCGAATAAAAATTTTTGCCATCTTCTAAATAGCTTTGCATAGCAAGAACAGCCCCACCATTCTTTTTCTTAGAAGCTGGTTTTACAAATTTAATCTTTTTATATATTTTAGGTCTCAATTTTACAG
>CALGGT010000095.1 GCA_937915825.1 uncultured Eubacterium sp.
AAAAGTATCTATTTCCAATACTGATTGTTATAACCGTGTTCTTGATGATAGAAGCTATTTTCAGATATATTATGAAAGAAATTCTGTACTTTTGATTTTAGAACTAATTGAAAAATTAGAACAAAAAGGCGTAACCTTCCCGCTCCATCATACCGCCAATTCCGCGTCCATCCTGCAATTTAAGGAAAGTCACCTGGATATGGTACGTTCCGGGATCACCACCTATGGATTGTATCCTTCCGAAGAAGTGCCGAAATCCCTGCTGGAACTAAAACCCGCTATGCAATGGAAGTCCGAGATTATTATGTTAAAGGACATTCTTCCCCACACGCCGGTGGGATATGGAGAAACCTTTGTGGCAAACCGTGTAACGAAAGTGGCTACCATTCCCATCGGTTATGCGGATGGCGTGCGGCGTTCCATGTCGAATCGTGGTTTTGTCTTGATCCGGGGGAGGCGTGCTCCTGTTATCGGAAGAGTCTGCATGGATCAGTTTATGGTGGACGTTACCGATATTCCGGGCGTTACGCTTAAGGATACCGTTACGTTATTGGGAAGGGATCAAGAGGAGGAGATCCGAGCTGAAGAAATGGCGGTTTGGTCCGATTCCTTTCATTATGAATTGGTTACTTCCATTCGTTCCCGGGTTCCCCGAAAATATAGAAGAAAGAGAAGAGATGACACATGAGAATCGGATTAGTACGACATTTTAAAGTGAATTGCCCCCATAAAGCGTTTATGACCTCGGAAGAATTTCGCGTTTGGTCTGAAAAATACGAGCATGCCGGAGTGTTTAAGAAACAAGTGAACATGGCAGGTATTCATTGGGATATTTGTTATTCCAGCGACTTAGAACGCGCTGTGACTACGGCGAAGGAAGTTTACAGCGGAAATATTTACCTCGATCATTTGTTAAGAGAAGTGGATAATGCCCCGTTTATAAACACGTCCCGCATTCATTTGCCCTTTTTTATGTGGCATTTTTTCGGACGTTTGGCATGGTTTTTTAAATCCAAGAGTCAACCGGAAAGCATTGGTGATACCAGACGAAGAGTTCGAACGTTCATCCGTAATATCGATTGGGACAAGGACAATGTTTTAATCGTATCCCACGGCTTTTTGATCTTTAATCTGATCTATGAGCTGTTCCGTTTGGGATTTACAGGGAAAGAACTGCGCCACGTAAAGAACGGATTTCTGTATATTTACGAAATACCGGATTATAGAAGGCCCTTCCAATACAAGAAAAACAAGGATGATGCGTCAACCTTTGAGGAGTATTTACATGAAAATCACAATACTGGCGGTAGGTAAGGTTAAGGAACCCTACTTACGAGAAGGAATCCAGGAGTTTTCCAAACGTCTTTCCAAATACGTTCAGTTAGAAATTCTGGAGGTTGAGGATGAAAAAACAAAAGAACACGCCTCGCCCAGGGAAGATGAGATCGTAAAAGATCGGGAGGGGGAACGGCTGTTAAAGAAAATTCCGGACCGCGCCTATGTGATCGGTCTTGCGATCGACGGAAAAAAATACGATTCCGTAGGGTTTGCGCGCTATTTGGAAGACCTGGGTGTAAAAGGAGAAAGTCATTTGGTATTTGTGATCGGCGGCTCCTTAGGGCTAAGTGAAAAGGTATTACAATGTGCCGATCAAAAAGTTAGTTTTTCAGATATGACCTTTCCCCATCAGATGATGCGATTGATCCTGTTGGAACAGATCTATCGCAGTTATCGGATACGAAATCAAGAACCTTATCATAAATAATGCAGTCGTACGCTGACATTCTATTAGATGAACATGGAGGAGAAACTTATGAGTGGACCTGTAGCACCGAAAGATCCAACCAAAAAGAGACCTGCGATCTACCTTATGCTGGATTCCAATATTGCCGGAAAACCTTGGGAAAATGGTAAGATCCAGGATGTCAATTACATGGATAACCGATTGTTAAGTCAGGTAAAAGGAATCTGTGAGGAAATCGATGAAGAGATTTTGAATTTATTGGCTCACACCAATACCTTTCGTCAATTGGTACATAGCATCGGTATTTCCATTACCGCAACCAAAGAAGAAGAAAAAGATTCCCACGTGGAATTTATGTTACATACCTATGGGGTGGAAGACAAATACAATTCCGGAGAGAAGATCCGGGTGCTTTGCCCCTGTAATGGAGAAGAGCAAACAATCCTTTTGGAAGATACCGAGATCGGCCTTAAAGACGATATCATCGGCGCGTTGTATTTTACTTTTCCGGAGGAATGCCAAAGTGCCATAACCACCATTAAATTCTATTTAAATGACGGCTATCAGGTGCCGGAGGTTCAAGTGGACCCGCCGGTAGACTTTCAATCCAACCGTTATCATGAGATGATCGAGAATTCTCTCTATTCCCTGGGAAATGTAAAACGTTTGAAAAAAGCCATTGAGAAAGCTAAGAAAGCCCATGACGTGACCATTGCTTACATTGGCGGATCCATTACCCAGGGGGCAGGGGCAAAACCCATTCACACGGAATGTTACGCCTATCGTTCCTATCAGGGGTTTTGTGATCGATTTGCCAAAGACCCTTCTAAGATGCACTTTGTAAAAGCAGGCGTGGGTGGAACTTCTTCGGAATTGGGAATGCTTCGTTACGAACCGGAAGTCACCCAAAACGGTACCATTGTACCGGATGTGGTTATGGTGGAATTCGCGGTAAACGATGAAGGGGATGAGACCAAGGGCATATGCTTTGAGTCTCTGATCCGCAAGATCGCCAACGGTCCGGGAAATCCTGCGGTGATCCTGGTATTTTCCGTATTTATGAACGAATGGAATCTGGAAGATCGACTGGTCCCGATCGGAACATACTACGACCTTCCCATGGTAAGTATCAAGAAAGCGGTAGTGCCCCAATTTCGCCTAACACCGTCCGTTATTACCAAACGCCAATTCTTCTATGATATTTTTCATCCCACCAACGACGGACACCGGATCATGGGAGACTGCTTGATCCATCTATTTGAAAAGGTGGACGGATCTCCGGATGTTCCGGAAGAATCGGATTTTCAAAAGCCGCCTCGCATGGGAAATGATTTTGAAGAGGTCCTTACCTTGGATCAAACCAATGTACAAGAATATTTTCCGGTGGAAGAAAAGGGATTTGATCATAAGGATCCGGCTCTTCAAAATGTAGAGAGAAATCTATCCCTGGATCCCTCGCCGGTATTTCCCAATGGCTGGCATAAGACGGAAGAAGAGGAAGACGCTTTCTTTTCTTTCCGGGTAGAGGCTAAGAAGCTTCTGCTTATTACCAAGGACTCCGGAGAACCCGCTTACGGGAAAGCGGACGTTTACGTCGACGGCAACATCGCCCGCACCATAGATCCACTGGAAAATGGCTGGGATCATACCAATGCCCAGATCATCCTAAATGAGAAGGAATCAAAGGATCATTCGATCAAGGTGGTTATGCATCCGGGCGATGAAAAAAAGAGATTTACGATTTTGGGGATCGGAATCGTTCGTTAAGAGCGGTTGGTTCTTCTCCAAATGTTCATTTTTTCCGCTTCTTTGATCAAATCATCCCGGAAATCCGGATGGGCCAATTGAATTAATGCTTCTGCGCGTTCCCAGGCGGAAAGACCTTTTAGATTCACCATTCCATATTCGGTTACAAAATAATGAACACAGGATCTGGTATCCGTTACAATGGATCCGTCCGCCAAAGTCGGGCGGATTCTGGAAACCAAATTTCCTTGTTTATCGGTAAAGGTGGAAGAGCAGCAGATAAAGCTTTTTCCGCCTTTGGATAGATAGGCTCCCATAACGAAATCCAATTGTCCGCCGGCACCGCTGATGTTTCTGGTTCCGGCGCTTTCAGCATTGATCTGCCCATAAAGGTCAATGTCAATGGTATTGTTAATGGAAATAAAATTATCCAATTTGCTTACCACACGAACATCGTTGGTATAATCCACCGGTGCGCTCATGCATTCCGGATTATCGTCTAAGAAATCATAAAGTTTTTTCGTTCCGGCGCCGAACGCATAGGTTTGACGATAGCGGTCAATGTTCTTATTCGCGCCGGTGATCTTGCCAGCCTTGGTAATATCTACAAACGCGTCTACATACATTTCCGTATGAACCCCCAAATCCTTTAGATCACTTTCCGCGATCAACGTACCTACCGCGTTGGGCATACCGCCAATTCCTAACTGCAAACAGGCTCCATTGGGGATCTGTTCCACGATCAATTTGGCAACGGCCTGATCCACCTCCGTGGTTTTTGTGGCGCCGCCCATTTCCGCGATGGGAGGATTATCCCCTTCGATAATATAGGTGACATCGGAAATATGAATCCCATTTTCGCTGCCGCCTAAGCAACGGGGCATATTTTCATTTACTTCCACAACAAGGATCTCCGCCCGTTCACAAACCGCACCCAAATGGGAAGCGCTTGGACCAAAGTTAAAATATCCATGGGCATCCATGGGGCCTACCTGAAAGTAAGCGATGCGAGAGGGATTGGGAAGATCCCTGTAATATCTGGGAAGCTCGGAATAACGAATGGGCGCGTAGAAAGAGAATCCTTCCTTCGCGGCTTTCCGTTCGATTCCTCCCATATGCCAGGAATTCCAGGTTAAATGTTCAGCCGGGTTTTCAATCTTGAAGATTTCCGGCTCCCACATAAGAATTCCGCCACGAAAATGGACGTTCGTCATATTTTTTACACGATCTGCAATGGCATGGTCCACCTTCACCGGTGTATTCACCGTCCATCCATAATCGATAAAATCCCCGGATTTAATAAAAGAAGCAGCTGTTTCCGGGCTCGTCAGCTTCTCTTTGTACATCGATTCATAATCCATAGATTGATTCCTCCGTATTTTCGTTGTAAAATTTCATGAAATATTGTATCATTTTACTATGGAAAGTGCAAGGCGGGAAAAAAATAAAAAAAGATTGATAATTATTTGACAAAGCAGAAAATAGGTGATAGTATAATAGAGTAGTTCCAATTAGATTGTGAAAAATTTAACAATATCACACATGGAACGTCACGTTGTGTTCGATCGATCGATAAAAAGGAACCGAAGATTCGGTTATGTTCGGAATATCATCGAAATAAACGGAAGAAAAGAGGGATTGTATGTTGAAAATCGCCTTATTTCCGGGAAGTTTTGACCCTTTAACCAATGGACATGTAAGCATGATCCGAAAAGCATGTACCTTTGTAGATCAGGTTTATGTAGGAATTTTAAACAATCCGGATAAAATCCCTTTGTTCACTGTGGAGCAAAGAGTGGAGATGGCGACAAAGGTCTTTCAAGGAAATTCTCAAGTGAAGGTTGGTTCCTTTGAGGGACTGACGGTAGAGTACGCGAAGAAGATCGGCGCGTCTTTGTTGATCCGGGGTCTTCGTAATGAGCAAGATTATGCGATGGAAAGAGATCTGGCCCTGGCCAATCGCTACCTGGCTCCGGAATTGGAAACCGTATTTTTAGTATCGGATCCGGACATGTCCTATGTCAGTTCCAGTTCGGTTAAGGAACTTTGGTCTCATCATATTTTACCTGTGGATTTTGTACCCGGTGAAATATTGGATTATTTTAAATAATTGAATAGAATCGGATTCATTCCGTTTTCTTAAATACATTTCAAGGAGGAATTTAAAATTATGGCAAAGAAGGTTGTTTTAGCAGGCGCATGTCGTACAGCAATCGGTAAAATGGGAGGCGCTCTCAGCACAACTCCCGCAACAAAGTTAGGCTCCATCGTAATCGAGGAAGCATTGAAGAGAGCCGGCGTACCGAAGGATAAAGTTGATCATGTATATATGGGATGTGTGATCCAGGCAGGTCTTGGACAGAATGTGGCTCGTCAGGCATCGATTCCCGCTGGTCTTCCCTTGGAAACTCCTGCCGTTACCATCA
>CALGGT010000096.1 GCA_937915825.1 uncultured Eubacterium sp.
TGTGCTCTTCCGATCTACAATAGGAACAATCAGCGTATCTACTTTAAGATTCCTGAGGCGATTGATATGTCGGCCTATAAGGCAATTGAAGTGGTAGGATATATGGATGGTCAGATGACGATCGATACCTACTCCAGCAACTTAAAGACCGCACAAGAGGCTGACAGTGAATGGTATAAGACTGCGTCTTATGTAACCTATCCCTTCTTCCGTGGATCGTTCCCCGCAAGACCGGATAAAGATATCACTCTCGAAGAAGCAAAAGCTGTGATGGCAGAGAAATATCCTTGGTTTACAGAAGATAATTATACAAGTGAAGTTGTCAATGATGTGATCCCGAAGGGAACCCCCATTGGACCTCACGATGTAGAAACAGCCTATCTGAAGCTTACGGATATGAAGAGCAAAGATGACAAAGTAGACGCATCGAATGTTCAATACATCGGCTTCGGTACCAATAAGACCCCGGAATTCCGTGAGTTTGACGATCCGGATGATCCGTTACCGGAAGATGAAGTAGCGATCTATTACTTAGTATCGATCAAATTGATCCCGAAGACAGACACGGAAGCAGCAACTACGGAAACCGCTTCAATTGAGACGGCGCAGTAAACAAGCATCGTACTTTGGTGTAAAAACATTGTAATGTTGTAATGATTTTCATTGAATTCAACGGGAAGGGAACATCGAGAATAGAAGGGGGATTCCGATCCTCTTCCCGGAATTCGATTGAAATTGTTAAATAAAACAAATCTTAAACGGAGGTAATTATCTTGAAGAAAAACATGAAAAAGAGCTTAGCTAAGATCATGGCACTTGCTTTGACGGTTTCTCTTGCAGCCGGCGCAACGGATGCATCCGCAGCCAAGAAACCGAAATTGGCTAAGAAAAAAGTAACTGTTAACGTTGGAAAAACTAAGACTGTTAAGATTAAAAACGTTAAAAAGAAAAAGGTTAAAAAGCTTACTGTAAAGGTAGCTAAGAAGAAAAAAGCCATTGTTAAAGCTAAGAAGAAAGGTAAAACCGCTATCAAAGTAACCGGTAAGAAAGTCGGCTCTGCTAAGGTAAAAGTTATTCTTAAGCTTAAGAATGGAACAAAGAAAACCTTGAAATTAAAGGTTAAAGTTAAGAAAGCTAGCGAAGATACAGCAGCAGCCCCTTCTGCTGACGCATCCGCAGCAGCAAGTGCAGACGCATCTGCAGCAGCAAGTGCAGACGCATCCGCAGCAGCAAGCGCAGCAGCAAGTGCAGGAGCAAGTGTAGCTCCTGGCGAAAGCGCAGCTCCTGGTGAAAGTGCAGCTCCTGGTGAAAGTGTAGCTCCTGGCGAAGAGAGTGCAGCTCCTGGCGAAGAGAGTGCAGCTCCTGGCGAAGAGAGCGCAGCTCCTGGCGAAGAGAGTGCAGCTCCTGGTGAAGAGAGTGCAGCTCCTGGCGAAGAGAGTGCAGCTCCTGGTGAAGAGACAGAGGAGCCTAGCGTTGCTCCTGCAGATGATCTTACTTTTGAGTTGACCGCTGAGAATATGTCTGGTTTCTCTACCAATGGAGAGTATGGTCAAGTTACATTTAACGAGGATGGATCGGTTACATTCTATTCAGATCCTACAGCATTGGATGATAACGGTAATGTAAAAGCCGGATCCGTTTATAATAATGGTTTCTCCATTCTTTTAGGCGGTCTGGATGAGGATGGAAATCCGATCAAGACGGACATTAGTATGTATGACTATGTGAAGTTTACAATCTCCACCGATCCTGCGGATGCGGAAGTATTCGTTGAGACCTGGTCCGGATCTGCAGATGCTACCAGTTATTGGGATAAGAATGAGAACTATAACTTCGGTAACCCTGTTAAGATCGTTGACAACGGTGATGGAACCAAGACCTATTATGCACCGGTTGCAGATATTTTCAAGAGACCTGCAAAGGCTACCGCTCTTGGATTCACTGTAAAGGCTGCGAAACCGAATCCGGATAGCAACGATGAAGCAGATCTTGTATACGACAACCGTGGAGTTACTTTGTATGAGTTAACATTCACCCAGAGCTTAGGTGATGAACAACCAGGAGAAGAGCCGCCTGTTGTTGAGACTCCGGAAGCTGAGACCATCGTAATCGATTATCTTACACCGGAAAACTACGTAGAAGGCGAGTCTTATCTTGAGACAGAGGATATCACTGCGAATGTGGTTGCAACAATGAACACATATGGACAGACAGAGTCTGAGTGTGTTATTGAGCAGGATGGAGATTCTCTTATCATCAAGTCTTGTACGATGAATGCGGTATCCTTCAAAGATTATCTTGATGGCATTGGTGCTCAATTAACGGATTATCAAACGTTGATCGTTCACGTGGATGCATTGGATGCAGAAGGAAATGTATTGGATATCCAAGGTGATTACGAGAAAGTAGCACTTGTATCCGAAGGTAAATTAAATGGATATGAAAGCTCTGACATTGTTAAATCCAACTATAAGGCACTTGGATCGGATGTTGTATATGATTTAACAAATGTTCCGGATCCGGAGGATGAGGATTCCGTAATGGATGAGTGGAACAATGCAGCAGGATTCAATATTCAGATGAACAACCTTTATACGAAGTATGCGGATTATTCTCCTGCAGCAATCAAGATTTCTGTATCCTTAGTTAAGAAAGTAACAGTAACACCTACTTCTAACTCTGCTGTAAATGTAACCATGAATACATATGGCGCAGAATCTCCTTGTAAGGTGGTAGCGCTTGAAGATGGTAAAATTCAGGTTTATGGTGCAACCATGAGCTCCGTTGACTTTGTAAGTTATTTAAAGGAACAAGGAATCAAATTATCTGAGTGCAAGAGCTTAAAGATTAAGGTTGATGCAATTGACGCAGCAGGTAATATCATTGAAGAGCCGGAAAAAGATCCTGAAGCTGGTTGGCAAGCTGTTAAGGTTGCTATGGTAAGTGCTGGCAAAATGGATGGATATTCAGATCCGGATATTGATACTACGAAATGGTCTGCGTTTGGTGCAGAGAAAGTTTATGACTTGACTCAAGTACCGATTCCCGATGATGAAGATTCTACCATCGATGAGTGGGATAACGCAGCTGGCGTGAATGTTCAGATCAATGGTTATCTTGTAGCAGGTATCCAGATTTCTGAGCTTGTTATTGAAAAATAATTGTTGATGCAATATAGCTGAAACTACGGAAGAAGGGGCAATCCTTTGCCCCTTCTTTTTTAAAAAATGAGGAGGATTTAGCAATGGCAAAAAAAAGATTAATCGCCAAGGTTACAGCTTTTGCCCTTGCATTTTCGTTATTAGCAGGTGTGGGTGCGGATAGTTCCGCAGAGGCTGCGAAAAAGCCGAAGCTTGCTAAGAAGAAAATCACGGTAAATGTTGGGAAATCGAAGAAAGTTAAATTTAAAAATGTAAAAGCAAAAAATATTAAAAAGATTAAGATCAAATTAGCGAAAAAAGCGAAGAAGATCGTTAAAGTGAAAAAGGTAAAGAAGAAGGCAATTAAAGTAACCGGTAAGAAAGCCGGATCTGCGAAAGTGGTTGTAAAACTGAAATTAAAAGGAACTTCTTCTTTTAAAAAATTGAAATTAAAAGTAAAAGTAACGGAAGAATCGGAAGATGCCAGTGAGGCTCCTTCTGCAGATGCATCCGCTTCGGCGGCATCCAGTGCTTCGGCCAGCGCAAATCCTTCTGCTAGTGCAAACGCTTCTGCCGCGGCCAGTGCAGACGCTTCTGCCGCAGCCAGTGCAGACGTAACGGCTCCGGCAACGGAGACAGCACCGGCAGTGGAAACCACCGGTACCGAAACCGCAGGTATCGAAACTTCCACTTCTGAGACCTCCGATATTACAGAAACACCGGAACCGTTGATGAAAAAAACCTGGACTTTTGATGACGAAACCGATTTGAATGATTGGGTTGCACGTGGTTACGATGAGAATACAACCATTGAATTGTCCGAGGAAGATCATACCGGTAATGGTGGAAATTCCCTTCGTATCTGTAATCGTCAGGACAAGACCTGGAGTGGTCCTATGTTTGATCTGTCCGAGGTAGGAATCCCCGGCGCAAGCTATAAGATCACCTTCTCCGCGAAAGTCCCGGATGAATATAGTGAGGATCTGGATGGTGAAGAGATCCGTATGCGTTTTTCCGGTGAATCCAATGTGACGCCCGAAGATAGCACCGAGTATCGGAATTATCCGGCGGATACAGATTATAATATCTATGCGGATGAGTGGCAAACCTTTACAGTAACCGAACAATTTACGGCACCTACGGTATATTCCCATTATGCAATCTATTTTGAAACCAATGGTGGTGCGAAATTCGAGTTTTTGGTTGACGACATTACCTTGGAAGTAATTGCTACACCGGCGGAGGCAGATCTTTCCTTAACAGGAATTAAAGATGCTTATTCTGATTTTAAATATGTAGGCGTGGCAACTACTTATACAGATTTAATGAGTAAGCGCGTGATGACCTTCATTAAGCATCACTATAGCAGCATTACCTTAGGAAATGCGATGAAACCGGATGCCATTATGAATTCCAAGACCGGTATTCTTCAATCCGAGGCTAATTACATTATCCCGGATGATTACGCGGAATATGATGCGAATAAAGATGCGGATGGGAATGTATTGGTACCGGAGTTGAATCTGGATCAAATCGGTAAGATCATGCAGATTTGTAAGGACAATGATCTGGGACTTCGGATCCATAGCCCCATGTGGCATCAACAAATGCCGAAATTCTTCTTCTGCGAAGGATTTGATGAAGAGAAGCCGTTGGTAACAGATCCCGATGTTATCCTTTCCCGTGAATATGTTTACATTAAGAACTTGTTAGAGTATATCTTAACGAACGAGAACGCAGACGTTGTTTATGCATATGACGTAGTAAATGAGTATGTTCATATGGACAACGAAGGCGGACAGGTAGGCAGTGAGAACTGGTGGAAATATTCCTTCGGAACGGAGATGTCTACGGAATGTAAATATGTGAAGTTGGCTTATGTATGGGCTTATGAGATGTTACAGGAATATGACAAGGTTGGGGATATTTCCTTGATCTACAACGATTATTCCACCTACGTATCCAGCACAACCGAGAATATCATTAAATTAATTAACTTTGTAAATACAGAGGATGATCTGAACCCCTATGGTAAGATTTGTGATGGCATCGGTATGCAGGCCCACTTAGGCGAGAATTGGTTAACCGCGGATCAATTTGGTAAGACCATTGACGCTTTTGCAGAGCAAGGTTATGAGATTCAGATTACGGAGTTGGATGTAACCAAGGTTGGTACCGTAGACGATACCACAACGGCTGAGCAAAAGGCTGAAATCGAAGAAGAATGCGCGCAATTCTATAAAGAGATCATGGCAGAGATCTTAAGAGCGAAAGGTGAGGGAGCAAATATCACAAGTCTCACAATCTGGGGCTTATGCGATGCAACTTCCTGGAGAGCCGATCGTTCTCCGTTACCCTTCGGTACGGACATCAGCGATGTAAAACCTGCTTATTATTCCATTATTGAAGCAGCGGAAGAGTATCAGAACGCTTCCATCGTTGACGGAGCAGAATGATCCGATAAGGGAATCTTTGCAAACGATAGCATTCAAAGTCGAGGGTATTTTTTGTACCCTCGACTTTTCTGTTGCCACAAGATAGGAAATGGGATATAATAATAGGGGTGAGATTTGGAAGAAAAGGAGACATTATGGCAAATCAAAAGAATAAAAAGGGGAGTTATCCAAAAAGGTCACAATATGCGACCAAAGGTTCCCAAAGATCACAAAAAGGTGGAATGCGTCAACCGGCTCAGAAGAAGAGCGGGGATTTTCTGGATGGGAAAATATGGACGTTGCTTCCCATTGTGTTTGGCTATACTCTGGTGCCGGTCTTTACCATGACGAAGGACTATGATATCGATTTTACGGAATTTGACTGGTTTAACGCCAAGGCATTAACCGGGCAGATCGATTCCTTTGGATATGCCAAGGGAGTTTTTCTCGTGGCATTGGCAGTGATCGCCCTTTTGATCCTGGGAGCGGAAGGGATCATCTCTCGTGAGGATTTTAAGAAACGACTGTTTCAAAATCATAAAGTCGTACTTATCTGTCTTTCGGTTTACAGCGTGATGGTGTTGCTCACCTCTCTGATCACGCCTTATAAAGAACTTGCATTTCAAGGAGGCGGTTATGCACAATGGCAAACTCTATGGGTATTGCTGGGCTATGCGGTTCTGTTCTTCTATACCATTATGGCGGTGGACTCGGAACGTCAGATGCGGGTTTTGATCTACACCTTTGGGATCGGTTTGGTAATCGCAACCTCCTTAGGATTTTTGCAGGCCATTGGTCACAATCCATTTTTATGGGAATGGGTGCAGAAAATCATTACCCACTTCAGTCGGGTGGATCACATTTCCTTTCAGAAAAAATATTCCCAGGTCATCATTTCCTTCTCGAATCCGGACTACTGTGGTGCTTACATCGGTATGGTATTTCCGATCTTATGTACCTTCCTGTTTCTGGGCTACGAACAAAAAGGTTGGAAAAAGTGGCTGTTACGCCTGATTTCTATGGGGATTCTGGTTATGATGTTCGTAACCTTAAATGGTTCCGGCTCCTCTTCCGGCAAGATTGCCGTGATCGGAGTAGCGGCATTAGGAATCTTATATCGGTTGATCGGATTCCTGGCAGGAAAGGCGTCCGGAAAACAAAAGATCGGGATCACCGTAGCCGTCGTGGTAGTTGGATTGGTGGCTGTTATCGGTGGTCTTCAGACAAAGCCGGCGAAGGAAGTGATCGCCAAATATGAGAAGGGGTTAAAAGACACCCGTAATTTTGTAAATATTGTAAACCAAGGCGACGAATGTTACGTAGAGATGCGAAACGGTGAGACGTTTCATCTGAATGTTCAGATCGAGGATGGGAAAGTTGGGGATATTTATATAAAAGACAGCAAAGGAAAGAAGATCGCGCTGGTCTATAACGCGGAACAGGCCGGATACATTATTCCGGATTCCCGATTTTCCATGGTAAGGGTGATCCCTAAGAGATATCAGGTCGGAGAGACCGCTTACGATAGCTTTATTTTCCGGGATGCGCCCAACAACATTGAATGGACTTTTATGAAGGTCAATGGCAATTGGCTGTATTATACGCCTTTTGGGAAGTTAGTGAGCCTGAAAAAGGTTCCCCGTTTCGGATTCAAGAATCTGGAGAATCTTTTCAATCGACGAGGGTATATTTATTCCCGGACGATTCCCCTTTTGAAGCAATATTGGTTTACCGGAAGCGGCCCTAACTCCTTTATTATTGCGTTCCCGAACCATGATTTTGTAGGATCAAAGAGAGTGGGAAATTCTACCACCCTGGTGGATAAGCCCCATAATGTATTTTTACAGATCGCCGTGCAGACCGGGTTGTTATCCGCTCTGGGATATGTGGGGATCTGGCTGTGGTATGCGTGGGACAGCATTCGTCTTTACTGGAAGAGAAAACTTTCCAGTGACAGAGAGAAATTTGGATTTGGATTGTTTTTGGGCACCATCGGTTATGCGATCGTAGGAATCACCAACGATACCGTTATTGGTGTACATGTGGTATATTGGCTGATCTTAGCCATGGGAATCGTGGTAAATCGCATGATTCGTTCGCAGGAGGCAGAGGCAACGCATGAAAAAATATGATCCCTATAAGCGATTGATACTATTTGCATTGGTACTCGTGGAGATCGTAGGATTAACCATTTGTTTTGGACTATTTTGGTATCATCATTTCATTGACATGATGTATGTGGTGGCATTCTATCGAAAAGGTAATTATTTTATTATCGCTTTTTACGCGGCGATCATGCTGTTCTTCCTTACGATCTACGGAGGAAATAAGATCGGGCAGTCCCGCCGGTTTGAGGTGATCCTATCCCAGTTTATCGGGATCTTCTTCGCGGATCTAATGGCCTACATGTTGGTATCCCTGTTGGCGTATCGCTTGGTGAATGTCACGTATTTTATTCTGATGCTGGCCATTGATTATGTTATTGCCGCGGGTTGGGGACTTTTGTCCTCTCATCTGTATCAATTGATCTTCAAACCCTGGAAGATTCTTTTGATCTATGGGAATCGTCCGGCGGTGGACTTGGTGTATAAGGTGGATGAACGCCGGGATAAATACGCGATCTATGAAGCAATCCAGGCGTCGGAAGGAATTGAGAAGATTGCGGAAAAGATGCAGCAATACGAGGCAGTTATCATCGGGGATATTTCTGCGGTGGAAAGAAATGACCTGTTAAAATATTGTTATGGTCATGGAATTCGCGCTTATGTGGTGCCGAAATTATCGGATATTCTGTTAATGGGAACCAGCCGGATCCACGTATTTGACACGCCCTTTTTGTTAAGCAAGGGATATGCGTTAAGCGAGGACGAGCGTTTTGTAAAGCGGATGGTGGATCTGATCCTGGCCCTGATCTTAACGGTGCTTACATCTCCGTTTATGCTGCTGGTTGCCCTTGCCATCAAAATAGAGGATGGCGGCCCGGTTTTATATAAGCAGACCAGATGTACGGAGAATAAGCGTGAATTCAGCATTTATAAGTTTCGAAGTATGATCGTGGATGCGGAAAAGGGCGGCAAAGCCCAGCTTGCTACGAAGAATGACACACGGATCACCCGGGTTGGGAAGGTGATCCGAGCCACCCGGTTGGACGAATTGCCTCAGCTTTTTAATATTTTAAAGGGTGATATGTCCTTTGTGGGTCCTCGACCGGAACGACCGGAGATCATGGCGGAATACGAAGAAAATATGCCGGAGTTTGCCTTTCGATGTCGCGTGAAAGCAGGACTGACCGGCTTGGCACAGGTATATGGGAAATACAACACAACTCCCTATGATAAGTTGAAACTGGACCTGTTCTATATTGAAAACTATTCAATTTGGCGGGATTTACGACTGATCATGATGACCGTTAAGATCATGCTGATGCCGGATTCCACCGAGGGCATTAAAGACGGGGAGATCACCGCGGCGGTGGAGGCGTCGAAAGAGGACATAAGCCAGGCGGTGGATCGGGTCAATCAGCAGAACGCAGAGGAATGAATCAGAAAAACGGAGAGGAATAAATCAGCAAAACAGAGAGGAATAAATCAGCGGAACGGAGAGGATAAGAAATGAAAAAAATTTTAATCGTAACGGAAGCCAGTGGATTTCTGCCTCAGTTCGAGATGAACAATGTAAAGATTCTTCAGAAAATGGGATATGAGGTTCATTACGCGGCCAACTATAAACATGTGGTATATGGCTATGACAATCAAAGACTGGAAGGAACCAGGATCGTCCGACATTCCGTACCGTTTGGACGGGGATTCCATCCTTTTTCCATGCTGCGTGCCCAGTCTTGTCTGGAGAAGATCCTGATGGAGGAATCCTTTGATATGATTCATTGCCACATGCCCCTGGCCGGCGGGATCACGCGAATTGCCGCCGAGAATGTATATGGGAAGAACGGAAAGAAGGTACCGGTTCTTTATACGGCTCACGGAATGCCTTTTTACCGGGGATGCCCGCCGGCTCAGTGGTTGTATTATCTGCCGGAGCGGGTTTTGTCCCGCTTGACCGATCGTTATATTTTAGTCAACAAGGAAGATTATCAGCGGGTTCGTTCGCAATTTCCCGTACGGGGAAAAACCTGTTATATTCCAGGTGTAGGAGTGGATGTAAAGGCTAAGGCGTCCTATGCCAAGACCACCTGGGAGATTGAAAAAGAAACATCCTTAAAGAAAGAATTCTCCATTCCGGAGGACCACGCGGTGCTGATCAGCGTGGGAGAGTTAACCAATCGTAAGAATCATGAGGCGATGATCCGGGCCATGAAGTTGATCGAGGATCTGCCGGTGACCTATGTGATCTGTGGTTCCGGTCCCCTGGAAATGGATCTGCGAAAGTTAGCAAAGAGTTTGAATCTGGGAAAACGGGTGATCTTTACCGGGTATGTAACACCGGTGGAAAAGTATTTAAAAGACGCAGATTGTTTCGTATTTCCCTCAAAACAGGAGGGACTGCCGGTTACGGTAATGGAGGCGATGACGGTGGGCCTGCCTGTGATCGGGGCCAAGATCCGAGGTATGACGGATCTGATCCATCATGGGGAAGGGGGATATTTAACCGGCGCTCTAACGCCGACAGAGTTCGCTAAGGCGATCCGGCATATGTTTTTCGGGGATAAGATGCGCTTGGAAAATCGCAGAAGGTACATGGGACAATGGAATCAAAAGCGCATGCGTAAATTTGCGCTTCCGGTGGTAGATGGGAGAATGCGCCGGATCTATCAGGATGTAGAACGGGAATTTGGAATCGGAGAGAAACGCCATGACCATCGTTGTTTTACTATCAACTTATAATGGAACGGAATATGTAAGAGAGCAGCTGGACTCGATCCTTGCCCAGAAACTGGAAGACATTGACTTAAAAATCCTGGCGAGAGACGATGGGTCTTCCGACGGAACGCAGGATATCCTGGAGGAGTATCAGGAGAAATACGCCGGGATCTTTTCCTATGAAGCAGGAAAGAATGTAGGCGTGATCCAAAGTTTTTTTAAGCTTTTAGACCAGGCGCCGGATGCGGATTATTATGCCTTCAGTGACCAGGATGATGTATGGATGAAGGGGAAGTTACAACGGGCTGTGGACATAATGGAAGGAAAGGGAAACGCCAACGGGAACGGAAACAAAAACAGGGAGATTCCTTTTTTGTACGCCTGCGCCCCTACGCTGGTGGATCCGGACCTGAATCCGATTTCTTCGAAGATTCGTCGCGTGAACATTCGTCCTTCCTTTGAGAATGCGTTGATTGAAAATATCTGCGTAGGAGCTTCGGTAGTGATCAACCGCAAACTCCGGGAATTGGTGCGGGGGAAAACCCCGAAGAATGCCAGGATGCACGATTGGTGGCTGTATTTGGTGGCATCCGCGTTTGGCAAAGTTTATTACGATGAAACGTCCTATCTATACTATCGTCAGCATGGAGAGAATGTGTTAGGAATGGCGACTCACCGCGGAAAAGAATTGAAGTCCCGGTTAAAAATGCAAAAGAAGAATCAATATGCCAATTCCCGTCAGGCTGGGGAATTCGTCCAACTCTACCGGGATGTTCCGTTAAAGGAAGGATCCCATGCCCGGTATTGTATGGGGTTAGCGAAGAGATTTGTGGTGGCAAGAAAGAGTTTTCCCAAGCGGGTCGCCCTGCTGAAGGAAGGGATGTACCGCCAGCGTGTGGGGGATCATTGGATGTATAAGATCAAAATCTTAACCGGCGGCTACTAGTACCCCGAATATTAATTAACTGGCACATTCACTTGTCTGATTGCCCATATG
>CALGGT010000097.1 GCA_937915825.1 uncultured Eubacterium sp.
GCGACCGTAGCAGTACAAAATTCGCGCTGCGCGCTCATTAAGTGCTGACGGTCGCCTATGCCCCTTCATGGAATCCATCACCGCGTTAAAAGCCCAGCTCCCGGAATCAGCTCAAGCACTCCCAGCCCCCAGCTTCCCCAATCAGCTCAAGCACCTCCAAAAAAATCTACGAACCAACCCAATCAATCCCCTCAGTCAAGCTATACGAATCCTCCTGCTAAGAAATCCTAATCCGCCCCTAGGAAAATGATCGCTAACTCAGGTTCATTGCCCCACGAATAAACGAAATATCCGCAAAACACAGTTCAGTTCCTAAATTCGAGTCAGATCCTAAATTGGATATAAATTAACTTGGACATAATTGGAATATCAACGGTTATAGTTTCGCTCCAGCATGGGAGCGGGAACGAAGTCAAGGGGACGGGTCCCCTTGCGGGTTCTTAGGGCAGCGCCCTAAGAACCCGGAGGGCCTATACCATGCCACTATATGTATTACCATTTTCTTTTATTATTTTCTTTAATTTGTTTGGAATCGTTTGTTTGGGGAGCTTGCATGGGATTGTTTGCTTGAGCTTAGAGTGAGTATGGTTATTTGTTTTGTCTGAGGATGATTGTTCTAGTTTTCCTGAGTGTTGATTTCATTTGTAGAGCTGGGCTTTTAACGCGGAGATGGATTCCATGAAGGGGCATAGGCGACCGTCAGCACTTAATGAGCGCGTAGCGCGAATTTTGTACTGCTACGGTCGCATTTTTAGCGAGAGCGGGCCCCGAGTGGAACCATCTCTGCTTAAAAGCAAAAACCAGGTAAACAAAAGCAAAAACCAAGTAATCAAAAGCAAAAACCAGGTAAACAAAAGCAAAAACCAAGTAAACAAAAGCAAAAACCAAGTAAGCCACAATCTCTCCCAAGCAAGTTGCCCACCCGAATGATTCATGAAATCTTAATTTTTTTAAGCAATCATATATTGACTTTTTCCCACAATTGTAGTACAATAATCGCGATTGTTGCAATTATTTTTTTTACATCATGTTGCAGGAAGAAAAATATTTGTTGGATATCAAAGGAGATGTCAAAAAATGAAGAGAAAATTGGTTGTATTTACACTGGTCATGGCCATGCTTGTGTCCATGTTGCCCGCAAATCTTAACAGCCCCAATGTAAAGGCTGCGGAACGGCAGATTGAAATCGGACAGATCGAAAGAACAGAGGATGGGGATATTTTTACCTATTCCTTCCCCAATATTACCATTACCAGCGATGACATTAAGAGTGTATCGGTTCAGTTCCGTAGAGCGGTTCGCTCCCGGGATGTTTTAAGTTGTGATGTATCCGGCACGGATTTTGATATTGCAACGAATAACCGTACCCATTTGATCTTGAATGCAAAAGAGGGAACCGATCCCACGGCGGAGGATTGGAACACATTTCTTAGAGAACGATTAAAGGCATCGGTAGCGGATCGTGACGCGGTTCGATACGTGTTATTTACCTTGGAGGATGACCGCCAGGAGCGCTTGATCGAATACAATGAATTAAATGGTCACTATTATGAAGTGGTGAACGAGACTAAGACCTGGCAGGAGGCCCGTCAGGAAGCGAAGAATAAAAGATTGCCCGGAAGTTATGGGGATAAATATGAATCCTATCTGGTGAATGTAACGGATGAAGAGGAGAATAATTTTGTATATTCTATCTGTGACCGTTCCACCTGGTTGGGAATGACCTGTGATCCGGATGCGGATATTATTTTCCGGGATGGATCTACTCAAAAAGTAGGAGATTACAGTGGCTATTATAATCCTTACGGCTCCGTTAATGATAACCGTGCTTATTGGTTTTTTGTGGATGGTCCTGAGGCAGGAAAATTAATGTGCAGCACCAAAACTTATCAAACCAATGAGACGATTATGGCTGCGGCTGGATCCACTATGACGATTCCGGAATCGGGAAGAAGTTTTGAAGGAGCCATGCAGACGGCAAGCTATAACAACTGGGCCAACACGAATAACTGGCCGAATTCGTCCATGTATGAGCAAACTTACATCAATCTCTCCGATCAAAGAACCTCAACGGATCGTCAAAATTACGATACCAGTGGGGTCACGGAGCCGAACAACGAGGACAATAGCAATAGTGATTATACAGCAGTGGGTTCCGAATATTACATGTGTGTGTATTCCTGGCAGGATTTGTTTAACGATCATTTAAATAACAATTATTATTTGAATCAATACATGATCCCCAGCATGTGGAACGACTTCAGTTATTGTACGAAAACCGTTACGTCTTATGTAGTGGAATATTCCTTAAAAGCAGGAGAAACCGATAATCCCGGCGATAATTTTATCGAGATCCCTCTGGTCTTACAGGACGATCCGACGCCGGAACCTACAGAAACACCGGAGGCTACAGCAACGCCGGAGGCTACGGCAACACCGGAAGCTGTCGTATCGCCGGAAGGATCTGCAACAGATGCGCCGATTGCAACGGCTCCGATTGCAACAGCCCCTGCGTCGACGGCACCGATTCAGACTCCTACCGCAAAACCCACGGCAAGGCCGGATCAAAACAGGGTGGAGGGTCATGATATTATTGTTAAAAAAGGAGATCCGGCTCCGGATCTTGTCAAGGATTCCGATGCGCAGGTGTTGGATTCCAATGGAAATCCGGTATATGGAACGACGATTTCTGCGAATCCTGGTACGGTGGATACGGGAAGTCCCAATGTGATCCCGGTTCAATTAACAGCGGGAGATGCGTATCCGGATGAGATCCTGGTTTACGTAAAAGATGGCGTGAATACCGGAGATCCGGAGGGAGGAAATCCCGGAGATCCCAAGGTTACCATTGGCGCTAATGATTTTGATATTTCTGTAGATGATGCGAAGAATAACGGAAAAGGTTCGGCGAATGAATCGACCAGTCCGTTGGTAAAAGCATTGGCATCGGTTGTTGCCAGCCAGGGAGACACGATGGTTCCCACGGAAGAGATTACGATCAAGTCCAATGCGATTCAGGCAGAACCCGGAAAATACCCCGTGGTATTTTCCTATAAGGGCGTGGATGTTACGGTTATTGCGACGGTAAAATCCGCCTCTTCCCCAGCACAGAATGCTACGCCGGATCCCAACGAGGATAACAACGACGATCAGTCGGATAAAGTTTTTGTCAGTGGAAATGATATTATTGTTTCGAAAGGAAATGTTTTCACAAACGGAGATGATTTCAACGTTCGAACCGATGTGAAAGCGGTTACCGGAAATGGAACGCCCATTAGCGATATTACGGTAGATCCTACGGATCTTGCCAATGTTAACGCAAAGATCAAAGAAGGCACGAAGGGGGTTTATCCGGTAAAAGTAACGGCAACCAATAACGGGAAGACCGCAACCGCCACCATTATGGTAACGGTAAAAAGCGAGGATTCCGATGAAACCGCAGCCGGTAAGAAGACCGGTGAGGTCATCGGCGCGAATGATTTTACCATTGGCGTGGATGACTACGATATGGTAACCGGTCCCGATAAAGTGAAGAATGTCATCGCTCTTTCCAATGGAGAGGCTTATACCGAAGAGGACAAAACACCGGTAGCGATCACCAAGGTTGACACCTCAAAAGTACAGAATGAGCCGGGGGTATACGACGTAGTATTATCAACCGATAAGGGAACGACTGTTACGGTTAAATGTACCGTGAACCAGGCTTACAAGACGGTGGGTGATCCGGATAAAGCCGGTGAGGCAAACAAAAATCAGGAAACTGTAGACAATCCTACGGCGGTAAAGAACGATGGAGGCGCAGGAGAGGATCGTGTGTTTGATAAATCCAATCCTTTGGATGTCACCGAGCCTCTTAAGACAGGGTTGCCGGTTGTAAGCTTAACCATTGATGGTACGCCGTTGTCGCCGGCGGATTATAGCACCGATGGAGATACTTTAACCATTTCCAAGGATAAATTAAAGGATTTCCCGGTTAAGGATTACCCGGTTGTGATCCAATACAGCGACGGAAGCACAACTCAATTTAACTTAAAAGTGGTAGATTACGATGCAGCTGCAGTGATCAAGAAAGTGCCGATCCTTAAAATGAACAAGAACATTTTAAAGAAGAGCAAATTTAAGCTAAACTTACGTGGAATTAAAGCTTACGCCGTTAAGAAGTATTCTTCTTCCAACAAGAAAGTGGCAACCATTAATAAGAAGGGTGTTATCAAAGGTAAGAAATTAGGAAAATGTAAGATCAAAGCTTACGTGATCCAGAATGGTTCTTACT
>CALGGT010000098.1 GCA_937915825.1 uncultured Eubacterium sp.
AACCGAGTTGTTGTAGGTTCGAGCCCTACTCGGGGAGTTAATGAATACTTACGCAAAAAGTTCCATAAACTAGTTGTTTGTGGAATTTTTTGTTATCTTCAAATCAGGTTACTCACAATGAATCATCTGTTCGGTAAGGAGGAATGAATTAAATTATGAAAAAAGTATTTTCAACCATTTCAATGATCTTGGTGTTGGCTGTGTTTGTCTCGATTCTAAGCCCTGCTAAGACGGTAAAAACGAACTCGGTCCGTAAAGAAACGAAGGTAACACAAAAAGAACTTGATCATTATTTTAGTAAAAGTGCTTTTGTCGGAAATTCAGTATCTCTTGCATTGAAATATTATACAAGAACGAAGAAAAAATCTTTTATGGGTTCTCCTAAAATGCTTGTCTATGGCTGTTATTCTTTTATTAACGATATGACGAGCTATCGACAATATATGATTCACTATAAGGGGCGCCCGATGAAAGCCAAAGATGCGATAAAAGCCGCGGGAGTAAAACGAGCATTTATTTGTATGGGAACCAATGATATGAATACGAGCAGAAATCTGGTTTATACTCATTATGTCCGATACATTAAAGGGATTCAGAAGAAAAATCCGGGGATTGTTATTTTCATTGAGAGTACCACACCGGTCCGGAAAAACAAAGGTCTTTTGAATAATAAAGAGATCAACAAACTGAATAGAAAAATGAAAAAATATGCGGATAACCATAAGGATGTTTATTACATTAATATAAATACTCCGATGAGAGACAAGACAGGAAGATTTCGCTCACAATACTGCAGTGACGGATTTTGCCATGTGACGATGAAAGGTTGTCAGGTATGGCTTAAGCTTGTCTCCCGATATGTGAAAAAACTTTTGCAGGCAGAAAAAGATGCCAGGCGTTCCGTTAAGGCAACGGAAAAAAGTTTGTCTAAGGAAGATTACAAGATAGCAAAAGAGCGCATAGAAAAGCTAGAGGATAGTACGGTAAAATCAAAGCTTAAAAAGCGTTTGCATAAAGTTAAGAATAAGATTAAGCGTAAACAATCACAGAATCAGGATTCGAAGGTGAAACCGACGCCGACGCCGATTCCCAGTTCAAGTCCAGTTCCAAGTCCTGTGATTACAGCGACACCTGTGCCGACGAATACACCGACCGGAGCAACGGATGGTACAAGTGAAAGACAATAACGACCCGATCAGGTCACGCGAATGACAAGTACTCAGAGAGTTTATATTGGGATAGCAATCATGGTGATTGCTATCCCTTTTTAAAGGTTAAATATCGAGGACTGTGAATCGAAACAAGTTTTTTAAAAAATTTGAAAAAAGACTTGACAGACTGTTTTTTTTTTTTATAATATTATAGGTGTTTAAGTGCGCACATCAAACCACTACTAAAAAATTTAAAGGAGCCATTTGTATGCTAAAAATGAAAAAAGTGATTGGCTCACTTGTTATTTGTGGTATGGTGTTTGGTGGAAGTACGATTATGGCGGCTAGTGGGGACTCGGCAGGTGCAAATATCAATGTAGAAAGGTATAAAGAATCAGCGATTAAAGAGTGTATGACCTCTACGATGGATCATGCTGTAGCTGTAGGAAATACCAAGAAATGTGTAGGCGTGGTCGGAGAGATTTGGGGAGGTCCTAACAGTAATAAACGTAATTTTGAAGATGGGGGAAAGGCTTGCTATATTCATCGAATAGTTAGTGAGAAAGGAGATCCTTGGAAAGCGCGAAATGTAAAAACATTCGGTAGTAACTATTTTCAGGCCCGTATCTATGGTGGCACGAAAGTCAGAACAACGAAAGCATCTATGAAGAGTGCACCTAAAAGTATTGGAAGTACGTTAGGAGTCGCTAGATAAATATGCTCATAAGGGCAGCTTTTAAACAGAGCTGCCCTATAAATTTTATAATAGAAGGAGAAGATATGTTTCGTTATACATTCAAACGTTTTTATAGAAACAAAGGTATTCTGGTCATTACATTTTTAGCGATTATTTTATGCGTAAATTTTGGTGGGATAGTAAGCAGCACTAGAGATTTAAATACGGAATTGAGAGTGGGATTAATTACCAGAATTACGATGGCGTTGTATTTTATGGTATGTTCCTATGAGTTCTTTTCTCAAATTCAAAGATCCGGTATGGAAGAAATAGTCAGGATCGGGGGATTAAAGAAGGAGTATTGGAATTCCTTCTTAATCTTCTTACTATTAGATGTGTTTGTTTCTTTAATAAATGTATGGGTAGGATTTTGGGAGAATAAGAGTTTTTTTTATGTGTTTGAACCGCTTTATCTTAGTTTCATTATTCAAATTTGTCTTGTTTATTATATTCTTCCATTTTTAATTTCGATTTTGGTGGGAATTGTTTTTTCCAAAATCACAAAACGACTTTACGCATATGTTGCGATTTTATGTTCCTATATGTTATGGAATGGAATGATTACAGCACCTTTAAAATATTCCTATCAATCGAATCTTATCATTTATCGTCTGATTGATATATTTTCTATTTTCAATCGTGACTTTCGAGGACTCTTGGATGCATTATATTATATATCCGTAGATCCGGTTGAATATGAAAAGGTTCTATTTTGGCTGTTTTTCGCCCTGACTGGGTTAATGTTAGTTTTCGTAGGAAAAAGAAATCTCCCTCTTTTAGGAGTGTGCACTTTTTTGTGTATACTTTGTTTTGGATTATTTATGCAGCCAAGTGGAGAATTCTATTGCGATGAAGGTGTTCGCAATAGCTGGATGGATGATCAATATTATTATATGAGGAAGCCATCGCTTTTAAACTTGGAGAAAGAAGGAGGATTTTCTATAAGAAAAATATCCGGCAAACTAACGTTTGGAAGAGAGCTATCCGGAGATATAAAGATTGAGGTAGACCAAGATGACTTAGAAGAGTATTCCTTTACTTTGTATCATGGTTATAAGGTGAAGAAAATAACAGATGAAAGGGGAAAAGAGCTTCCATTTAAACAATCCATCGATGCTTTATATGTTTATCCGAAGGAATCTACGAAGGTATTTCATATTTATTACAAAGGGTGCTCAAGGGTTTTTTATGCAACCTATACCGCGTCGAATCTACCCGGATTCTTTGCCTATGTTCCTATTGCGGGCGTTCGAACGATATATTATAAGGATGACCGATATAAACAATATAATTTAAGTGGAAATGGCTATGATATAGATTATGATCTAACAATCGGCTCTCCTCAGAAAGTATATTCAAATTTGAAGGAGGTATCCGATCACCATTTTGTAGGAAAAACGGATGGGGTATCCCTTGTTTCCAGTGCCTTTTTAAAGGTAGATCAACGGGATCATTGCAGAATTATCTATTCGTATTTAGATGCTTTTTCTGAACAATCAAATCATGAGTCAAGAAACCGGGAATTATCAGAAAAGATCAAGTCCTTCGGGATTACAGATCCGAAATTTACCGTTTTTGATCTTGGGGTAAATAATGCGTCTGTACCTTATATTAATCAGGATCATATTTACGATATGGAAATGGCTAAAGGTCTATACTCCATTTATCAAAGCACAGGCGTGATGCCCTCGGATTTTGGTTATTCCGAGAACGGGCGATTACAGCAAATAGGGGAGAAATTAACGGAGGAAACAGAAGAGATGGAGAAGGAAGAAACCGAAGATGTTGAGGTGAATGCTCAAAAGAATACAGAGGAGGGAGATAAATGATTCTTCGAAATATGTTTTTCAATTTTAAAAAGATGAAATATTTATTTTTCGTTCCGATTATATTCTATTATGTGTTACTTCCTCTGATCCTTCTTGGCAATAAGTTAAATCCATGGGGAGACACCGAGGAGATTACCAGTGTTTTGTATGCGTGGATTCCGATTATCTCTGTATGGTGGATTTCTTTATTTCACAAAGAATACATCGATGAGCGTGGCGGAGAAGTTCTGTATGTTTACGGGGATGTGTTCTCGCAAACGTTCTTCCTCTGGTTGGCGAATCAGGTATTGCTGTTGCCGATCCTAAGTTTTTCCCTGTTCCTGGATGAATTCAATGGTCCGATGGTGTATTTGGATCTTTTGCTGATCAACGCGTTAATATGCGGAATTGATTATTATCTGAATTTTTCGTTCCAAAGTGTACCCCTTGCTTTTTTTGTCGTGATCATCTATGCGATCTCTTCCGGAACAAGTAACCTGGAAGGTACACAGGAATTGGGAATATGGATCGATAAGTTCATGGAGTATGTGAACTATTATAAAGTTGTTGATCTGGATTGGATGCTAGAATTTACGGGATATGCCTTTGTATTAGCCACCATGGTTTTTTGGGGTTTGGGTTATTGGAAATCCAAACGTCTAGAGTAAGTAGAAGAGATAAAAGGAGAATGAAATGATCGAGCTGAAAAATGTTGAAAAGAAATTTGGGAATAACGTGATACTATCGGATATCAATTGTTCGATTCCTACCGGTTTGTATGGGTTGTTAGGACCAAATGGAGCCGGAAAAACCACCTTAATGCGATGTATGACAGATTTATATTCCATCAATAAAGGAAAAATCATCATCGATGGAAAGCCGAATACCAAAGTAAAGAAAAATGGAATCGGTTATCTTCCCCAGAACTTCGGATTGTTCAAGGAGTTGACGGTGGATGAGATCATGATGTATTTTTGCAACCTGAAGGGGATTGAGAAGAAGGACCGAAAAGATCAGGTAGACCAGGCGCTTCACATCGTAAATATGGAAAAGAACCGCAAGAAGTTTTGCGGGAAATTATCCGGTGGTATGGTGCGTCGTGTGGGAATTGCCCAGGCACTTCTGGGGCATCCGAATTTAATTCTTTTGGACGAGCCTACGGTAGGACTAGATCCGGAGGAACGACGAAGATTTAAAGATGCAATTATTGAGTTGGGGAAGGATCAAGATCAAACCATTCTAATGTCTACCCACATCGTGGAAGATGTGGAAGATACCTGTGAAAATGTGATTTTAATGAAGGATGGGAAGATAACCCAACCATTCCTTGTGGAGGAATTAAAGAAAAAAGAAGGAACGGATCGGTTGGAAGACGCGTATTTAAAAAGTGTTGCCAATATGTAGAGTTATGAATGCTAAAAAAGACTTATCGTAACGAGATAAGTCTTTTTTTAAATGCTATTGTAAATCTTGTTATTTTAGATCTTGTAGATAAGGGGATACAAGGCGACTTCTCTAAATTGTATTGAAATCAGGTATAAAACAGTATATAATGAAGTTGCAATATATATGGTAATACGGTTGGAAAGGATTTTCTATGAAATTTTTAGGGAATGTATTATGGTTTTTTTTGGGTGGTGCTCTGTGCGGTGTTGCATGGTTGATGGCCGCGCTCTTATGCTGTTGTACGATCATCGGGATCCCATTGGGAATTCAATGTGCTAAGTTTGGAATCCTGACCTTTTTCCCTTTTGGAAAGGAAATTCTGTTTGGGGGAGGAGCGGTCTCTCTGATGGCCAATATTATCTGGCTTGTGTTTTTAGGAATTCCCTTGGCTGTTTTACATGCTTGTTTCGGTGTTTTTTTCTATATTACGATCATCGGGATTCCATTCGGTGTACAATTTTTCAAATTAGCAAAATTATCGCTTATGCCGTTTGGAGCCAGCATTGTGGAAGTGTAAAGAATGATTACGATTTTTTGTGCCCTGTATTATGAGGCGGAGTCCATGATCCAGCGTTGGAAACTAACGGATATTACGGATGATTTTAACGGAGGACAAGGTCTTCGCTGTAAAATATTTGCCAATGATCACCTTCATCTGGTCGTAACCGGAGCCGGGATGGTAAATGCTGTGCTGGCTTTTTCAGATGCCTGCAGGTGCTACGCGTCGGAAAGACAAAAAAGACATCTGATCAACCTGGGAATTGCCGGCGGAAGGAGGGAAAATCTTGCCGTCGCATCGGTGGGACAAATGTTTCAGATTCATAGCATTCACAACGGGATGACTGGTAGAGATTTTTATCCGGATATGGAAATGTCCTTTGGTCTGCCGGAGTCACGATTGATTACGGTGGCAAAACCTGTGGGAGAAAAAGAAATGCAGGCGTTCACGGATGAACCGGAAGTAAATTTGACAGGAACTAGGTCAAAAGAAGGCAGCCTGGAAGAAAGGAAGCCCTGGGTGGAGAATATTCTGTTTGACATGGAAGGGGCTTACTTGGCAGAAGCGTATGGGAAATATGTTCATGAGGATATTTGGGAATCTTGCATGTATTTTAAAATATTGTCGGACTACGGTGTGGAGCAGGAATCCGTAACAGGGAAAAAGGTTCGCACGTTGCTTGAGAAAAACATGGATCAAATCCAGGAAGTTATTAATTCTTTATTAAAAAAGGATGTTAACAGAGCGTCTATGACAGAAGAGGAATTAAAGCTCTTTTTCAATCTAAGTCACAACCTGTGTGCGTCGGAAACGATGAAAGAGGACATAAAAAAGATGGTTCATTACGACTGTTTGTCCCATGGGAAATTACGTAGGATTTATGAGGAATTTTATCGTAAAAATATGCTTCCTGTTACAAATAAAAGAGATGGTAAAAAAGTATGGGAAAATATGAAAAAAATATGTATTTCAGGGGAGTGTGAGTGATGGAATGAAAGAAAAACGTGCGGAAATTTTTTCTTATATTTATGTGGAAAGATCCATCCAAGATCATGGAAAAACCAAGGAGATTCTTTCTCATTTTCCTACCTCTCAGCTTATCGCCATCCAACATTACAAAGATGTGTTTTCTCCTAGGAGCAATTTGAGGATAAATCAGAAGGAACATCCGCAATTGATTCTGGCAGAGGACCCGAATCCCGCCCTTTATCCGGGGGCGCCGGTATGTCATAATTTTGGAAATGAAAATTTCTATTATACCGGAAATGTTAAGAATTGTTTTTATCATTGTGAGTATTGTTATTTGCAGGGGATGTATTCTTGCGGACATATTGTGGTTTTTGTGAATCAGGAGAAACTATTTGAACGCTTGGAAGCATTACTGAAAAAGGAAGATGTGTACCTAAGCATATCTTATGATACGGATTTACTGGCGTTAGAGAGTATTACAGGTTTTTTAAAAGATTGGATGGAGTTTTTGAGTCTACATGAAAACCTTCAATTGGAGGTTCGCACGAAATGCGCCGGTGCAAAAACAATTCAAAAATTAGGTGGATTAATGGAACGAAACAAGAATGCCCAAATGATTTTTGCTTTTAGTTTAAATCCGGAGGAGATCATTCAAAAATATGAGAAAAAAACGCCATCTCTCCGGGCTAGATTGCAAGCAGTGAAGCAATCGTTGGAGAGTGGATTTTCTACAAGACTGTGTTTTGATCCGATGATCTATACAGAAAATTATCGGGATATTTATAAAGGAATGTATGATCAGATCCGGCAACAGATTCCACTTTCCCGATTAAAGGATGTAAGCGTTGGATCCTTCCGTATTTCCAAGGCATATATGAAGGAAATGCGAAAGCAAAATTTCTACTCGGAAATTGCCTATTTTCCCTACGAATGCAAGAACGGATACTACCATTATCCATACGGACTGGACAGGAAAATGGAAGAATACTTATGTGGATTATTGGAGCAGGATTTGACGGAAGAACAGATATTTCGAATGGAGTATTTTGGTTAAAAAAGGAGTATCATGAAAGAAAAAGTATTAGTAACCGGTGCATCCTCGGGAATCGGTCAGGCGATCTGTAAGTGGCTTAAAAATAAGAATTATGAAGTGTGGGGGATCGGGCGGACCTTTTCCGAAATGGAAGAGGAAAATTTTCATCCGATCTCACTGGATCTAACCGACCTAAAGAACGTAGAACGCGTGATCACGGAGCTGAGGAAGACCTATGATTTTTCCATCCTAATTCAGTGTGCCGGAGTTGGTTATTATGGATTGCATGAACAAATAAAATCCGAACATATTGCGGAAATGGTAACGGTGAATGTTACGGTCCCGATGATCATTTCTAAAATCATGTTGCCGGTTCTTAAGAAAAACAAGGGAACAATCATTCAAATATCTTCCTATACGGCTCATGAGGCAAATCCACATGGGTGTGCGTATGGAGCTACCAAGGCGGCTCTTTCCTCGTTTGGTAAAAGTTTATTTGTGGAGGAGAGGAAATACGATCTTAAGGTTGTGAATATTGAACCGGAAATGACCAAAACAAACTTATATCGAAACGCCGATTTTGACGTATCTGAGGAAGAAGGTGCATGTCTTTATACGGAGGATGTGGTAAGTGCGGTGGCTTATATTTTATCTCAACCTTCCAACGTCTGTGTCAACACGATCACTCTCTCTCCTCAGAAAACGGGAATCCGTCGAAAAAAATGATGGGGCTATTTTTGGATTTCATACTCTAAAATCTTACCGTTTTTTGTATCGATATGATAGGCGAATTGTACGCCTTTTTTCGCGCACCCACAAAAAGGATATGATATAATTACAGTGATGGTACGGTATGCCAGGTGACTGCAGACAAGCCTACGCAGCCTGGAATACGATTTTCGCCGGACTGTGAATCTTAACAGATATGGAGGTAAGTTTATGGAAAATCCAGGAAATTCAGATGCGATCACGCGTAAATACATGGACTCGCTTTTAGTGGAAACCCGCTATATGGACGGTACCCTGGCGGAGACCACCATGGAGGTTTTTGGAAAATATTACGATACACCGGTTATGACAGCAGCGTTGTCTCACTTAGAGGGGACAGCGCCTGGCGGGATGGCGATTTATGCCGAGGGTGCTAAGAAAGCCAACGCGCTTCACTGGGTGGGGATGGGCGATGAGAAGGAATTGGCAGATATTTTAGCTACCGGAGCGGATGCGGTAAAAATCGTAAAGCCTTTGGCTGACCATGATGAGATCATAAGGGAGTTAAAAAATGCGGAAGAGGCGGGCTGTGTTGCGGTAGGAATGGATATTGATCACGCATTTTCTTCCGATGGAAAATACGATGAGGTATTTGGGATTCCTATGCGTGCCCCGTCTCAAGAGGAGATGGCAACGTATGTGAAAGCTACGAACCTTCCCTTTGTGGTGAAGGGCGTAATGAGTGTGACGGATGCGGTTAAGTCCAAGGAAATCGGCGCTGCCGGAATCGTAGTATCGCATCATCATGGAATGATTTCCTATTCGGTGCCACCATTGATGGTACTGCCGGGCATTGTACAAGAAGTGGGAGATTCCATGTGTGTCTTTGTAGATTGTGGATTTGAAAGCGGAATGGATGTATACAAGGCCCTGGCTTTGGGGGCCAAAGGAGTTTCTGTCGGCCGACATTTAATGCCCTATGTGAAGGAAGGATCGGACGCCGTTGCCGGAAGAATCCGTGAGATGACAGCGGAATTAAAGGGAATCATGTGTCGTACCGGAGTGAAGGATCTGGCCCGCATGGACCCGACCGTGCTTCATCGATACGTGTAAGAATGGATGTATAAGAGTGGGTGTATAAGGATGGATACGTAAGAGAACAAGGAGGGTTCCTTATGAGATTGGGATTATCATCACCGTTGCATCATGAAAGCCCGGAACAATGGGCTGACCAAATGAATGCCCTGGGAGCCGGGGCCGTGGTATTTCCTTTGGACTATACGGCGACGGACGCGGAAATATCTGCGTATGTCAAGGCAGCGCAAAATTATGATCTGTTAATTGCCGAGGTGGGGGTTTGGCGCAATACGCTGGCGAAGGATCTAAAAGAGCGAAGACAATGGATCGATTACGCGGTTCATCAATTGGAGCTTGCCGAGGAGGTAGGGGCCAGGTGTTGCGTAAATGTAGTGGGAACCCCTTGCGGACCGAGATGGGACGGGGGATACCGGGGGAACTTTTCTCCCCAGGTTTGGGAGGAAGCAGTGGAAATGATCCAAGAGATCATTGACCGGGTGAAACCTGAGCGTACTAAATACAGCATTGAGTCCATGCCCTGGATGATTCCCTCAGGACCGGATGAGTATCTGCGATTGATGGAGGATGTAGACCGTCTGGAGTTTGGTGCCCACCTGGATGTCATCAATATGATCACGTCCCCGGAGAGATATTTTTTCAATGATGCGTTTTTGGAGGAGTGTTTTACGAAACTGAAGGGAAAGATATGCAGCTGCCATTTGAAGGACATTCAGCTGCAGGAGGAATATACCTTTTGCCTGAGAGAAGTGGCGTGCGGGGAAGGAAGTCTTGACCTGTCAAAATACATGGAGCTTGCCACCTTAGAAGATCCGGATATGCCCATGATCATTGAACATTTAGACTCGGATGAGGAATATAAGAGGAGCCTTTCTTATGTACAATCCTTGTTTCCCTATAAGGAAAGATGATATTTTCGAAAAAAGTTATAAAAGGTGTTGACAGTTTCGAAAATATGTTGTATGATAGGAAATGCATAAAGGAAGCGGAACATGTGCAACGACTGCGTATAAGGTGGCAGTATTGACATAGAGGAGAGTCGTTCCGTGGAATTTTATGAAAAAGAGGAGAAAGGCATTGATGCAGGCAGAAGCCTGTATGGATGCTTTTTTTCGTTTCACAGCAATCAGCCCCCTGCCCCAATTCTTGGGGCCCGCTATGCGCTTTTGGTCGTGAACAGCCAGCTGACACGACGCCTCAAGCGAGGGACTCTATCGTAGCATTAGCGGCAGCCCCAATCATTTGGAGGCAGGTTGCTGATTCGACGGACCAGTGGCTTGGAACTATTTTTTACGATTCACAGCCCCCCTGCCCCAATTCTTGGGGCTCGCTATGCGCTCTTGGTCGTGAACAGCCAGCTGACACGACGCCTCAAGCGCAAGACTCTATCGCCGCTATCGCGGCAGCCCCAATCATTTGGGGACAGGTTGCTGATTCGTTGATCCAGCCCATCATCGCTGTGGAAAGCAAGCTTTCCAGCGATGCCAGGCTAGATCAACTGTGAATCGTAAAAAATAGGAAAAGTTAGTCTATGCTGATTGACAGATTGGAGTCCATGGGATAAAATCAAAATGTAAATAGCAAATTGTCATGTTAGAAAGTGAGATTTCAAAATGGGCGGTTTTTTTGGTGTTGTAGGAAAAAAGCGTAAAGATCGGGAGGAAGAGTTTGATTGTACCTTTGATCTGTTTTTCGGAACGGATTATCATTCCCATTTGGGAACAAGGCGTGGTGGAATGGTAGTCTATCATGAACAGACCGGATTTGAGCGTGCCATTCATAATATTGAGAACGCGCCGTTTCGTACAAAGTTCGACAAGGATGTTCATAACATGAAAGGAAGCATGGGGGTCGGTTGTATTTCCGATTATGAACCTCAGCCGTTGATCGTACGTTCCCATCATGGAACCTATGTGATCACCACCGTAAGCAAGATTAACAATGTGGATGAGCTGGTAGAGAAGGTTTTCTCCAACAGTCACCTTCATTTCCTGGAGATGAGCGGCGGAGAGATCAATGCAACGGAGCTGGTTGTGGCTTTGATCAATCAGAAGGAGAATCTGATCGACGGGATCCGTTATGCCCAGGAATTGGTGGATGGATCCCTAACTTTAATGATCTTGACGCCGAAAGGAATTTACGCCGCCAGGGATAAACAGGGTAGAACCCCGCTGGTGCTGGGAGAAAAGGACGACGCGTATTGCCTGACATTTGAGGATTTCGCGTATCGGAATCTGGGATATCATAACCTAAAGGAGTTAGGTCCCGGAGAGATCGATGTGATCACGCCGGAAGGAATCCGTACCCTGGTCGCTCCCGGCAAGGAGATGAAGATCTGTACCTTTTTATGGGTATACTATGGATATCCCAGTAGTTCTTATGAGGGTGTGAACGTGGAAGAAATGAGATATCGCTGCGGAGAGTGTTTAGCTAAGAGAGATCAGGTGAAACCGGATATTGTGGCAGGTGTTCCGGATTCCGGTACGGCTCACGCGGTAGGATATTCCAATGCGTCCGGCATTCCCTTCTCGCGACCGTTTGTGAAATACACGCCGACCTGGTCCCGATCCTTTATGCCGACCATACAGAGTAAGCGGAATCAGATCGCCAAGATGAAGCTGTTGCCGGTTCACGAATTGATCGATGGAAAAAGTCTGTTATTGATTGATGATTCCATTGTTCGAGGAACCCAATTACGCGAGACAACGGAATTTCTTTATCAAAGCGGCGCGAAGGAAGTTCATATTCGTCCGGCTTGCCCGCCTTTGTTATATGGATGTAAATATTTGAATTTCTCCCGTTCCAATTCTGAGATGGATTTGATCACGCGTCGGGTGATCGCCAAATTAGAGGGAACGGACGAGGTATCGCAGGAGATCATGGAAGAATATGCCGATCCCAATTCCGAGAAATATGAGAACATGTTGGAAGAGATCCGAAAACAATTAAATTTTACCTCTCTCCGGTACAATCGACTGGATGATATGTTGGAATCCGTGGGAATACCCGTGGAGAATTTATGCACCTATTGTTGGGATGGAAAGGAATAAAAATGTGTAAAAAAGATGTGATACAGATGATCTCCCAATCGGAATTGGATCAGATGAGTCAGGAGTTTCATGCAAATCAAGCGTATGAGTTAGCAGCGAATGCCGCTGTTAAAAACGGGATCATGGAGGCGTCGGCCAATTATGAATCCATGCGTAAGCTGCCGATGAGTTTCTCCCTTGATTTAAAACAGGGAGAGATCACCAATCAGAAGGCCAGCGGACGTTGTTGGATCTTTGCCGCATTGAACACGTTCCGTTTTGAGATGATCAAGAAATACAATCTTTCTACGGTGGAATTATCTCAGAATTATTTGTTTTTCTACGATAAGTTGGAAAAAGCCAATTATTATCTGGAAAGTGTGATGACCATCGCGGATGAACCTTTGAATGGAAGATTGTTTACCTTTATTAACAATGATCCCTTAGGAGATGGGGGACAGTGGGATATGATCGCCAATCTGGTAGAAAAATACGGCATTGTTCCCAAGGAAGCATATCCCGATGCGGCCGGCTCTCTGAATTCCAGATGGTTTGACCAATATTTAACTACGAAGCTTCGGGAATATGGAAGTATTTTGCGCCAAATGACCCTGGATCATCAGCCTATGGAGGAAGTTCAGGAAGCGAAGAAGAAAATGCTTAGCGAGTTTTATCGCATGCTGTGTATTTCCCTGGGAGAGCCGCCGAAAACCTTCGATTATACCTTATGCAATAAGGACGATGAAGTCATTCAGGAATTTGGCATTACGCCCAAGGAGTTCTTTCAACGATATGTGGGAATTCAGTTATCTGACTATGTCAGCCTAATTCATTCACCTACGGAAGATAAACCGTATGAAAAGCTTTATACCGTGAAATTCCTGGGAAATGTGTACGAGGGGACGCCCATCACCTATTTAAACCTACCGATGGAAACCATAAAAGAAGCGGTGGTTGCGCAACTGAAAGACGGTCATCCCGTATGGTTTGGATCGGATTGTATGAAGTACAGTTTAAGAAAAGAAGGGATCTTTGATCGGAAATCCGTTGGCGTGGAACGATTATTTGATACAGAGATTTCTTTTACGAAAGAAGATTATTTAAATTATGGCGACAGTGCCATGAACCACGCGATGGTGATCCTGGGTGTGAATTTGGATTCGGATGAGAAGCCGGATCGCTGGCGGATCGAAAACAGCTGGGGAAAGGAAGCTGGACAGGATGGCTACTACGTAGCCAGCGATTCCTGGTTTGATTCCTTTGTGTTCCAGGTGGTTGTAAACAAAAAACATTTGTCCGAGAAACTTCGAAAGATCCTTGCGGAACAGGATCGGATCGAATTAGAACCTTGGGATCCCTTTGGAACCTTGGCGGACTGATTATTAAATCAAGAAATAATTTTAGAAGCCATGTAAGTGCGGGTTTTCTATAAATCCACTTACATGGCTTCTTTTAGAAGGTAAATGTTGATTTAACTATTACGCAACACAACGTATCTTATCCCATTTTCACTGTCACTGCAACATCCTTTTTGGAGTTGTCATAGGGGATGACAGTTGTATTCGGATAGGAGGTACCATCTACAACGATTTCCAAGACACCCTTCTCAACATGATCCGGATTCTCTACCTGAATGTGGTAGGTTACATCTCGGAATTTTCTTGTGATGGTGAAGTCTCCGAAGTTTTTAGGAACACAGGGGTTCACCTCAAGACCGGTTAATGTAGGTTGAACTCCTAAGATATATTGACTTACATTCATAAAGGTCCAGGCAGCCGTGCCGGTAAGCCAGCTGTTTTTCGCCTGTCCGAAGAATTTCGCATCTTTCCCAGCGATCATTTGAGAATATACATAGGGTTCGGTACAGTGAATTTCACTGATGTCCTCTAAATAAGCAGGACAGGTCTTTCTGTAAATCTCAAAAGCTCGATCTCCTCGTCCGATCTTTGTCTCGGCAGCGGAAATCCAGGGATTGTTATGGCAGAAAATACCGGCATTTTCCTTATACCCGGGAGGGTAGGAGGAGATCTCACCAAGATTTAAATAGTATTTGGTGTAGGCCGGTTGCAACAGGACGATTCCGTATTTGGTATCCAACCGTTCTTTTACGGAATCCAGCGCAACTTCTGCCAATCCATTGTCCACGCCTACGCCGGCCAAAACACAGAATCCCTGGGGCTCAATGTAAATCTGACCTTCTTCGCATTCTTTGGATCCGATCTTCTCGCCGGCAGCGTCGTAAGCGCGTAAGAACCATTCGCCATCCCACCCGTCTTTCTCAATGGCTTTTACCATATCCGCCACTTCTTTTCGGGCCCGCTTGGCTTCTTGGTCCTTTCCCATCGCTTCACATAGATCGGCGTATTCTCCACCGTATTTAACGAACATTCCTGCAATGAATACGGATTCCGCCACCGGACCGTCACTGGGTCCGAAGGTCTGGAAGGATTCTCCCGGTTCCTTGGAGAAGCAGTTTAAGTTCAAACAGTCATTCCAATCGGCTCTTCCAATTAAAGGTAATTGGTGAGGACCTTTGTGATTTACGATGTAATCAAAGGAGCGGGTTAAATGTTCAAAGAGGGAGGTAGCCACGCTCATATCGTTATCATAGGGAACGGTTTCATCCAAAATGGAGAAATCACCGGTTTCTCGAATGTAAGCGGAGGTTCCGGCGATCAACCACAGAGGGTCATCGTTGAAGCCGCTTCCAATATCGCTGTTTCCTTTCTTGGTCAGGGGTTGATATTGATGGTAAGCGCTGCCGTCTTCAAATTGCGTGGATGCAATGTCGATGATCCGTTCTCTTGCCCGGTCGGGAATTAAATGTACGAATCCAAGGAGATCCTGGCAGGAGTCCCGGAAGCCCATTCCACGTCCGATTCCGGATTCGTAATAGGAAGCGGAACGGGACATGTTAAAGGTTACCATGCATTGATACTGGTTCCAAATATTTACCATACGATCCAATTTTTCATCGGAAGATGAAACATTGTATTTGGACAAAAGATCTTCCCAAACCTTGTTCAATTCATGAAATGCGGCCATAACCAGCTCATCGGTGTTGTATTTTTCCATTAAAGCTTTGGCCGGTGCTTTGTTAATGATATCGGGAGCCTCGAATTTATCTTCGGTGGGATTCTCGCAATATCCTAATAAGAAGATCAAGGATTTGCTTTCCCCCGGCTGCAAGGTGATGTTGATCTGATGGGACCCGATGGGGTACCATCCACTGGCTACGGACTGATGGGATTTTCCTTCCTGCACGACTTGTGGATCATTCAATCCACGATAAGCGCCCAGGAATTCATCGCGACTGGTGTCAAATCCCTGAATATCCGTATTTACAGTATAGATCGCGTAATGATTTCGACGCTCCCGGTATTCGGTTTTGTGATAAATGGTGGAACCGATGACTTCTACCTCACCAATATTAAGGTTTCTTTGGTAGTTTGTCATGTCGTCCATGGCGTTCCAAAGACAAAACTCTACAAAAGAGAAGACAGAGAATGTTTTTTCCTGATCCGAGTGATTGGTAAATTCCAGGCGGTTGATCTCGCAAGGGTCGTCCACCGGAACAAATGCCAATTGTGAAACGGTTAAATCGTTTTTCGAGGAGGTGATGCGGGTGTATCCAATACCGTGGCGGCATTCGTAGGAATCCAGATCCGTGCGGACCGGCTGCCATCCAGGGGTCCAAACCGTATCCCCTTCCTTAATATAGTAATATTTTCCTCCCTCATCGTTGGGGATGTTGTTGTAACGATATCGGGTCAGACGTAATAACTTGGCATCTTTATAGAAGCTATAGCCGCCGGATGTATTCGACATCAGGGAGAAAAAGCTGTTACTTCCCAGATAGTTGATCCAGGGTAAGGGAGTTTTAGGAGTGGTGATAACATATTCTTTTTTTTCGTCATCAAAAAATCCAAATTTCATATTCATTGTCCTCCGTCTGAAATTTTATAGTAGGTCACACACGAAAACGATTGCGTAAAATGGCGCACTACAGGACGTAAACGTTTAAGAAAGAAATCGAAAACGATTTCGTTTTCTTCTATTATATAAGAAAATCGAAGGAATAGCAAGTATTTTTTTGTGACATTTTAATAAAAAAATTTGTAAAAAGTCTTGACTATATGGTTAAATTGTGGTAAAGTTTACTTACGAAAACGATTACGAGAGCAATGCAGAATGTTGAGGCAACGCTTATGGTATCTATGAAGGATATTTCAAGCTATTGTCATGTATCGATTGCCACGGTCAGTAAGGCATTGAACAATCGTGGAGACATTAGCGACGAAACAAAGATGAGGGTTCGACAGGCCGCGAAAGAGATGGGATATCTTCCCAATTCTTCAGCCAGAGCCTTGAAGACCAAAAGAACTTATAATATTGGTGTGCTGTTTATTGATGAAGCAAATTGCGGACTGACACATTCTTACTTCTCACATGTATTGGAAAGCTTTCGACGCGGCGTAGAGAACGCGGGCTATGACATCACATTTATAAGTAAGAATGCCGGAGGGAATCATTTATCTTATTATGAACACAGCCGATACCGCGGGGTGGATGGAGTGGTTGTCGCATGTGTGAATTTTGAAGATGAATCCGTGCAGGAATTGGTAAATAGCAATATTCCCATCGTAACCATCGATTATTCATTCGAGAATCACCCCAGTGTGCTTTCCGATAATCGAGATGGGATGCGAAAGATCGTTGAGTACGTAGTTGGAAAAGGACATCGTGATATCGCCTACATTCACGGAGAACCTTCCATGGTTACGGAACTTCGATTGCAAAGTTTTAGAAGAACCATGTCCCGATTGGGCGTTCCGGTTCGTGAGGATCTGATACGAGAGGGGATTTATTTAAACCCCATTGTATCGGCAACTGTTACAGATGAATTATTAACGCTGAAAGACAGACCGACATGTATTATTTATCCGGATGACTTTTCGTGTTTTGGTGGATTGAACCGCATTGAGGCAAATGGCCTTTCCATTCCTGATGATATTTCCGTAGTCGGGTACGACGGACAACAGATATCCAGGATCTTGGAGCCAAAGATAACAACCTACAAGCAGAACACCGAGGAGCTGGGTCGACTGGCTGCGCAAAAGTTGGTTCATTCCATTGAGAATGGAAAGAATGAGGGTACAGAACATTTGGTGGTTCGAGGTCAATTGGTGCATGGAGACTCTGTGAAACAGCTTTGATAATAAGGTAAAAAGAAACTGTTCACAAAAATAAGAATTAGGAGGAATAATTTTTATGAGAAGAAAATGGTTAGCAGTAGCTCTTTCTATGGCTATGGTTGTTACTTGCATGACAGCTTGTAACAATAGCGGAAGCAGCAACAACAGTTCTAATAATGCTGGAAAATCCAGCAACAGCGGTGAAAGCGCTCAGGTTGAGACGGTAGCTGATGGTGGCGGAAAAGTTTTGAACATCTATGTTTGGAATGAAGAGTTCTCCAGCCGTTTCGAGGATTATTATCCGGATTACGACAAAGATAAGAAGATGATCGGCGACGTAAAGGTTAACTTCATCCAGAATGCGAATGAAGGAAGCAACTATCAGGATAAGTTGGACAAAGCATTGAAAGATCAAGACAGTGCAGATGCAGATAAGAAAGTAGACATTTTCCTTTGCGAGATGGATTATGTTAACAAGTATACAAATACGGAATTTGCTCTTCCTGTTGAGTCTTTAGGTGTAACCGAAGATGATATGAGCAATATGTATGACTATACAAAAGACGCTTGTAAAGATGATGACGGCGTAATTCGCGGTGTATCATGGCAAGGATGCCCGGGTGGCTTCGTATATCGTCGTTCTTATGCAAAAGACATTTTTGGAACCGATGATCCGGCTGAGATCCAAGAGCAAGTATCCGATTGGGACAAGTTCAAAGAAGCAGCAGCTACGATCAAAGAGAAGAGCGATGGAAAGATCACGATTCTTTCCGGTTTTGATGATGCATTCCGTGTATTCTCTAACAATGTAAGCTCCGGATTTGTAACAGAAGATAAGAAATTGAATATCGATGCAAACGTAGATAAGTGGATCGATATGACCAAGGAATTCACAGACAATGGATACAATCAGAAGACATCTCTTTGGTCCAAAGAGTGGACAGCTGGTATGGGCAAAGATGGTAAAGTATTTGGTTACTTCATGCCGGCTTGGGGTATTAACTTCTCCATGGCGGATGGTTCCGGTGCTAAGAAAGATAAAAAAGGCAACTATGAAGGTGGAAGCTACGGCGACTGGGCACTTTGTACAGGACCTCAATCCTTTAACTGGGGCGGATCCTTCATCTGTGGTGCTAAGGGAACCGACAATGCAGATTTAGTAAAAGATATTATGGTTAAGCTTTGCTGCGATAGTGATATCATGTACAATATCTCCAAAGATACACAAGATTTCGTTAACAACAAAGCTTCGAACCAGAAATTGCAAGATGACGGAGTAACTTCCGATTTCTTAGGCGGACAATCTTTGGTAGAGCAACTTTCTGCAGCTGCTGACAAGATTGATTGTAGCAACGTAACACCTTATGATCAAGGTTGTATCGAGAACATGCAAGCAGCATGCAAGGATTATTTCTTGGGCAAAGCATCCAAAGACGATGCAATTGCTAACTGGAAGAAACTTGTAACTAAGATGTACCCGGCTGTTTCTGCTGACTGATAAAATCTTACAAAGGTTTTTAGTAGGTTGAAGATGGGGCAGGAATAAAAACCTGCCCCATTTTACTTTATAAGGGAAGAAGGATCATTTTGAAAAGTAAGGGGGACATTCTATGGCTGGTAATGAAGCAAAAGTAAAATATCAACGCCCTCACAAATTAAAATATGGAAAATGGGGAATTATCTTTATCATTCCGTTCTTTGTTCTTTATGGCATTTTTAATTTGTATCCGTTGTTATTGACATTCTATAACAGTTTTTTTACGAAATATGAAGACTTATTGGAAAGTCACACGGAATTTATAGGATTTCAGAATTATATTGATATTTTTAAAACAGGTGATTTTACAAAATATTTGGGAAACACAGTTCTTTTATGGATTTTGGGATTTATCCCGCAGATATTATTATCCTTATTATTTGCATCCTGGTTTACCGATCTGCGGTTAAGATTAAAGGGAACCGGCGCTGTAAAAGTAATCTTATATTTACCGAATATGCTCATGGCATCTTCCATTGCGGTATTGTTTTCCACATTGTTTGCGGTAACCGGTCCGGTTAACCAATTATTGGGACAATCCTATCGTTTTCTGGAAGAACCCTGGAGTATGAGATTTCTGGTTGCCTTTATTAATACATTGATGTGGACCGGAAATACGACCATCCTTTTAATGGCAGGAATTATGGGGATCGACCCGGCACTGTACGAAGCATCTTCCATTGATGGAGCCAGTGCGGGGCAGCAATTCCGGAAAATTACATTGCCTATGTTGAAACCGATCATGTTATATGTCATGGTAACATCCATGATCGGTGGTTTACAAATGTTTGATATTCCCAATCTGTTATTCATTGGACACAACGGTGGACCGAACGAAGTTGCCAAAACCGTTGTTATGGATATCAGCAGAGGAATTGGAGGCTCGGGAAATATTGGATTTGCTGCGACCGAATCGGTCATACTCTTCTTTATTGCAGGTATCGTAGGCTTGTTCTTATTTAGAACGATGGAAAGCGACGATGAGAAAGAAGCAAGAGCGTTTAAGAAGGCAGAGAAAAAAGCGAAAAAACAAGCTTTGAAGGGAGGTGCTTGATATGGGAAGAGAATTAACCGTTGATGAGAAGAGAGGACATACCATCCTTGTTATCCGTAGAATTATTTCATATGTGGTTTTGATCCTGGCGTGTGCGATCTGTTTATTCCCGTTCATTATTCTTTTGGTAAACTTAACCAAGGATAATGCATCGCTTACAAGCACCTTTAACTTAATTCCCGGAGATCATTTTCTGGCGAACTTAAAAGGAGTCATCACAGATAAGAATAAGCCGGTATTCTCCGCTATGTTTAACAGTTTAGTGGTAGCAACCATTGTTAGTGTGGGAAGTGTTTACATTTCCACGTTAACGGCTTACGGAATTTATGCTTATAATTTCCGTTTGAAGAAGGCGGCGTTTGTTTTTATCATGGCGATCTTAATGGTTCCGACGCAGGTTTCTGCATTGGGATATGTAGACATGGTTCGTGCCATGGGATTGTACAACCAGTATTGGGGGGTTATTTTCCCCAGCTTGGCTGTTCCCGGAGTATTTTTCTTCATTAAGCAATATATGGAAAGTTCCCTTCCGATGGAAATCGTGGAAGCGGGACGAATTGACGGAGGTCATGAGTTTTATATTTTTAATTTCATAACCATGCCGATTTTGAAGCCGGCTATGTCCGTTCAGTTGATCTTCCAGTTTGTTGCTTCCTGGAACAACTATTTCCTTCCTCAATTGTTGATGGATACCAACTCAAAGAACGCAACATTGCCTTTGGTTGTGGCAGCGTTAAATGCTTCCGCCAACGATACATTTGATCTGGGAAAAGTTTATATGGTTCTGGGTATTACGATTATCCCGATCATTGTGGTTTACCTTTGCCTTTCCAAGTTTATCATTCGAGGTGTGGCATTGGGTTCGGTTAAAGGATAAAAAGAAAGATCGAACCGGAGGACCCGTTCAAGGAATGAAATTGACCAAAGAGTCGGATTTTTACGAATCCGGCTCTTTTCTTATGGATCTTCTGTGGATTTCCCGTGGGTTTTTAATGGATTTCTGTAGATTTTTCAGTAGAATTCTAGTATAATAAAAGCAGACGGGTGTAACATACAAAAGAAAGGGGAGCCTGGTATGGAGAAACAATTGATCATTACCGTGGGACGTGAATTTGGAAGTGGCGGACATTGGATTGCCGTTGAATTATCGAAGCGCTTTCATCTGAATTTTTATGATGATAATTTATTAGAAGAAGTAGCGGATAAGTTGAATATGAAAAAAAGCGATTTAAAGGAGTTTGACAACGTAGAGACGGAGAGTTCTTTTTTTACCCGTAATTACCGTGGCTCTACTACGTCAATCAACGATCACCTTGCGAATATGCAATTTGATCTTCTCAGTGATATGGCTCAGGCCGGTGAATCTTACGTTGTGGTTGGACGTTGCGCGGAAACGATTTTAAAGAATCATCCCTGTGTATTTACCATCTTTGTGTTAGGAGATACCGATTCCAAGAAAGAACGGGTCATGGATGTTTACAATTTGACCGAGAAGGAGTCTCTTTCCATGATGAAGAAGATGGAGATCGGAAGAGCGTCGTGTAGGGAAAGAGTGTAGATCTCGGTGGTCGC
>CALGGT010000099.1 GCA_937915825.1 uncultured Eubacterium sp.
CGTACTGGCATAGACCGTGCCGGATACATTGGTATCCGTCACAATGAGCTCATAAACGATTCCATTGATGGTAACCGAGAGTTTTTCTTCTGTATTGAATGGCTGGTGGGAGCGGATCATCCACTCGCCGCCTTCGTTGGATACAGAAAACAGATCGTCGTTGCTGCCGCTTGCCGCCGTCACTTCGCCGGACAGTCCGACATAACTCAAAACATCCGACAGATTCACCTCGCTGTCACCGGGGAGTACATAGGTCATTGTGCCATATGTAAATTCCACAGTATAGTAAGAAAAACCGTCTGTCACGGCTTCCACAGCGTCGCCGCTCACGCTGGTGTCCAGCGCCTCGTCCTCTGTACCGTCCGTATTCTCCGGCAGGGCGGTATTCTCTGTTTCCTCAGCCGTATCCTGCTGCTCAATCACAGAGTCCGTTGTTTCATCGGCCGCCATAGCGATTGTCCCGCCCGGGAGCGGGCTCAGCAGCATGACGAAGGTGAGCAGTAGGCTCAAAAATCGTTTGCGTGTCATAACTTTCCCCTCATTTCTATGTTTTATTCCACGGTAACAGACTTTGCCAGGTTTCTGGGCTGATCTACATTTAATCCTTTCTTGACCGATACATAATAAGCAATGTATTGTAAGAAGATCACCGAGACAAAAGGCGTGAACAGGGGGTGGATCTTCGGCAGCAGGATCTGATGATCGCATAGTCCCGGTTTCACGGAAGAGTCCTCGTTGGTTAGGAGAATGACTCTGGCTCCACGGGAACGAACCTCTTCGACATTGGAGATCACCTTCGCGAATACATCCGGCTGGGTTGCCAAGGCGATCACCGGAACATTGTCCGTGATCAGGGAAATGGTTCCATGCTTTAATTCCCCGGCCGCATAGGCTTCGGAATGAATGTAGGAGATCTCCTTTAATTTTAAGGAACCTTCACAAGAAAGAGCATAATCCAGACCGCGTCCTACAAAGAAAATATCTTCTGCTTTGACTAAGCTGTTTGCTACGCTTTCCGCTAAATTATCAAAATCCAGGGCTTCTTCCACCAGCTCCGGAACCTTTACAAATTCTCGCACCAATGCCTGAATCTCTTCTTCGGTTTTGGTTTGGTTGAGAAGGGTTAATTTCATGGCGATCAAATACATCACGGATAATTGGACGGAATAGGCTTTCGTCGAAGCGACGGCAATCTCCGGACCGGCATGGGTATACAATACGTGATCGCTTTCTCTTGCAATGGAGGAACCTTTTACATTTACCACGGATAAGGTTTTGGCGCCCCGTTCCTTGGCAAGCTTGACAGCGGCTAAGGTGTCAGCGGTTTCACCGGATTGGGAAATGGAGATCAACAACGTGTTCTCGTCGACCAAAGGATTCTGATAGCGGAACTCGGAGGCAATCTCTACGGTAACGGGAATCCTTGCCAGGCGTTCCACCATATTTCGCCCGATCAGTCCGGCGTGCATAGCCGTTCCGCAAGCGGTGATGATAATATTTTTCACATCTTTGAAAATATCATCGGGTACGTGATCCGCGGAAAAATCCGGCAGATCGTTGACGATGCGGGGGGCAATGGTATTGTGAAGAGCCGTAGGCTGTTCCTTGATCTCTTTCATCATGAAATAATCGTAACCGCCTTTTTGGGCGGCTCCAATGTCCCAGGTAATGTGCTGAATGGTAGGACCGTAAACGTGGCCCTGTGCATTCTTTACGATGATCTCATCCGGCGTGATCTTTGCCAAATGATTCTCGTTTAATACAAAAAATTGTTTGGTATAGCTGACCAAAGCCACCATATCCGACGCGATGATGGATCCCTTGGGGGTGTTGGCGGCGACCAGAGGGCTGCCCTGGCGAATGGCGTAGATCACATCCGGTTGATCTTCAAACAGGATCAGGAATCCATAGGAACCTTTGATCTTGGCAACGCCGGCAAGAATGGCTTCCTCCGGATCATTATCATATAAGGAATCAAAGAGAAGAGCGGCAATCTCTGAGTCCGTTTGGGAAATGGGCACGCGTCCCTTGGCTGCCAATTCATCCTGTAATTCCTGATAGTTTTCAATGATGCCATTGTGAATTAAGGTGATCCGACCGGCTGTGTGAGGGTGGGCGTTGGTAGCTGTTACGCCGCCGTGGGTTGCCCAGCGGGTGTGTCCGATCCCGCAGTTTCCGGTAATTTCCGGATTTTCTGCCACCAATTTCTTCAGATCGGAAACCTTTCCTACGGTTTTCATCGTCTGTATGCCTTGTTCCGTATACACGGAAATCCCGGAACTGTCATAACCTCGATATTCTAAAGTTTGCAGGCCGTCGATCAAATATTTTTTTGCGTCTTCGTGACCTACAAAGCCGATAATTCCACACATTGAGCATAATCTCCTTCCTTTATTTAAAATCTGCGTCCGGTAAAACCAGTTTCTTTGGAAACATGGGTATTTACCTAATTTCTAATCATACCATAATACGGGGAAAGAATCAAGAAATCAGAAAAATAATTGGTATTTCGTCCAAAGGTATGCTATACTGTCATAGGACAGAAATGTACGAGCAAAAACGAGGTGAAAGCATATGAAAACATTTCAAGTGGAATTAAAAAAAGTTGTGGATGACTCCTATGAGGTACAGATTGGAAAAGACCTGATCCGGGACCTGGTGGAGGATTTAAAGAACGGATTGCTAAACGGAATTAAGAAATTTGCCGTGATCACGGATAGTAACGTGGCTCCCTTGTACGGGGAACCGGTGTGTGAAGCAATAAAAAAAGCCGGGTTTTTAGCGGAGCTTTTTGTATTTCCTGCCGGTGAGAAAAGCAAGGTACGTAAAACCAAAGAAGAACTGGAAGATGCCATGTTGCAGAAAGGTTTTCGGAGAGATTGCGCGGTCATCGCCGTAGGTGGCGGGGTGGTTACGGATCTGGCCGGATTTGTGGCAGGGACCTTTGGACGAGGGGTTCCGGTTGTAAATTATGCCACATCCAACCTGGCGGCAGCGGACGCCTCCATTGGGGGGAAAACGGCGGTGGATACGGATCTGGCCACGAATCTGATTGGCTTGATCTATCAGCCGAAGAAGGTATATGTGGACATTGCTACCTGGAAAACGTTGCCCATGGAGCACCGGATCAACGGGCTGGCGGAAACGGTGAAACACGCTTGTTTAGCGGATTATGAACTGTTCTGTTATTTGGAAGATCATACGGAAGAGATCTTAAATTGCAAAGAAGAGGAATGTGTTTATATTTCCGAGCATAATTGCATGGTAAAATATCAAGTGGTGATGAAGGATGAAAAAGAGAAAAATCTCCGGGAAATCCTGAATCTGGGACATACGGTTGGAAGAGCCATTGAGACCGTTAGCGGATATCAATTGCTGCATGGACAGGCGGTTTCCATAGGATTGATGGCCCAGGCCAGATTGGGGGTTCAACTAGGCTTTATGACCGAAGAGGAACTATTACGTTTGGAACGTCTCCTGGTAAAGATCGGCCTTCCCGTAACCATACCTTCCTACATTAACAAAGAGGAGCTGATCCAAAAGCTGTACACAGATAAGAAAGTACGGGATGGAAAGCTTCGGTTTGTGTTTGAAAAGGGGATCGGAGAGGTGATGACCTTTGGGGAGGAAGTGTATGCCCGCCCCACGGCAGAAGAGGAGATCCGGGCGATCATCGAGGAAATGTAAGTAAGCCCTGTTTTTGACTTTTTTACAGGGGTATGATATACTTAAAGTTACGTGTAAGAGGGGGAAATATGGATCCTAGAAGAGTGGGAACGATGAAAGAAAATCTGGCCTGTGACTATTTACAGGCAAAGGGATATCGAATTCTAAAGCGCAACTTTTTTTGCCGAAACGCGGAGGTGGATATTATTGCCAAAAGCCCGGAGAATGTCCTATGTTTCGTGGAAGTAAAATACCGGAAGGACGATCGGTACGGCAAGGCCTGCGCGGCGGTGGATCACAGGAAGAGAGCCCGCATCGTAAGAGGAGCGAGAGTGTTTCTTTCCGGAAAGGATGCCTATTGGAACATGGCCATCCGCTTCGATGTCATCGCCATAGACGGAGAAGAGATTCAGCATGTTCAACATGCGTTTTACGCGGAAGAATAAGAAGAAGGAAGTAAGAAGGAAGGATTCCTTCCGGTAAGGAGATTGTAAAAGATGAGTAAGCCCATTGTAGCGGTGGTTGGACGTCCCAATGTGGGGAAATCTACCCTTTTTAACACATTGGCCGGAGAAAAGATTTCCATCGTAAAGGATTATCCCGGCGTGACGAGAGATCGTATTTACGCGGATATTACCTGGCTCAACCATACCATGACCTGGATCGATACCGGGGGATTGGAACCGAATACCCAGGATGTTATGTTGTCGCATATGAGAGAACAGGCCATGCTTGCCATTGAGACGGCAGACGTGATCGTATTTGTTACCGATGTTCGTATGGGACTGACGGATGGGGACGAGCAGGTGGCCAATCTTTTGAGAAAGTCCGGGAAACCGGTGGTATTAGCGGTGAATAAGGTGGATAGTTTTGAAAAATTTATGCCGGATGTGTATGAATTCTATCAGTTGGGATTAGGGGATCCCCACCCGGTATCCGCGTCTTCCCGTTTGGGACTGGGAGACTTTCTGGATGCGGTTTTGGAATATGTGGATCCGGAACAATGGGAGGAAGAAGAGGACGAGCGCCCGAAGATTGCCATTGTAGGGAAACCAAATACCGGAAAATCCTCTCTAGTGAACAAATTGCTGGGAACGAATCGTGTGATCGTATCCGATGTGGCGGGAACCACCCGGGATGCCATTGACACACCGGTTATGCGCAATGGAAAAGAATATGTATTTATTGATACGGCAGGCATTCGAAGAAAAAGCAAGGTAAAAGAAGATATTGAGCGTTACAGTATCATTCGAACGGTAGCTGCTGTGGAACGAGCGGACGTGGTCATGCTTATGATCGACGCCACGGAGGGAATTACGGAACAGGATGCCAAGATCGCAGGGATCAGCCATGAAAAGGGAAAGGCTTTGATCGTGGCCGTGAATAAATGGGATGCGATTCCTAAGGAAACCATGACTTCTAAGGAATACACGGAACGGATCCGTCAGACCTTATCGTTCGCGCCCTATGCGGAGATCCTTTTTATTTCGGCTTTGACCGGGCAACGGGTTCCGAAGATCTTTGAAAAGATCGATCAGGTTATGGAATTTGCCTCGCTTCGTGTTCAAACCGGAGTTTTAAATGAAATCCTAACCGAGGCGGTAGCCATGCAGCAACCACCCATGGACAAAGGAAAGCGTTTGAAGATCTTTTATATGACCCAGGTAAGTGTAAAACCGCCTACGTTTGTAATGTTTGTCAATGATAAAAAACTCATGCATTTTTCTTATCAAAGGTATTTGGAAAACCGAATCCGGGATACGTTTGGGTTTATGGGTACACCGTTGCGTATGTTTACCCGGGAAAGAAAGGAGAGTTGAGAGTTTTGCTGAAAATCGTTCTGATTGGATTGGCTGGTTTCATCGTGGGATATTTTTGCGGATCTTTTTCCACCGGATATTTTGTGGGAAAATCCAAAGGCACAGATATCCGGAATGAGGGAAGCGGAAGCACTGGGACCACCAACGCGTTAAGAAATTACGGACCGGCAGGGGCTTTGATCACCTTTTTAGGGGATTTGTTAAAGGCTGTGATTCCTACGGTATTTATGAAATATATTTTTTGTGCATATGTGATGAATTTTCCGGCTGACGTCACCTATTTATTAACCCTGTGTGTGGGACTGGGTGTGGTTTGCGGTCACAATTTTCCTTTCTATCTGCATTTTAAAGGAGGAAAGGGCATAGCTGTGTCAGCGGCAGTGATCATTGTTTCCAGTATGTATTGGCCGTTTATTCTCATTGGCCTGATTGGATTTATTCTGCTGGTAGCCATTACCAAATATGTATCCGTAGGCTCCCTGTTCGTTGTGTGGTATTTTCCCATCTACAGTATGTTTGCCTATCACAACAGCCCGTACATCGTGGCTTTGATGATCGTTAGCCTGGCGTTTACCGCGTTGGCGTATTATAAGCATCGTGGCAACATTCAAAGGTTACTGTCGGGAACCGAAAATAAAATCTCATTCAAGAAATAATCTTAAAAGACAATTGCAATGGGTAACACAGAAAGGAAGAAACATATGAAGAAGGTAACTTTTTTAGGCGCAGGAAGTTGGGGGACGGCCTTGGCCATTCTTTGTGCGAATAACGGCCATGAGGTAACGATTTGGTCCAAGGTGCAGGATGAGATCGATATGTTACGTGAAAAAAGAGAGCACCTATATCGTTTGCCCGGTGTAAAATTACCGGATAGCATTGTGATCGAAGAAAATGAAGAGGTGGCTTGCAAGGACCGGGATGTTATTGTTATGAGTGTGGCTTCCCCTTATATTCGAGATACGGCAAAGTTGGTCAGCGCGTATATTTCCAAAAATCAAATTATCGTCAATGTGGCAAAGGGATTGGAAGAAGCGACCCTGCTGCCTTTGTGTGATGTGATCAAAGAAGAGATCCCCCAGGCGGATGTGGCGGTTTTATCCGGCCCCAGTCATGCAGAAGAAGTATCGGTAGGAATGCCTACTACAGTTGTAGTAGGAGCAACTTCAGAAAAAACGGCGTTATACATTCAGGACGTATTTATGGGGGATCGATTCCGTGTCTACACCAGCCCGGATATAATCGGAATTGAATTAGGCGGTTCCCTTAAGAATGTGATCGCGCTAGCGGCGGGCATTATTGACGGTATGGGATTGGGGGATAATACCAAAGCGGCTTTAATGACTCGAGGAATCGTAGAGATCTGTCGATTAGGCGTGGAAATGGGAGGAAATATGGAAACCTTCTTTGGTTTGTCCGGAATTGGAGACCTGATCGTTACCTGTACCAGCAACCACAGTCGAAATCATAACTGCGGTTATCTACTGGGAAAGGGAAAAACGCTGGAAGAGGCCAAAGAGGAGATCAAGCAGGTGGTAGAAGGCGTGAATTGTGCCAAGGCCGCCATGGATCTTGCCAATCGTCATCATGTAAGTATGCCCATCGTCGAGCAGGTCAACGCGGTTCTCTTTGAGAACAAGCCGGCAGAAAAGGCACTGCAGGATTTGATCAAGCGAGAGCGGATCAACGAATACAGCAACTTATCCTGGGATAAAAGATAAGAAATATGGGGGAGCGGAAACTAAAATAAAAAAATGATTTTATTGGATGAGTCACGTTGTGTGAAAAAATAATACTTTTCTTTTTGCAAAAGATATGTTATCCTTGTAATAACATTGCGGAAACAGAAATGGAGGAAACAAAATTGAAGAAACAGTTGATATTATGCGGACTGGTCATGACCCTGACCGTCGCTTTGGCAGGATGCTCCCTCGATCAATTAAAGTCGAAATTTACAGGTGAAGATTCTTCCAAGAAAGAAGCAACGGCTACCGGAACTTCTGTGACCGGCGAAGTGATCAAGATTGAGGAATACAACGCGGAAGAATTGGTGAAATTACCGGAGTATAAAGGCGTGGAAGTGGATTGTGCCGTCACAAAGGATGAGATCGAAAGCGAAATTGATACGCTATTATCCCAACACGAGTACAAAGTTAAGAAGAAGAAAGGTAAGATCAAGAACGGCGACACCATTCACGCCGATTATGAAGCAACGTATGAAGGCGCTGCCATTCCAGACGAGAAAAAGGAAAACGCGGAAATCTACGTAGGTGCTTCCGGATTCGGAGAAGGGTTCGACACAGGTCTTGTAGGCATGAAAGTTGGCGAGACCAAGGATATTAAAGTTACCATGTCCGATCAATATTCCGATGAAAAATATCAAGGAAAAGAAGTGATCTATAAGGTAACGGTAAATGAAAAACTGGTAAGTAAGGTACCGGAATTAACCGACAAATTTGTAAAGAAAAATACCGATTACAAAACCGTTAAGGAATATAAGAAAGAAACGAAGAAGAGCCTGGTAAAAGAGAAGGTGGACGGTGCCGGAACAACGGCCTTTGGACAAGTATCCGAGGGAACTACGGTAAATTCTTATCCGGATACCCTGGTTCGTGTTTGCAAACAGCAGATCGGTGCCTATTATTTAACCATGGCGAAACAATATGGATATGAATCCATGGATAAATTCATCGAAGCCACCGGCTCCACCATGGATCAATATGAGCAGCAATTGCAAAAAGAAGCGGAAGGCGTAGTAAAGACCCAATTGATCGCGGAAGCCATCGCTGCCAAAGAAGGAATTACAGTAACCGACGATGAGATTAAGAAAGAGATCGCCAATGCCGCATCCACTTCTCAAATGACGGAAGAACAATTGCGTAAGAGCTATACACAATTATACGGCAGCAACATGGAGATCGAGAAATATTACAAAACCACGTTATTAACCAATAAGGTCATTGATTTTATCGGTGAGAACGCAAAATTAAAGAACGCGGACTAACAAAAGAAAGTCGTTCAGCAAAGTTGTTCAACAAAAGTCGTTCAACAGATTAAAAATAAGGAGGATTCCATGAAAGGGAAAAAGATCATTCCTTACCTGCTATTGGCCTTGGGATTGTTTGTGATTGTAGCAATTCCGGTCCGTGGTGCCATATTATCCCGTGTCATTCCCATGGCGGGGGGAAATGTGGTGGTTGAGGAATATTGCGATCACGTGGTTTCCGGTACCATTACCGGAAACGTTGTGAATGTACCCATTGCCACCGGTGTCAGTTTGGATGCAACACCGATACCGACCATGGCGCCCCCTGTGGAGGACGGCCATGTAAAACTAAATCTGAATTATTCGCGATTGGGAATCGCGTCCAAAGTGGATACGTACTTGAATGTACGAAACAAGCCTTCTAAGAAGGGAAAGATCATCGGGAAAATGACAAAAAATGTCGGCTGTCATATTTATAAGATCAAAGACGGCTGGGCTAAGATCGTTTCCGGAAAAGTAACCGGCTGGGTCAAGGCCCGTTATCTGGTAACCGATGAGGAAGCGGAAGAATTGTCCAAGAGTGTGGGAAGAGATTGCGTAGAGATCCAAACAGAATCCTTGCGCGCAAGAGCTTTGCCTACCACGGACGCTCCGATTTATTCCATTGTTTCCAAGGAAGAAGAATTCACGATCAAAAAAGAGAATCTTACCATGGACTTTGTGAATGAAGTGATCAAGAAGCAGAAGATCTCCAACAGCTTTATTAAGAGAGCCGGTGGGAAAGAGGCCATTGAAAAAGAATTGGATCAGTGGATCTGCGTGGAAGTGGATGACGATTATGCCTTTGTAGCCAAGGGATATGTGCAAAAACAATATTCCCTGAAACGGGCGGTGAAGGTAAAACAAGTATCCGCCAGCAGAAGGAGCGGAGTTTCCTCCGGTCAGGCGTCCATTGTGGAATACGCCAAACAATTTTTAGGAAACCGGTATGTATGGGGCGGAAGCAGCTTAACCGGCGGAACGGATTGCTCCGGCTTTACCATGAGTTTGTATGCGCATTACGGACATTCCTTACCTCATAACGCAGCGGCGCAAGCCTCGGTAACCCGTTCGGTATCCTCACCGAAACCGGGAGATCTGTTCTTCTACAGCAACGGTAGCCGGATCAACCATGTGGCGATGTACATCGGGGGAGGAATGGTCATTCACGCCAGCAATCCCACGGATGGAATTAAGATTTCAACCGCATATTATCGTCATCCGGTGAAGATCGGAAGAGTGTTCTAAACAAATAATGAAAATACTGGGAAGCCGTCTGATAAGGCGGCTTCTTATCGTAGAAAAAGTAGAAAGAAGGAAAGGTATGAAGAAGGGTCCCATTGCCGTGATCGGAGCCGGCGCCTCCGGACTTTTGTGCGCTTATTTTCTAGGTCGGAACGGCTATCCGGTGGAAATATTCGAGAAAAATGACCGTATGGCAAAGAAACTCAATGCCACGGGAAACGGCCGGTGTAATTTTACCAATGCGGCGGTATCTCCGGATCAATACTACGGGTCGAAGGACTTTATCAAAGAGGTTTTAAACGCGGTTCCGGTTGAACGGGTTTTGGCCTGTTTTCGTGAGATCGGCGTATTTCCCTATGAAAAAGATGGATATTTTTACCCTTATTCCAATCGGGCCAGGACGGTATCGGATGCGTTGGTACAGGGCGTAAAGCAGGAAAATATTACGGTCCATCTATCTTCCAAAGTGGTAAAGATCAGGAAAACGTCGGAAGGATTTGCCGTTTACGTAAAAGGAACCGAGCCCGCGCTCTTTCAAAAGGTGATCTTAGCTTGTGGAGGGGCGGCCTGCAGCAGTCTTGGGGGAAGCGGAAGCGGGTATCTTCTGGCAAAAAGCCTGTCCCACAGCGTTCAATCTCCGGTTCCCGGATTAACCGGGATTTCTTTGGTGGAGGATCTGGGACGAGTCTTTCAGAAAATCCGCTGTAGAGGGCAAATAAACGTGGTAAGTGAAGGCGTGACGTATTCAGACACCGGGGAGATCCAATGGGTGAAGGAAGGGATCTCCGGGATTCCTGTCTTTCAGGTAAGTCGGGTGGTGGCAAGGGCGTTGGAAGAAGGGAAAGAAGTGAAGGCATCGGTGGATTTCCTGCCGGATATGACCGTAGAAGAAGCGGAAGAATGGGTAAGCGTCCATGGGTATGATGGTCTTTTTCATGAACGTATGAGCGCCTATTTTAAGAAGCATTTGATAGCGGCGGCAACCATGAAGGACTTTCCCATTACACCGGTGCAAACCTTTGGAATGGAGCGGGCGCAGGTTACGGCGGGAGGCGTTGTAACAGAGGAAGTGGATGAAAAGACCATGGAGTCTAAGCACTGCAAGAATCTTTATATTTTAGGAGAGTTGTTGGACGTGGATGGTATCTGTGGCGGGTTTAACCTGCATTTTGCCTGGGCAACGGCCCTGATCTGCAAGGATGCCATTTGTAGGGATGTCATCGGTACGGATGGCAACCGTTAAGGAGTTGTTATGCTGCAATACAGTCAATTAAAAGTTCCCTTGGGAAATACAGATATCGAAGGGGCACTGGCACAAGCATTAAAAATTAAAAAGACCGATATTCTCACTTGCTCCATAGCCAAAAAAAGCGTGGACGCCCGAAAGGAATTGAGGAAGGTCTATCACGTAATATTTTCCTTGAAAAAAGGGGTGCGTTTTAAGAAGAACGGGAAAGTGACCCGGTTTCAGCCACCGAAGAACTGGGAGGCATATTTTAGGGAAATCGGTGGGAAGGGAGTGACAGATGATGACACTACAATTGTAGTGGGTTCCGGCCCCGCCGGCCTTTTTTGCGCTTATGTGTTAAGTTTGGCCGGGCGTAAGGTGTGCCTGATCGAGAGAGGTGCGCCCATGAAGGAACGGAAAAAAGATGTGGAGGATTTTTTTGCCACCGGCGTTTTGAACGAAGAAAGTAATATCTGCTTTGGCGAAGGGGGCGCGGGGACATTTTCCGACGGGAAATTGAATTCCATGGTGAAGGACAAAACCGGGAAAAAGGAGTTTGTGCTTAAGACCTTTCATAAGTTTGGAGCACCGGATCCGATCCTGACAGACGCCAAACCCCACATGGGAACAGATTACCTGGAGACGGTAATCTCCCATATGCGTAAGGAATTGGAAAAGCAGGGCGTAGAGGTGATCTTTCATGGGAAGGTGACCGACCTTTTAATGGAAGAAGATCAGGTGGTAGGGGTTCAATATCAGGCAGGGGAGGAGACCTTGCAAAAGAAGGGAAAGGTGGTGCTTGCCATCGGTCACAGCGCCCGAGATACCTTTCATATGTTGGCGGAACGGAAACTCATTCTGGAGCCGAAAGGATTTGCCGTGGGGGTTCGCGTGGCGCATAAGCAGGAACAGGTGGACCGGGATCGATATCATAAGACCAGGGAGGAATGGGAGAAAGAAACCGGGGAACTTCTTTCCCCTGCGGATTATAAGTTGACCGCCAGAACTTCGGATGGAAGAGGGGTTTATAGTTTTTGCATGTGCCCCGGGGGCTATGTGGTGGCGTCTTCGACGGAGCCCGGACGTTTGTGCATCAATGGAATGAGCGATCAAAAAAGAGATGGAAAATATGCCAACAGCGCCATTGTGGTTACGGTGAAGGATGAGGACTTTAAACAGATGGGAAAATCCGGGATCTTTGCCGGGATGGAATTCCAGCGCGAACTGGAGGAACTGGCGTATTTACTGGGAAAAGGAAGAATTCCCGCCCAGTTTTACCCGGATTTTAAAAGGGGCGTTCCTTCGGAAAAACTTCCGGATTTTTTAGAAAAAGAAGGGTGCAAAGGGAAAATTTTCCCGTCGAATTTAAAAAATATATTGCCCGAACCTGTTTGGAATGGTATTATAGAGGGGATGGAACATTTTTCTCATCAAATGCCCTCTTTTTGTCAGGAGGATACGGTTTTGTTCGGAACGGAAACCAGAACCTCGTCCCCTCTGCGGATCGTAAGAGATTCAAGCCTGCAGGCAAAGGGTTTTACCGGTCTCTATCCCTGTGGAGAAGGAGCCGGTTATGCCGGTGGTATTATGTCGGCCGCGCTGGATGGCATAAAGGTTGCCATGGCGATCCTGGGCGAGAATGAGGAAGAACCCGATCAGATAGATAAGAGAAAGTGAGGAATCATTCGTGGAACGAAAGGATTTGGATCTAAGCGATAAAAAAAGAATCGTATTTAAGATTGGATCTTCGACTTTAACCCATGAGGAAACCGGTGGACTGGATCTGGTCCGCATCGAAAAGTTTGTGCGTATTTTAACGGATTTACACAACCAGGGGAAAGAGATCATTATCGTTTCCTCCGGCGCCATTGCTGTGGGAAGACGGGCGCTGGGAATTAAGGAGCGGGTGGAAAGTGTAGAATTAAAGCAGGCATGCGCCGCCATTGGCCAGATCCGTTTAATGACGGTTTATCAAAAGCTTTTTTCGGAATACAACCAATTTACGGCGCAGATCCTTATGACAAAATATACCATCGTCGATGACGTTAGCCGCCACAATGCCCGAAGCACCTTTGAACAATTGCTGCAATTGGGCTCCATTCCCATTGTAAATGAGAATGACACGGTGGCAACCGACGAGATCGAGTTCAGTGATAACGACGCGTTAAGCGCCATGGTGGCAGCCATCGTAAAGGCAGACCTTCTGGTCTTGTTGAGTGATATTGACGGAATGTACACCGATGATCCCAATTGCAATCCGGATGCAAAATTGATCCCTTATATCGAGAGCATCAGCGATGAAATGGTAGAAATGGCCAAAGGACCTACCAGCAAGGTGGGGACCGGCGGCATGAGTTCCAAGGTGTATGCGGCAGGAATTGCCAACGACGCCGGGGCGGATATGGCCATTGTCAACGGGGCGGATATGTCAAACATTGTCAAACTTCTTCAGAATGAACCGGTGGGAACGGTATTTAAAGCTCATAAAACCAGACATTTTCACTTAAAAAATTATTTAGAGAGAAACGAAGTGAAGGAGGAGGGCATTTCACATGATCAGTAAGGACAAAGTACGAAAACAACGTTTAAGTGATCGGGATGCCCTGGAAGAAAAATATCGAAAAGAAGCCTCTCAGAGGATCGTGGATCGTTTAAGGGAATCGGAGGCCTATAAGAATGCCACCCACGTATTGTCTTACATGTCCTATCGTTCAGAGGTGGAGACGAAGGATTTCAACCGGGAGGTGCTCCGGGATGGGAAAAACCTGTATTTACCCCGCACATACCCTAAGGATTTCTCCATGTTTTTTTACAAAGTAGAGGATCTGAATAAGTTGATCAAGGGAAATTACGGCATTCTGGAGCCGGTGGGATTCAAGACGTTCTTTGAAGAGAAAGAATCGGAGAATATTCCCAAAGAGCGGGTGTTGCTGATCCTGCCCTGTGTCTCCTTTGATCGCAAAGGAAATCGAATGGGATATGGCGCCGGGTATTACGATCGTTATTTAAAGAAAATGAAAGATTCCTTTCAAAAATTGGCGTTGGCCTTTGAAAGTCAGGAAGCGTTGATCATTCCCTGTGAAAGCACGGATGAACGTGTGGATGGCATTATTACCGAAAAAGAATGGATCAAGATTTCGTAAGGAGAAATCAGAAGAATCGTAAGGAGAAATAAGAGGAAGGCAGGAGAGAAACCATGAAGGCATATGGATTAAATGAATTAAGAACGAAATTTCTGGAATTTTTTAAGGGAAAGGATCATCTGGTCATGGATAGTTTTTCCCTGGTTCCGCAAAATGATAAAAGTCTGTTGTTGATCAATGCAGGGATGGCGCCGTTAAAACCTTATTTTACCGGACAGGAAGTTCCCCCGAAAACCAGGGTGGCAACCTGCCAGAAATGCATTCGGACCGGTGATATTGATAATGTTGGGAAAACCGCCCGTCACGGTACTTTTTTTGAAATGCTGGGAAATTTTTCCTTTGGGGATTATTTTAAGAAAGAAGCCATCGCCTGGTCCTGGGAGTTTTTAACCGATACATTGGAAATCCCGGCAGACCGGCTTTATCCCTCGGTGTATGAAGAGGATGATGAAGCGTTTGACATTTGGAATCAGGAAATCGGCATTGCAGCGGATCGTATTTTCCGCTTTGGAAAGGAAGATAACTTCTGGGAGCACGGAGCCGGGCCTTGCGGACCCTGCTCGGAGATTTATTTCGACCGGGGAGCGAAATACGGATGTGGGAAACCCGGATGTACCGTAGGTTGTGATTGTGACCGTTACATTGAGGTATGGAACAATGTATTTACCCAGTTTAACAATGATGGAAACGGTCATTATGAGGAACTGGAACATAAGAATATTGATACCGGAATGGGACTGGAACGTCTGGCGACGGTAATGCAGGAAGTGGATTCCATCTTTGATGTGGACACCATTAAGGCCATTCGGGATAAGATCTGTTCCTTGGCTAAGGCGTCCTATGGAAGCGATGAGAAGAAAGATATTTCCATTCGTGTGATCACCGACCACATTCGAAGCGTGACCTTTATGGTATCCGATGGGATCCTGCCCTCCAACGAGGGAAGAGGATATGTCTTGCGTCGTTTGCTGCGTCGCGCGGCTCGTCATGGAAGATTGTTGGGAATTCAAGGTCAGTTTTTATCCCAGGTTGCGGAAACGGTGATCCAGGAGTCGAAAATCGGCTATCCGGAATTGGAAGAACGAAAAGATTATATTTTAAAATTGATCACCACGGAGGAAGAATCCTTTAATAAAACCATCGATCAGGGATTGTCCATCCTGAAGGATACCGTGGAACAATTGAAGAAGGAAAACCAAAAAGTTCTCAACGGAGAGGATGCGTTCCGCCTGTATGATACCTATGGGTTCCCTCTGGATCTTACGGTGGAGATCTTAGAAGAGCAGGGAATGTCCGTGGATGAAGACGGATTCAAAAAATCCATGGAAGTGCAAAGACAAACCGCAAGGGATGCCCGTGAAGAAACGAACTATATGGGAAAAGATGTTACCATCTACGAGTCCATTGACACCCATATTACCTGTGAATTTGACGGATATGACATGGACGTTTTGGAAAAAGAATCCGTGATCCGCGTTTGTACCACGGAAGATGCCCTTGTGAATGAATTGAACGAAGGCATGCAGGGGACGATCCTGGTGGATCAAACTCCTTTTTACGCAACCATGGGTGGTCAGATCGCGGATACCGGTGTGATCACAGGGGAAGACGCCATCTTCCAGGTAGAAGATACCATTCGTCTCACCGGCGGAAAGATCGGTCATGTGGGAAGGGTTACCAAAGGTACCTTCTCGGTTGGTGAAACCGTAAAACTTCTGGTGGATGTTGATCGTCGGAGAGATATCGCCTGCAATCACAGCGCGACCCATTTGCTGCAGAAGGCTTTAAAACTGGTCTTAGGCGACCATGTACATCAGGCAGGTTCCCTGGTGGAGCCGGATAAATTACGGTTTGACTTTACCCATTTTTCCGGAATGACCGCCGAGGAAATTGCCCGGGTGGAGGAAATTGTTAACCGTGAGATCCAAAACCATTTGCCGGTTGAAACGAAGATCATGACCCTGGAGGAAGCAAAGAAAACCGGTGCCATGGCCTTGTTTGATGAAAAATACGCCGATGTGGTCCGTGTGGTCTGTATGTCGGATTTCAGCATTGAATTATGCGGCGGTACCCATGTGAAGAATACGGGAGACATTCGTGCCTTTAAGATCGTGTCCGAGGGAGGCATTGCTGCAAATGTACGAAGAATTGAAGCGTTAACCGGAAATGGTCTGATGCGTTATTATCAAGAGGCGGATGAGAATCTTAAGAAGAGCGCGGCGCTGTTAAAGAGCAATCCCGCAGAATTAACCGGCCGCATTCAATCTTTGTTGGAGGAAGTCAAGGCTCTGACCAGAGAAAATGAGCAATTGAAGGCTGCCATCGCGAAGCAGGAAGCTGGAAATGTGGCATCGGAAGCGGTGGAAGTGGCAGGGATTCCGGTTCTGATAAAAGAGTTAAAGAATGTGGATCGTAAGGAAATGATGGAATTGGGAGATGCCATGAAACAGGAGCTAAAAGAAGCTTATGTGGTACTGATCAGTGCCAACGGTGACAACGTAGGCCTTTTGGCAACAGCCACCAAAGGCGCGGTTGAGAAAGGTGCCCATGCTGGGAATCTGATCAAGGAAGTGGCCGGTGTTGTTGGCGGCGGCGGCGGCGGAAGACCGAATATGGCCCAGGCTGGTGGTAAAAATGTTGCGGCCATTCCGGATGCCCTGGTGAAAGCCGGGGAGATCATAAAGCAACAATTACAGGGATAAGCCGGATAAAACGATGAATTGTAATTTTTTTCCCAAAATCCCAACTTTTTTGCGGAAAATGGTTGACTTAAATCTGTTTTATGATATAATAAACTAGTGTGAAAAAACCCGTACAGTTGTTTTTACGCAAATTCTACAACTGGAGGGAGGTAAGGTGTGATACTATGTCAAATGTAGTCGTTAAAGAAAACGAATCTTTGGATAGTGCATTGCGCCGCTTCAAGAGAAGCTGTGCGAAAGCCGGAATCCAACAAGAAATTCGTAAAAGAGAGCACTACGAAAAGCCAAGTGTCAGACGTAAGAAAAAGTCTGAGGCGGCACGTAAAAGAAAATTCAAGTAAGTGCACATATGGAAGGCTATGTAGAAGTAAGCAATACGTCTGCATAGTCTTTTTTACGATAATTGCAAAACATCCTGGGATTGAAAGATCCGAGGTTTAGATTCGTGAGAGGGATTCCAAATATGAGTCAGACGCAGATTGAGATGAGTGTGGACGAAGAGAAAAATGTTTTTGGACAAATGGATGTTCACATGAAGAAGATCGAATCCCGTTTGCAAGTACAGATCCATGCCAGAGACGGGAAGATCACCATAGAAGGAGACCCCCAAGGGGTGAAAGAGGCGGAAGGAACCATGCAGGAACTGTTAAGCATCAGTCGCAGAGGCATGGAGATCACCGATCAAAGTGTGGATTATGCCCTGTCCCTTGTGAAAGAGGAGAAAGAGGAAGAAATACCGGTAGGATCCCTGGGGGAATTGCAAGATCACCCGGTGGGATTTACCGCGTCGGGGAAGCCTGTAACGCCTAAAACCTTCGGTCAAAAGAAATACGTGGATGCCATTCGGGATCACATGATGGTATTCGGGATCGGTCCGGCGGGTACGGGAAAGACCTATCTTGCCATGGCCATGGCCATTCGCGCCTTTAAGCAGGAAGAGGTTCAGAAGATCATCTTAACCAGACCTGCGATTGAAGCCGGTGAGAATCTGGGATTTTTACCGGGAGACCTGCAAAGTAAGATTGATCCCTATTTGCGTCCGTTGTACGATGCGCTGTATCAGATCATGGGAGCGGAGAATTTTATCAGGAATTCGGAAAAGGGATTGATCGAAGTGGCGCCACTGGCCTACATGCGTGGTCGTACCCTGGACAATGCCTTTATTATCCTGGATGAGGCTCAGAATACCACGCCTTCCCAGATGAAGATGTTTCTAACCCGAATCGGTTTTGGTTCCAAGGTGGTGATCACTGGGGATCTTTCTCAGAAGGATCTGCCGTATCATACGGAATCCGGCTTGGAGCAGGCGTTAATGATCCTAAAGGAGATCGAGGATATCGGGATCTGTACCTTGACGAACCGGGATGTGGTTCGTCATCCGCTGGTTCAAAAGATCGTAAAAGCTTATGAAAAATACGACGCAAAGGAAAAATACAAAAAAGAACAAAAAAACCGGAGACGAGGACGTTCATGAAGATAGAATTCGTAAAAGAATGTGAAGAAAGTCTGGATTTTAACGAAGAAGCCCAGGCACAAAAGGTTTTGGCATTTGTGGAACAATACATGGAAAGCCCCTATGAAATGTGGGTGAATGTTACATTGGTGGACGATGAGGCCATTCATCAGGCCAATGCCACCTTTCGTCAGGTGGATCGTGAAACCGATGTGCTAAGCTTTCCCATGGCGGAGTTTGATCAACCGGGGGATTTTCAGGATCCACGATTTTTAGAAACCGCAAATTTCTATCCGGAAAACGGGGAATTGCTCCTGGGGGATATTCTGTTAAATGTCAAGGCAGTTAAGAGACAGGCGGTAGAATACGGGCATTCGGTGGAACGGGAATATTCCTTTCTGTTGGTTCACAGTATGCTGCATCTTCTGGGATTTGACCACATGGAAGAAGAAGAACGCCTGGTTATGGAAGAAAAACAGCGTGTAATTCTGGATCAGATGGGAATCAAAAGATCGTAGGATCGTCGTAGATGGGGCAGATGGGAAGAAAAGACCGTGAGACCTACCCGCTTCGGTGGGATGTGTACGGTCTTAGTGAATGATATTACCGAAAATGAGGAGGTATTGTATGAAAAAATTATTCGTAACCTTTGGTGTGTTGGTCTTAGCTTTGGGACTGATGGCATGTGGAAAGAAAAAGACGGAAGAAGTGGCTCAAACACCGGCTCCTGTTACAGAAGCTCCCACCGCCACGCCGGAAGTAGAAACCCAGGTTGTGGAAGAAATTCCGGAGGGAATGGTGAAGAGTAAATTAACCGGAGAATGGATCACCGAGAAAGTGGCCGAGGAACGTCCCATGGCAATGATGATCAATAACATCGCCTATGCCAACGCCCACCAAAGAGGTACCTCTAAGTTTGATATTTTATACGAAGCGGTAACCGAAGGCGGGATCACCCGTATGATGGGGGTATTCCAGGGGAAGAATAAGATTAAGAAAACCGGCTCGGTGCGAAGTGCCAGACATTATTATGTATCCTTTGCTTCGGAGTGGGATGCGATCTTTTGTCATTTTGGCCAGACGAAGTATGCCGTTGCCAAGATCAAAAAATTAAAAATGGACACCTTAAGCGGCCTGTCTGCCATTGGCCCGGTGGTTTATTGGAGGGATTCCAAGCTGGTTCCGCCTCACAATGTATTTACCGATGGAAAGCATTTGAAAAAGGGAATGAAGCGTTTAAAATTAAGAGGGAAGGTCAAAGAAGAGAAAATGGCCCAACATTTTGATTTCTACGACGAAGACGAAGAGACAGATCTTTCGGAAGGCAAGTCGGCCAAGTCGGTTCTGCTTCCATTCTCGGAATATTCCGTATGTACCATGAAATACAAAAACGGAGAATATAAGAAATTCGAGTATGGCAAGAAACACAAAGATCATGCCAATAACAAGCAATTGTCCTTTAAGAATGTGATCATCCAGATCATAAAGGAAGGAAACATCGATCACAATGGATATCAGCAATTATACATTCAGAAGAACCAGGGAAAAGGGTATTATTTAACCAATGGAAAGCGGATCCCCATCACCTGGAAGAAGAATGAGAAAAAACGAACCATGGCTTACTACGATGAGAATGGCCAGCTTCTGACCATCAATCCGGGAAAGACCTACATTGCCATGTTCCCGAAAAATCGGAAAGGTCGTATTAAATTTAAATAAAGGTTTTGGGTTATGAGTACGAGAACGTCGGAACGACAAAAGAATAATAACTTTATTAAACAGGGAAGCATCTTAGCGGCTGCTTCCCTTATCGTGCGTATGATCGGTATGGTTTACCGGATTCCTATGTCCAATATCTTAGGGGAAGAAGGAAATGGAATTTACGCCGTGGCCTTTGATATTTATGACATTGTCCTGATCATATCTTCCTATAGCCTGCCCCTGGCTCTATCCAAGATCATCAGCGCACAAAACAGTGAGAAACAATATAAGAATACGGGTCGCACGTTTCGATGCGCTCTGACCTTTGCGCTGGTCAGCGGCGGGGCTTTTGGGATTTTGCTTTTTGCGTTTGCGGAGATCATCGAGAAGAACGTCTATGCCCAATACATCGGGGTGCATATTCCTTTGCGGATTTTAGCGCCTACGATCTTTCTGGTGGCGTTGTTAGGCGTTTTCCGAGGGTTTTTCCAAGGTAAGAGTACCATGATCCCTACGGCGGTATCCCAGGTGATCGAACAGGTGGTCAATGCTTTTGTCAGCGTATTTGCGGCCTATACCTTTATGAAGGTTCATAAAGGGAGTCCGGAACAAAGCGCATGGGGAGCTGCCGGCGGAACCATGGGAACCTGCTTAGGCGCCCTGTCGGCTCTGTTAATGGTCATGGCGGTGTATGTTCTGTACCGCCCGGTGCAAAAACGTCTGGAACGAAGAGATACCCATCGCAGCATGTATCCGGCTTCTCATATTTACCGGATCCTGTTTTTAACCATCTTGCCCATTATCCTGAGTCAGACCGTCTATCAGATCAGTGGTTTGATCGATTATTACCTGTTTGGAAAATTAATGGCATATAAGGATGTGGACCCCTTAACGATTAAATCTCTGGTAGGGGTTTACAGTTCGAAATACCGTCTGTTATGCAGTGTGCCCATTGCGATTTCCACTTCCATGGCGTCGTCGATGATTCCGGCCGCGGTGTCCGCGTTCACACAAAAAGATGATCAGACCCTGAATGCCAATATTTTATCCGGTATTAAGTTCAATATGATCATTGCCTTTCCCTGTGCCATTGGATATATGGTGTTGGGACAGCCCATCATTCGTTTATTATTCCCTTCTTCGGATTACGTACTGGGGGGATATCTTATGTTATCCGGTTCCTTTGCGGTGGTGTTCTACGCCATTTCCAATGTAACCGGCGGAGCGCTGCAGAGCATTGATAAAATGAGCCTGCCGGTGATTCACTCAGCGATCTCCCTGGTGATCCATGTGATCATTTTGGCGGGATTCCTCAGATTTACCAATGTAGGGATCTTTGCTTTGATCATTGGGAATGTAACCTTCCCCATTGTGGTGTCGGTTTTAAATATCATGGCTTTGTATCGGTATTTACATCATTTTCATATGGATTTTATGAAAACCTTTTTCATCCCCTTGTCCGCCTCCTTGTGGATGGCCATTGTATCGTTTCTGTGTTTCTTCTCATTCAGAAAGCTGTTCTCCTTATGTACCGGAGATTACGTTGCCAATGCTTTATCCCTTATGATCACCCTTTTGGTGGCGGTGGTGATGTATTTTGTTGTATTCCTCTTACTAAAGGGAATGACAAAAGAAGAGATGTACCAATTCCCCATGGGAAGAAAAATGTATGTGATGGCAAGACGCATGAAGCTTATGAAATAGCAGTCATTGATAAAATAGTAGTCCGTGATGCCGAAAAAAGAATATTAAGAAATAAAAAAGGTTGCAAGCCATTGGATGTTGGCTTGCAACCTTTTATGTTTTCGTTCGATCCGACCTCCGGAAAACTTCCGGATGAGCCGGGCGATGAACCTTCCGATTAAACCTCGAAAAGGAGATCTCCATAGGTAGGAACCGGCCAATCTTCTTTATCTACGATCAATTCCAGTTCATCAATGGGGTTACGGAGATTTGCCATATCTGTAGATACTACGTCTTTATAGAAGGTGGCACGATCTACGCCATCCTCCATCTCCGAACCTTTTTTCGTAGACTTGTCTAAGGCAAGCAAAGCGGTACGTGCCTCTTTTAAAAGCTTGGAAGTGGTGGTGAGAAGTTCGCTTTGAACGCTGACATCCGCCTCCGGGCAGGCACTCTTTACGCCGTTAATGGAATTTGCCAACTTTGTAGTATATTCGATGACGGAGGGAATGTATTCCTTGGAAGCCATTTCCAACATCGTCTTTGCTTCAATGTTCAATGCCTTGGAATAGGACTCGTAGCAGATTTCCGCACGAGATTCCAGCTCAACCTTGGAGAGAACATGCATTTTCTCAAAGACTTTAACGGTTTTATCATCGATCAGGCTGGGCGTGGCATCTACCATGGTAGGCACATTGGGAAGGCCTCTCTTGGCAGCTTCCTCCACCCATTCTTCGGAATATCCGTTTCCGTTGAAAATAACACGCTGATGTTCTTTCAGGGTCTTTTGGATCAAGGAATCCAAAGCGGAATCAAAATCGGAACTGTTTTCCAACTCGTCGGCCATTTCCGATAGGACATTGGCAACGACGGTATTTAAAATGGTATTGGGAGTTGCGATGGATTGGGAAGAACCAACCATACGGAACTCAAATTTATTACCGGTAAACGCGAAAGGAGAAGTACGGTTACGATCCGTAACATCTTTACGCAAGTTGGGAAGGGTATTTACGCCGATGTCCATATGGCTGCTCTTAATGCTGTGCTCCGCAAATCCCTTGTCAATGATCTGCTCTACGATATCCTCCAACTGCTCCCCAAGGAAAATGGAAATGATCGCCGGAGGTGCTTCGTTACCTCCCAGACGATGGTCGTTTCCTGCATTGGCAGCGGAGTAACGAAGCAGCGCTGCATGCTCATCCACAGCCCGGATCACGGCCGCTACAAATAATAAGAACTGTTTATTCTTATGAGGTTCTTTCCCGGGGCTTAAAAGATTCTCCCCTTCTGCCGTTACGATGGACCAGTTGTCATGCTTACCGGAACCGTTAATTCCATCAAAGGGCTTCTCATGAAGAACACATTCCAGGTTGTGGCGACGGGCAACTTTTCGCATGGTCTCCATTACTAACTGGTTGTGATCGGTAGCGATGTTGGCCGTATCGTAGATCGGAGCCATTTCATGCTGAGCGGGAGCTACTTCGTTATGCTGGGTCTTGGAAAGAATTCCGAACTTCCAAAGTTCTTCGTTTAATTCCTTCATGAAAGCGCCTTGACGCTCACGAATGCTTCCAAAATAGTGATCATCCAATTCCTGACCCTTCGGGGGCATGGCTCCAAACAGGGTACGACCGGAGAAGATCAAGTCATCACGCTTTAGGAACGCATCCCGGTCGATTAAGAAATATTCCTGCTCCGCCCCGATGGAACAGTCCACACGGGCGGTTTCTTTTCCAAATAATTTTAAAACTCTCTGTGCCTGGGTATCCAGGGCTTCCATGGAACGCAAGAGAGGGGTTTTCTTATCCAATGCCTCGCCGGTATAGGAACAGAAGGCAGTGGGAATACATAAGGTTACGCCTAAGGCATCTTCCCGTAAAAAAGCAGGAGATGTACAATCCCAGGCAGTATATCCTCTTGCCTCGAAGGTTGCTCGTAAACCTCCGGAAGGGAAGGAGGAGGCATCCGGTTCTCCTTTGATCAACTCTTTTCCGTTAAATTCCAGGATCGCTCTGGAATCGGACGAAGCAGAGATAAATGAATCATGTTTTTCTGCTGTGACGCCGGTTAATGGCTGAAACCAGTGGGTATAGTGAGTAGCACCGTTATCCAATGCCCATTCCTTCATGGCGTGAGCTACAACATTCGCTACTTCCCGATCCAGATCCTGCCCTGAATCTATGGTACTCTTCAAGGATTGATAGGTTTTCTTCGGAAGATAGCGCTGCATAACGTCATCGTTAAACACTCTGGTTCCGTAGACTTTTGAAATTACATCATTTTCCATTTTGTTTCCTCCATTCTGGCTGTTTCGCACTACATACATCATTATACACAAAAAAATTTGTTTGTAAAATGATTCTTGAACCGTTGCAAAAAAATCAGGAAAATTCCTGTCTGGTTAAAGAAAAAGGACAAAAAAAACAAAGAAATACCCGAAAAATCGGGAACTTCTTTGTTCCTAATGTCGTATTTTGTTTAACTGGAATTAATCTTAGCACTTTTTTTATAAAAAGTAAAGACCTTTTTTTGATTTTTTTTAAAAAGTCCCCGGGAAAATAAATTTAGAAAAATAATTTTTGTCAATTCTTTCTTAATAAATGTGAAAATCGAATGTGAGAATCGGATTGGTAGGAACCGGACGTGGGAATTGCCGGTTCGACGATGAATCCGGGGAGTGGGTGTTACGATTCACAGCCCCCTGCCTCAATTCTTGGGGCCCGCTATGCGCTCTTGGT
>CALGGT010000100.1 GCA_937915825.1 uncultured Eubacterium sp.
CTGAAAGCTCCGTTATATCCCTGCGCGAAAGAGCCTTCATGTATAAATGGAGAACATAATTATATATGCGCATCAATGTGATCGAAAGACCATATTTATAATCAAGTGCTAATAAAAGCTGCTCAACACATTTCTTTGAACGCTTTACTGCGATATCAAAATCCGCGTCAGACACGGCCTGTTCAGCATCATCTATATAATCCAATGCCATTTCAAAGGTCAGAACTGTTATCTGCGAGCGGTTTGCCTGCGTGATCTTCCTTGTATACTCTTTCTTTAATTCTTCCGTAAATTCAGGTAAATCTTTAAGTTCAACGCCGAATCTTCCTCCTATAGCAGCAATAGATGCTAGTTCATCCGCTGTTTTAGGAACTCTTTTGGAAATGTCATTGAGAGTTTTTCCGAGTTTTTGCAGACCGTCTGCTTCAGGAAATTGCACTACAGCAGCAATGTTCGCCAATGAATCTTCAAATTTCATTGCGGATCGAATCGGAACGGCAAGAGATGCTCCCAATGCAGCAACTTCCATAATTTGAGAACGATAGAAAGCACGTTTCTGGAGAATTGCTTGCTGTTTATTCATTGATCCGAGTAAAGAATTGTATCGAATCTTCAATTTATCCACTGCGGAAGCACTTAAAACAGATTGTTTCTCCATATCTTTTATGACATTACCAACCTCTTTTAATTTTGATGTGCTGCTGGAAACAACAGAACTAAAACCGCTGCTTAATGTTGCTCCGATTGTTACAAACAATTGATGTTTATTTTTCGACACGCCTATTCAACTCCTTTAGATCGTTCATCCATAAAATGAATTCATCCGTTTGCATTTCCAGCCACTCCGAAATTCCGCCTTTAACTTGCGAAGCCATAACTAAAACTGCTTTCCTTATTTCACTTCCGCTCCCGGAGATAAAAAATCTCGCAGCCAATTTTGAATTTTTAAATAATTGGTAACGATTTCAAATTCGTTCTTTAAGGGAATGGACTCACTCCCCCGATTTAGGAACGTTCGGTAAAAATTTCCCAGGGTTTCCAGCATTTCATTGACCTTTTCTCCCTCGCCCGCTAGCGCCTCCCCCCGGATCATATCCAGGGTATTATAGAGAAAATGAGGCTTGATCTGTTCCTGGAAAGCCATAAGCTCCTTCGCCCGAATTTCTTCTTCCTTCTCCTTTGTTTCCTTCAACAGGTTATCAATCTCTACGATCATCTCATTATAGCTGTCTTTCAATTGTCCGATCTCATCGTCGTCCAGTTCCATCTCAAAAGGTTGAAATCGCCCATGTCGGACAATGGTCATCTGGCGGGATAACGTTCGGATGGGTCTGGTCACATGCCGGGTAATGTATTTCCGGATCAGCCAGATCAACATCAACAACAACATTCCGCCCAGGAAAAACCAGAAGACCAGAGACCCGGAAGCTCCCTCAACCAAACTCCCCTTGGTGTAGGATACGATCATAAGTTCTGCCTTGGGTATGGGCTCATAGTATTTCATTTCAAATGCTACCGGCGTTTTATGATAGATCACACTCTGCTTCGGATATTGATCTCCTTCAAAGATCATCTCCGATTTCATATTTCCGGAGAAAATCTCCCCATTCCGGTCAAGGATTGCGAATTGATTGGACTCATCCGCCAACCCTTCCAAACATTTATCAAAAAAATAGTCCGACACATGAATCGCTACAAACCCGATCTCTTCCTGGGTATTCGGGTCATTGATCACCCGGGCAAAGGTGATCAACCCCCCGATGTTGGATTTAAATACATAACCGGTATCCTTCTGGATCAGGTAACCTCCTTTTTTCCCTTCCACATGATGCATCCATGTGTTGTCCCGTATATTTCCGGATCGGATCTGTAAGATGCCGGGGCCGGTATTTACATATTGGGTATTTTTCCGGAATAACGTGATGTTACAGGAAATACCAAATGTATTGATAATCCGATGCAACGTCTGCCTGGCCTCGGCCTCCTGTTCCCCGGAAATCGTATCGGCTTTTAAATATTCCCGTATCTCTTCATTCTCCATAATTACCCAACTTAGGTGGTTAATATTCTCTAATGTTTCCTCCACGTTTTTCGATACGGTGATCTGGTTGGTCCTCTCTCTGTTTTCCACATCTTTGGTCATCCGGCTGTTGGAAACCATGTAGAAGATAAAAAAACAGAAGAAAACGCAGCTGACCATCATAATAATAAATAGGCATTCCATTTTCTGTTTTAATCCCATAAAGAAAGGACCTCCTTTCCTCCGTTATAAAAAAAGGTTTCTATAAACACCGAATCCAACTCTCTGTTTATAAAAACCTTTTTCATTCCAGTTCATTTCTACAACATATTTATTTTATCATAGGAGAAATAAAAATACAAGTTTGTTTTGATCCCTTTAAAGCACCGGTAACCAGACTATCTTGAATCTTCTTGCTCATGAAGCAATAAACGATCAAAGTCGGGAATGTCGCGATCACCAGTGCGGCTCCGATCGGCCCCCACTTCGTGGTATACGATCCGGACATGGCCTGAATACCAACGGACAGGGTACGAAACTTACTGTCACTGATGAAGATGATCGCAAACATCAACTCATTCCACGCTTGTAAGAATGTGAAGATTCCAATGGTGGATAACGCCGGTTTCATCAATGGCAGAACAATCTGCATGAAAATACGGAACACACCGCATCCATCAATACAGGCAGCTTCTTCCAACTCTCTCGGAACATTTTCAATAAAACTCTGACAGATCATGATCGCCATAGCCAACGCAAATGCCGTATAAGGAACAATCAGCGCCTGGTAGGAATTTGTCATCTTCAGGTTACGCAACATAATAAATACCGGAAGAATTGCCGCATGAATGGGCACGGTCAGTCCCAACATGAAGATCGCATTAACCGTTTTTCTTCCCTTCCAGATCATACGGCTCAACCCATAGGATGCCATTAAGGAAAATACAACCGTCAATACAATCGTAGCAAAGGTAACAATGGCACTGTTTAGAAAATACAATCCCATATTACCTGCGTTTAATGCTTCTTCGTAACTTTTCCAAAGCCATTCTTTGGGTAAACCGATCACGTTGTCACCAAAGATTTCTTTATTGCTCTTTAATGAAAACGTAAGCATCCAATATAAGGGGAATATATTGACCAAACTCCATATTCCCAACAGGATATACATAACGGTAGCCGAAACCTTAGTACCCAATGGCGTTTTTTTCTTAATCTTTTTTCCCATTATGCTTGATCCTCCTCTGTTTTAAATACTTTTTTAATTAAAATAGCAAAGAAGAAACACAGGAATATAATAAATATAGCCAGAGCACTTCCGAATCCGTATCGACTACGATCGAAGATCATATTTACCATTAAGGTACTGGGCACCTCACTGGCATGTGCCGGGCCTCCTCTTGTTAAGACATAGATCAGATCAAAGGCTTTCAAGGAACCGGTTACCGCGAAGATCACACAGATCCGAAGTACCGGTTTGATCATGGGGATGATGATACGGGTGGATAATTGTGCATCGTTGGCACCATCAATTTTAGCTGCTTCTTTAATGTCGTCCGGAACACTTTTAATGCCGGCATACATTAGAATCATGTGATACCCCACATATTGCCATAACATGGGAATAAAGCACGCCACCATGGCATACTTTGGATCTCCCAACCAGGTCTTACAAGCTTGATCCAGGTGAATCCATTTTAAAAATACATTTAATAAACCATATTCCGGATTATAGATTTTCATCCATAATTGTCCGATTACAGTTGTTGACAACAATACGGGAATAAAGAAAACCGTAACAAAAAATCGTTCTCCTTTGATTCCTTTTGCTAACACCAATGCCAACAGCAGTGCCAATGGCAATTGGAGAAATACGGACAGCCCCGCAAAGATAAATGCGTTGCGAACAGATGGCCAAAAGCCCACGTTCTTATCCGTAAACATTTCAATATAATTTTTCAATCCTATAAAATCCGGCTTTGTAATTCCATTCCAGTCCAAAAAACTATAATACAGGGACATAAAGATCGGAACGATGATGATCGCCACAAAAAAAATGGTGGCCGGCAGCATAAAAACAAGGATTGCAAATTTGTTTTTTCTTACTTTGTCCATAACCGATTATTACCTTCTTTGGTTTTTTACAAACCCCACACCGGGTGTTATGCCCGGCGCGGGAATTTGCATTACTATATCACAAAATTTAAGAATTATGAAAGTACGAAATTTTATTATTTCTTACTTAACTGCTTATCCATGCCCTTCGCAAATTCTTCCGGAGAGATATCTCCACCGAACAGGGATTGCAAAAGTTTCAAATACTCACCAGCACTGTCAGAATCCAATAAAGTATCGAACCATAACGTATAAGAGGTTGCGCCGGAAGCTAATTTAGCAACTTCCTGGGTCAAAGCAGGTACGTCATTTGCTTCATAATCAACGGTCCATGCAGGAATACCTGCCCCACTTAAGTAAGCATATTTGGATACGCCTCTTGTAATCTCGAACGCAGCTGCTGCAGCCATGTCTTTATTCTTGCTGTCGGCAGATACCATCAATGTATCGGAACCGCCGCCCATGAAATCGGTGATCGCTGCATTGTTGCTGTTAACAACCGGAATGGGTGCTACCGAGAAGTTCTCCGGATGATCCGCATCGGTTACAATGGAACCGCCCATCCAGCTTCCTGTGAAATACATCGGACATTTCTCTGCGTAGAACTCAGCACTTGCTTCGTCGTTTGTAAGACCGGTGGCACCGTCAATAAATGCACCCATATCTTTCAACTCTTTAATGCAGGTAGCAGATTTAATAAAGTCCGCATCGTTGTAAGATGCGCTGCGATCGCTTAATGCTTCGGTAACTTTTGAAGCACCGGCAGATTTCAAGGTTAATCCATCGTGAAGCATTGCCAATACCCAGGTATCTTTTACACTGGTTGCAATGGGCTTAATGCCGGCATCGATAAACTTCTTACAAGCTGCTTTAAATTCATCGTAAGTCGTCGGTACTTCTACGCCATTATCTTCAAACATCACTTTGTTATACCACATAACGGAAACCGGTGTACAGGTTACGGAACCATATAATTTTCCGTCGTAGGTATCGTTGATCAAAGCTGCCTTGGAAATTCCTTCCGAGTAGTTATCATAATAATCATCTAAACAAAGAACCTTTCCACTCTCAACAAAGGATTGCGAGAATCCACCAGCCCAGGTAAAGAATACATCCGGTAACTCATTGGCCGCTACCGCCGATTTAATCTTGGTTTTATATGCTTCGTTTTCAAATGTCTCCATGTTGATCTTAACTCCGGGATGATCCTTCTCGAAGTCTTTGATCGCATCCAAGTACGGTTGATGGAAGGAATCGCTTTCCGTAGCGATGGTCCACATCGTTAATGTTGTTTCTTTTCCGCCGGAAGAGGATCCGCCTCCGTTCGATGAGGAGTTATTACAACCGGTCATCAAACCCAGTGTTAAAACTCCTGTCATGGCAACTGCCGCCATTCTCTTAAAGAATTTCTTTTGTAACATAAAAATACCTCCTAAAATAATATTACAATAGAACATTGCTCTAGAAGATATTATATGAAAAAAACACCAAAAAGAGAATTCAAAATTCTTACCTTTTTGGTGTAAATTTCTTACCTTATTTCGAAAATTACATTCCGAAATCGTTTACTTTATTTTTTACCAGATGAAACCGGATCTAATGCAAATTTTTTCCGGGTAATTCTACGTCTACCTGCTGATGGGTCGCCGTCTGTTTCGGACGGTAAGAATTGTTCCCGGATACTTCCTGATAAAACGCTGCATAAGCCGCATTCATATAGGGTGCCACCAAAATATATCCAAGCATGCATGTTAAGGTACATAGGATCATCCAACCAAGAAAACTGAACTGTAAGCAGAACAATCTCCAACGATTCCCCTTCATAATACGAACCGATTCATTCATAGCCTCTCTCGCCGACATCTCCGGATTCTGAACCAGAATAAAACCGGACATACTATAGGAATATGCTTTCATAATCCCGGGAATGATAAAGAGCAACGACCATAACAGCGTAAAAATCACCATACGTACTTTTAACCATGTGATCTTTCCCGCATAAGAAAAGTTGCTAAACAACATAGTAAAGTGAGAATCTTCCCCGTTGGCCATTGCCAGATTATAACGAATTAAACCGGCAGAAAAGATCGCTCCTACAATAAAAAGGATGATCGAAGCGACCACAGCTCCGGCCAGGATTCCACTAAGAATCGCTTTCAGCATCAAGAATTGTTCCGGTGAGATATGAGCATCCTTTACACTTTGAATGAGTTGATCGATCCTTGGGTCTTTCGGATTGATGCCTTTGGTCGAATAAGCTCTCCCCTGTAATAAAACGTTGGCTCCAAGTAAGGTCGCAACCAGTGTGGTCCCAATCACTGACCCCCATCTGCCACTTAACATTTCTCTTGCTCGTGCCCTAAAATCCTTTGCTAACATACATACCTCCTAATTTCTATTGCTACATCGTTTTCGAGATAAACACTTTCATTATACAAAATTCCGGTTCATTTGTCCATAGATTTTTACGCATTCTGCCTACTTTTCACCGCTAAGAGAAGACAGTGTTTTCCCGGCGCTATTGGTTTTAAAACGAGCTACCACCTCATTCAATTCTTCCATGGCCTCCTGATTCATTTCTAACATGTTGCGAATTCTCTCCGAATTCTCCTTTACATCCTGTAGAAAACCGGACACATCCGTTACATTCTCCTCACTTTGAACAATTTGCTCATCCGTTAAAGACAGGGACTTTTGAATCTTTTCCATCTGTTCTTCCAATTTCCTGGCGTTGGTATTAAACTGATTCATATATTCCAATACCTGCTTGGCATCTTCCAGGTAACTCTCACTGTCTTTTGCATATTGACGATAATCCTTTAAAATATCGTTCTGAATATAAGTCATTAACTTCCTGGATGTTGTCTCCAGATCCGAAACAGCATTTAAAATATAGGAACTTAATCCGGCAATCTTTTCCGCAGCCATCTTGGTCTTTTGGGACATCTCCGCGATCTGATCCGCCACTACCACAAATCCTTTTCCGCTTTCTCCGGCCCTGGCCGCTTCAATGGAGGCATTGAGTGCCAGTAGATTACTTTGATTGGCAATTCCGATAATGGTTTCGGACAGATCTTCTACTTCTTGCACCCGCTGGGATTTATCCAGCCCTTCCTCCAGGGCCTGGGAATATTCCTGTACCAATTCATTGGCCTGTATTTCCATTTCCGTGGTTCGTGACATGATCTGAGAAGCCTTATTGGAAATCTGCATCAGATTCTCTTTTCCGCTTTCCGCCTGTACATGGATTTCTTCTGTTAATCCATACGTATTGCGAACTGTTTTCTGAATTCCATGCATGGTCCCGGACGTTTCATTGATCATCAGACGAATGCTGTTGATCTGCTCATCCGTTGAGCCGATCTGCATAGATTGTTCCTTCATCTGACGGGTAATGGAATCCGAAATATCCCGGATGATCTCCGTATTCACATTGACCTGTACAATTACATTCCGAACCATTTCCTGGAATTCATTGAACAGATCTGAAACCTCCTCCATCTCGTCCCCGGATTTCATTTCCAATTTCTTTGTTAAATCCCCATCCGCGTGTACGATCTCCTCCAAACGGCTGACCACTTTACGAATGTTCGACGTGATCCCCGTAACAAAGAAAATCGCAGCTACTCCCATTACGACAGCAAGTATAAGAATTAAAAAGATCAGGATCCGTTGATAATTCCCCAGTTTTTTTCGAATCTGGGAAGCGTCGCAGTCAACGCCAATAATCCCCAGGATCTCTCCATCTTTGGAATACAAAGGCGCATACCCGGATAGAAAGGTCCCCCACTGATCACGGGTGATCTTACGATCGGCACTGGCCTCTCCCTGAAAAGCCGGAAGCATGTCTTCATAGACATCCAACTTTTCTCCTACTTCCACCGGATCGTCCTCATCGGAATCAATGAGAAAATGATATCCTTGATCATCCTGATACACAATATAAGCGTACAAAATTTCCTCCGCTGTCAAATAGGAACGCATTTCCGTCGCAATCTCCCGATAGGTATCGCTGGAATTCCCTTTTTCCTTTTGTACGGTGAACGCCTTCTCACCATCGATTTTATTGGCCAAAATAACCGCAATATCCTTGGCTTCCTTTACCTGGAATTCAATAAAATTATCACGAATAAACAGAAGGGATACGATACTGACCGAAAGCATTACGATCGCCAACAATAACAGTACCCCTACCATGAGTTTCTTTCGGATGGATCTCCGTTTCTTTCGATCAGAACTTCTCTTCTTCTCCATAAAAACCTCCTAAGGAATGTTTTTAATAGCAAAGCACCTCGTTACCATCTTCCGTTACCAAAACCATAATCTCCCATTGGGCGGACAAAGAGCCGTCGTCGGTATAGATCTCCCAGTCGTTGTCCTGATCAATAAAGATATCCGGTTTCCCCATATTGATCATGGGTTCAATGGTAAAGATCATACCGGGAACCAGTAACATTTCTTCCCCTCTCTTGGTAACATAGCTGACAAATGGCTCCTCATGGAATTCGATTCCCACGCCATGTCCGCCAACTTCCCGAACCACAGAATATCCGTGTTCCTTCGCACAGTCGTTAACCGCCTGTCCCATATCTCCCAGGAACGCCCATGGTTTCACTTCCTCCAGCCCCTTATACATACTTTCTTTTGTGACGTCTACCAATCGCTTCGCTTCCGGATCCACATCTCCAATGCAAAACATACGGGAAGAATCCGAGAAGAATCCGTTCAAAATAGTGGAACAATCTACATTGATAATGTCTCCGCTTTGTAAGATCACATCTTTGGAAGGAAATCCGTGGCATACCTGATCGTTCACCGAGGTGCAAACACTGTAGGGATACCCCTCGTAATTTAAGGGTGCGGGAATTCCTCCCATATCGGTGGTCATATCGTATACGATCTGATCGATCTTCGCCGTATCCCATCCTTCTTGAATGTTCTGTTCAATGTAATCCAATACGGCAATATTGATCTTACAACTTTCTTTGATCTTCTCAATCTGCTCCGGGTTTTTGATCATATCATGGGTCGGAACCATATGACCATTTCTGGCATACTGTGCGATCTTATGATCAAACGCCTCGTGACATATCTTGTATTTCCGGCCGCTTCCACACCAACAAGGTGAATTTCTGCTGATTTTTCCTGCCATTTCATCCTCCTGAACTTATTTCTTCTCATTCCGATTGAACTTGTTTCTTTTCTGTAGAGCTCGTTTCTTATCTTTCCTAGAAAACGGCTTTTTTCCCCTATGGAACATATTCATCTTTTTCATAAAAAAGAGTGCATTCCCCCCTTATACTGGAAGAAACACACTCCGATCCGCGTTAATCTACAACCTTGATCCAACCTTCCGGACCCTCAATCTGTCCCAATTGAATTCCTGTTAAGGTATCATAAAGCTTCTGCGTAATTTCTCCCATCTTTTCCATTCCGCTGGGGAAACAAATTTCCTTATCATGATCTACGATCTTTCCGACCGGAGAAATAACCGCCGCTGTACCACAAAGACCGCATTCCGCGAAATCTGCCACCTCATCCATATAAACTTCACGTTCTTCCACTTCTAAGTGCAAATAATCTTTGGCCAGAGTTACCAGGGATCTTCTGGTTACAGAAGGCAAAATACTATCTGATTTCGGGGTAACGATCTTTCCATCCTTGGTTACAAAGAGGAAGTTGGCGCCACCGGTTTCCTCAACTTTCGTACGGGTGCCGGGATCCAAATACATATTCTCCGAATATCCCTTGTTATGGGCATCCACGATGGCATGAAGACTCATGGCATAATTCAAACCTGCTTTAATATGACCAGTCCCATGCGGAGCCGCGCGATCGAAATCACAAACACGGATGGTGATTGGCTTGGCACCACCCTTAAAATAAGGTCCCACCGGTGTGGTAAATACACGGAACATATATTCCTCCGCCGGTGCTACTCCGATTACCGGAGAAATACCGAACATAAACGGTCTAACATACAAAGTGGCTCCGGTTCCGTAGGGAGGAACGTACGCTTCATTCGCACGGATGGTCTCACACACTGCTTCTATAAAACGATCTTCCGGAAATACCGGGATCTCCAGACGTTTCGCTGAGTCCGCAAAACGTTTCGCATTCAGATCCGGACGGAAAATAACAATATGACCATCCGCCGATGTATAAGCCTTCAAACCTTCAAAAACGGTTTGCGCATATTGTAAAACGCCGGCACATTCACTCATTACAATGGTATCATCTTCCACTAACGTGCCCTCATCCCAGGCACCGTTCTTATAATTTGCAACATAACGCTTGTCCGTTTTACGATAGGAAAAATCCAGATTTTCCCAATCAATGTTCTTTTTTTCCATAATATCGTCTTCCTTCCACATAAAAAATCGGGAGTAAACCCATATTTAGTTTACTCCCGACTTTGCCTAAAGTCAATACCCGACGGGAAAAAAACTTCCCATTTCATCCGGAATAACAACTTCAATGATTGTCCTCGTTATAAGAAGATTCGTTCAGAATCTCTTCTTTTTCCTGCTCTTGTTCTTCTTCCGCTTCCTCCCAATCTTCCTTTTTGATCTCCGCCCTTCGAACTTTTCCACTGAACGTCTTGGGCAATTCCTTGGCAAAATCCACGATTTTCGGCCACTTATAAGAAGCAACATTCTCCTTTAAATATTTCACGATGTCATTCTTTAAATGTTCGTCTCCTTCTTCGCCGTCTGCTAAAACGATGGTAGCCTTAATGGCCTGCCCTCTTAAACTATCCGGGACGGACGTAACCGCGCATTCCAATACATAGGGAAGCTTCATGATCTCGTTCTCGATCTCAAACGGTCCCACTCGATAGCCGGCAGACTTGATTACATCATCCACACGACCCACATACCAATAATATCCTTCCCGGTCCTGATAAGCCGTATCTCCCGTATGATAATATCCATCGTACCAGCAGGCATTGGTCTTTTCTTCATCCCGGAAATATTCCTTGAACAAGCCCGGCGGTACATCCTTTTCGGTATTGATCACAACCTCTCCCTCTTCCCCTACATCCGCCAACGTCCCATCCGGGCGCATCAACGCGATCTTATATTGGGGATTGGGTTTTCCCATGGAGCCCTGTTTCGGGATCATTCCCTTAACATTTCCAATGATCATCGTGGTTTCCGTCTGACCAAATCCTTCCATAATATCCAAACCGGTCTTACTCTTAAATTTTTCAAAGATCTTAGGATTTAACGCTTCTCCCGCCGTTGTGACATTCTGCAGGGACGATAAGTCATAATCCTCTAGCTTCATGTGTACCAATACCCGATAAACCGTCGGTGGCGCACAGAAGGTAGTCAGCTTATATTTTTCGATCATGCGAAGAATTTCTTTGGCATCAAATTGATCAAAATCAAATACAAAGATCGGTGCTTCACACAGCCATTGACCATAGATCTTCCCCCATACGGCTTTCGCCCAACCGGTATCCGAGATGGCCAGATGAAGTCCATCCGGGTCTACCTGATGCCAGTACTTGGCCGTAACATAATGTCCCAGAGGATATCGGTAATTGTGTGCCGTTAACTTCGGATACGAGGTGGTTCCGGATGTAAAGAACATCAGCATAATATCGTCACCACCGCTGAAATCCTCCGGTTTATTAAATCTGGTGGAAAAATAGCGAATATCTTTGTTAAAGCAATGCCATGTCTTTCTGGCACCGCCAACCATGATCTTGATCCGGACATTCGGATTATTATGAGCCGCTTTGTCCACTTCCCGGGAAACATCTCCATCCGCCGTACATACAATCGCATCCACGCCGGCCGTCTTAAAGCGATATTCAAAATCTTTTCTGGTTAACAGATTGGTCGCAGGTATAGCCACTGCCCCAATCTTATGTAAGGCAAGCAAAGAAAACCAAAATTGAAAATGACGTTTTAATACCAACATCACCTTATCGCCCTTTTGGATTCCCAAATAACTAAAATAATTCGCCGTCATATTCGTATAACGAACGACATCCCTAAATGTGAAGCGATGCTCTCTTCCGTCATCCGACACATGAAGCAATGCTAATCGATCCGGCGATTTCTTAGCCAGTTCATCCACAATATCATAAGCAAAATTAAAATGATCGGTATTCTTAAAGCTTACAGAGCTAAGGATACCGGCCGAATCTTCCGTTGTATCAATATATCGTTGGGCAACACCTATAAGCTTGCTCATGCTAAACTTCCTTTCCCGGTTGAATGTTCGTTCCCGGTTGAATTTCCTGATTCAGATCAAAACGTTGCATGTGGTTTTTAAAACCACTTAGTATATCCTATATCATGATACCCCAAACTCCTCTTTCTGTCAAGTAAATTCACAGATTTTCTTGCGTCCGTTTAAGGGCCGGACTCCCCTCGCACGAACCCCTGGAAAATGCTTAATTTTCGGTGGAAATTCTCTCCATTTTGGTGTATGATATAAGAGCCCTGGTCATAGTGGCCGGGATGATGCATACATGCAACCTGAAAACGGAGGATCTTTATGAAACCAACAACTTCCCAAAACACTGAAAAAAGCCCGATTTTCAAAGGCCTGAATCCATCCGATGCCGTTCTTCTGGCTTTCCTTCTTTTGGGATTTCTTCTATTATCCGCCGCAATCTATATCCCCGGCCGGATCTCCGGACACAGCTCCGGCAACTTTGTTTCCATCCGTCAGAACGGTGAAACGATCCATACCCTCCCCCTGAACAAAAACCAAACCATCACCATTACAAAAGGGACGTTTACCAACACCATTACCATTCAGGACGGAACAGCCTATGTGTCCCATTCCAACTGTAAGAATCAGGTCTGCGTACACAGTCGTGGAATCTCAACTCCAGGCCAATCCATTGTATGTCTTCCTCATCGACTTACCCTGACGATCCAGGGCGAAACGAACCAGAACAACCTCCCTGATTCCGTCAGCCGTTAACAGAACCAAGTTTTCGAAACCACCACGAAAGGAGCCTGTTTCATGCTGAAAGATCGAACCCAAAAAATTGCCCGATTAAGCGTCATGGCCGCTTTGGCTATGATCCTAAGCTATGTAGATTCCTGGCTTTCTTTCTTCTCCCCCCTTCCCGGTTTTAAGATCGGGTTGGCCAACCTTGTGATCGTATTCTTATTATGGGAGGAGGATGTTCCGTCGGCACTGACCGTTAACGTATTGCGCTGCCTTCTTTCCGCCTTTCTCTTCACCTCTCTCTACGCCCTTTTGTACAGCATAACCGGAGCCTTGTTCAGTCTTTTGGCCATGGCATGGTTCCATAAAAAAAAGCCAAATCTTTCCCCGGCCTCCATCGGCGCGTTGGGAGGCGTGGTTCACAATTTGGCTCAATGGCTGGTTGCTTGTTTTTTTCTGCAGCCAAAAACCATTCTTTGGTTTTTACCCCCGCTTTGGGGCGTGGGACTGGTTACAGGCTTCCTGTTGGGATGGATCGTCCTTCAAACTCTCCGGTATTACCCTTCCTCCAAGAGCGCCTGATAAACTTGATTTTTCCGAATATTTCTATCTTTGGCCACCTGACGCATGGCATCGTTTTTCTTCATATCCTGTTCCAAATAATAATCCATATGTTCCGGAATGGTCCATTTCTCCCAAAACGCTCTTTCTCCCTGACGAATATTCTCTTCCGTTTCCCCTTCCAATACCAGCACATATTCCCCTCTCGGCGGATTCTCCTTCACCTCATTCCAAGCCTCTTCCAGGGTAAAGATCCGCACGCTTTCGTGCTTCTTGGTTAATTCCTTACAGAGAGCGATCCTACGATCTTTTCTCAGATTCTCGCAAAAATACGTTAACGTTTTTTCCAGCCGGTGAGGCGCCTCATAAAACACGGTAGCGTAAGTGGTTCTTTGTAAAAACTCCAAAATCGGCTGACGTTCCTTGTTCTTTAAGGGCAAAAACCCCTGAAAGGTAAACTGCCTGGTGGAAAACCCGCAAAGAGTCATGGCTGTGATCACAGCCGACGGCCCAGGCAGAGAGGTTACGCCAATTCCCGCCTGATAAGCTTCCCTTGCCAGATCCTCCCCCGGATCGGAGATCGCCGGCGTCCCCGCGTCGGTTACCAACGCGATATTCTTCCCTTCCTGTAAGAGCTCTAAGAGGTATTTTCCTTTTTGTGCCTTGTTGTGCTCATGATAGCTGGTCATCGGGGTTTTGATCTCATAATGATTTAACAATTTCAACGTCTGGCGGGTATCTTCCGCCGCGATCAGATCCACTTCCTTTAAAACCCGAAGTACCCGCATGGTAATATCTTCCAGATTTCCAATGGGGGTCGCGCATAAATATAACATAGTCTCCTCCTTACCAAAACCAAAGCCCGCTAATCTTCATACATTCTTCGCACACGTTCCGAATACGTCCCATCCTCCTTGTAAATGATCAGCGGCTCCCACACATGCAAATAGGGCTTCGCGCCTTTGATGCCGTGAATGAGCACCATATTGGCTTCCTTATTCTTCTTGGGATGGACGAACTGTATGTCCTTCGGCTCCAGATGAAACTGTTCCAGGGTCTGAAGGATTTCCACGAACCGATGGGGACGGTGCACCATATAAAAGTGACCTCCCGTTTTCAGCAAATGGTCCGCTGCCCGGATCACATCTTCCAGATCACACAAGGTTTCATGCCGGGCGGCCACCTTCTCCGGCCGGTCATTTAACAGTCCATGCCCCGCCTTCATATACGGTGGATTACAAGTGACCACATCAAAAGAAGCCCCCTTTTTCTTTAAGGGAACCTCCTTCACATCCATTTGTTGTATGTGAACCCTTTCCTCCCAATGATTCAATCGAACACTTCGAAGCGCCAGATCCACGATCTTCGTTTGTATTTCAATCCCTTCCATATTTCCCGCTTCCGTTTTAGCCTGCAACAATAAGGGAATCACAGCATTCCCCGTGCACAGATCCATCACCGAGGCACCCTTTGGCACCTGGACAAAGGAGGACAACAATACCGCATCCATCCCGAAGCAGAAGAACTCCGGATTTTGAATGATCTTCAACCCGTTTCTTTGCAAGTCGTCCACCCGTTCACCGGGATATACCAAATCCTCCTTATGCATGGTCACTGATCCTTTCTTTTCAGGATTTATAATTCGGATCATTCTCCGAAGATTTATCTCTTCGATCCAAGGTTTTCTCTCCACGCTTATCCCAGCGTTTTTCCGGAGATCTTGCGTTCTTTCTCTCGTTCTTCTTATCGGAACGCCGGTCGGATCTGGAAGGATCCTTTTTCACAACCTTCTTCCGATCCGGTTTCCGTTCCTTATTTCGATCCGTTTTCCGTTCCTTATTCCGATCCGGTTTTCCTTCCACCTTTTTAGAGTCCTTCTTTCGGTTCAACGTATCGTGCTTGTCTGTCTTTTCAAGCTGTTTGGTTTTTTCTCCTTTTCCGGGATCCACCTTTTTCCCGCTTTCTTTTTGATCCAAGGAATTCTCATTCGAAACCGGCTCTTGCGTTTTCGGCTTTTTAGGAACCGGGAACGTTAACTCTTTTACATCAAAGGAGCGTAATTCTTTATCTCCGTTTGCCTGCTCCACCAGAACACTTACGGATTGTTTTAATACGTTGACGTTCTGAACCTCTCCATACAACTCATCCGGTGTATGCACGGCATGTCCTACCTTCGGAAGATTCTTGTTCATTTCCTCATACAGATCTTCCTCATTCTTCAGACAGCACATCAGACGTCCGCAGACACCGGAAATCTTCGTAGGATTCAGTGAAATCCCCTGTTCCTTCGCCATTTTAATGGATACCGGCGCAAAACAACTTAAATACCCATGACAGCATAACTCTCTACCGCAAATCCCAAGACCGCCCAGGATCTTCGTCTCATCCCGTACGCCAATCTGTCGCAATTCAATTCTGGTATGAAATTCAAAGGCCAGATCCTTCACCAGATCACGGAAATCCACCCGACCGTCCGCCACAAAATAAAACAATAGCTTACCCCGGTCTAAGGTATATTCGGACTCCACCAATTTCATGTCCATGCCCCGCTCCAGGATCTTTTCCTTACAAATTCGAAACGCTTCCTTCTCCGCATCCCGATTGGCTAACTCCGTTTTGGTATCTTCCTCTGTGGCAGTTCTGACAAAGGTGCCTGCCATCTCTCCAATATTTTCTTCCTCCATGGCAACCGATGACATGATCACCGTTCCATATTCCAAACCCTTTTGTGTCTCCGCTACAACATGGGCTCCTCTCTTTAACTCCAAGTCATCCGGGATTTCAAAGTATTTCAACTTTCCTACTTGGCGTAATCTTACCCCGATAATATTTTTCAACTTCTTTCTTCCTTTCTACGGCCTGGTATCGTACATGAACCGAGTCACTTCCCGGATCCCCTAAGATTTCATGGTTAGCAGCATCAATTCCATTGCTACATCAAAATTCACATTGGCCTTTAGTCGCATTTTGGCCTTATCAAACGCCGTTAAGATCTCCTCGATCTTCTCATAATCCAGACTGCTGGCTGCGGCGGAGATGGCGTGAATCTCCCCCTGGAAGATCAAAGGATTAATATTGTTTGTTGCTTTAAATACCAGAATATCCCGATACCAAAGAATCATCAGATCAATATAATCCCGGATCTCGTCTCCCTTTTCCCCAATCTCATGCAAAACTTCCATTGCATCCGGAATTTCCAGCGTCTTAATATTTTTCAAAAGATACATGGTTTTGTTCTTCTTATCTTCGAAATCTTCCGACTCCATATAGCGAATGGCTTTCCCCAGATTTCCCTGGGCAAATACCGCGCAGGTTTTCGCCCGGTAATCCGTAGCATCGTAGCGATCGATCAAATACCGTTCCACCGTCGCCATGGTCAACGGACGAAAATCCAACTTCATGCACCGGGATTGAATGGTGGGCAACAGGGAATCAATGTTACTGGTAAGCAGGATGATGATTCCATATTCCGGGGGCTCCTCAATGGTTTTTAGCAACGCATTCTGTGCCGCTTCGGTCATTTTCTCCGATTCCGGTACAATGAATATTTTATACGGACTGTTGTAAGGCCGGATCTGCATGGGAGATACGATCTTTTCTCTTACGTCGTCTACGCCAATGCTGGATAATTCTCTCTTAACAATACAGACGTCCGGTTGATTCCTGGATTCAATCTGTTTACAGGAAGGACATACGCCGCACGGACGCACCTCATCCGACGTACATTGCAAACCGGCCGCGAAGGTTTTGGCAACGGTTTCCTTTCCACAGCCCACTTCGCCTTGAAAAATATAGGCATGAAACGGTTTATCTTCCTGAATTGCCTGCTGCAAGTGTTCCTTTATATCATCATGACCCATGATCTCCGAAAATTTAAACATCATATCACGCCCTTTCTCAATTTTTCCTACCTGCATCTGCATCTGTTTCCTATCTTTTCACCCACATCATCAGTATATCATTCTTTTGACTCTACGTCAAAGATTCTTTGTTCCACCGCCGCCAGTGTCTCTTCCAGATCCAGATTTTCAAAATGTTCCGTAATGCCGGCTTTTCTTAAGTTCTCCTCCGAAAAATCCTTCTCGTCCGCCTCAAACCGTCGATCCACCTCTTCCATACAGGGGTTTTTTTCCTTTCGTTCTCTGGCATAAGCCCGCTCCCTGCGAATGGCGGGATCTAACGTAATATACAAAGGAACCACCTGGCCCGCACCGTAAAAATCCCGGATCTTTACATATCCTTCCAGTGTGCTGATCATAAGATAAGAGGAACGGCCGGCCGGATCCACACTTCCATCCTCCGCGGTAAAATAATACCAGTCCCCTTTCTTCGTATGATACACTCTTTTTTCAAGGATCTTCCCTGCCTCCTCCAGAGCAAGCATGGTTTCCTCCGATACAAAGTGATATTCTCTTCCATCCTCTTCTCCTTGACGAATGGGACGGGTTGTATACGTAACCACCGGCAAAAGTTCCGAATGTGCTTCTCTTAATTTTGCGTAGATCGTATCTTTCCCCGATGCGCTTTTCCCCATTAAGATATAGATTTTACCCATTGCCATCCTCTCTTCCATCCGAAACCAATACTCTCACATTTCCATGGGTAAGTCCATAGATTTTTAAATGACTTTCCACGGCCTTCTCCAAAAAGGAAATCTGTTCTTCTCCCCAGATCTCTCCCGGCAGGATCTGAGGAATGCCCGGAGGATAAACCAATACCTTCTCTCCGCAGATCCTCCCCTTCGCCTCTTTCAGCGGTACCAATTCTTTCTCACATCCATCCGTCTCCCAGGGTTCTCTTGCCTTTTCGGGAATCCGGATCTCTGGCATTTCCGCCCCCACATCCTTCTTAAATCCATTGGTTTTTCTGTCATCCATGGATACTTTTTCTTCCTCCTCCAACGACAACAACGCCTTTTCAAACGCCGAAAAATTCCCATCTACATCCCCTATGGTAAACATCGCCAACACATTATTTAGGGTAGACATTTCGGTTTCAATTCCAAACTCTTCCCGAAGCCGTCGGGCAAGTTCCGGCGGGGACATTTTTCCCTCCGGCAGGATCACAACTTTCCCCGGATCCTTCTTCTCATCTTCTAATAAAGTAAAATACCGGCATCCTCGTCCCACTTCATACAGGTGATCCAACCGGTCTTCAAAGGTTTTCTTCCGATCCTCGGAAAGCCGTTCCATATCCTCCAAACAACCTTCCATCCCTGCCATTAACAAATACGAAGGGCTGCTGCTCTGGAAGATCCCCAATCCCTGTTCCAACGTTTCTTTTCGTATCCGTTCAAAGGATCCTACATGCAGCAACGCGCTTTGGGTCAAGGCCGGCAGCGTTTTATGCAAACTTTGTACCACAAGATCCGCCGAGGCTTTAACTCCGGATTCAAACCGATCCCCATAAAGCAGGGATAAATGGGCTCCGTGAGCCTCGTCTACGATCAGAGGGATCTTTCTTTTATGTACGATCTTTGCTATGGTTGTTAACTCCGACACATATCCTTCATAGGTGGGACTGGTTAAGATCACGGCCTTCACCTTCGGAAAACGCTCCAGGGCCTCTTCCACCTCTTTCCCGGTAATTCCCGCATAAATCCCCGGCTGTATCTCCTTAGGTTGGATATAACGGGGGCGAAGTCGCCTTACATGAAGGCTGTCGTATACGGATTTATGGCAATTTCTTGCGATCAATACTTCATCCTGATCTCTCACACTTCCCCAAATCGCACTGTGAATGCCGGAAGTGCTGCCATTTACCAGCAGATAGCTGGCCTCTCCTCCATAAAACCTTGCGAACCGATCCTGCAACTCCTTTATGATCCCCTCGGGATGATGCAGATCATCCGTTCCCTCGATCTCCGTTACATCGATTTCATAGGGATTGCCCATATTATAAACCGGATTTCTCTTATGTCCCGGCATATGTAACGGAATCATGGAAGATTCTTTTATACGATTTAGTGTATCTCGTATTCCCATAGGCTTTGCCAAATCCTTTCCGGATGCACCGTTTCGATCGTGTACATAAATTACTCCTCCATTTATAAATTTTTCGATACCACAACGATATTGTACCACGATACAAAAGAAGATTCAAGGCGGTATCCCCCGAAGGATAGATCGACCACCTGTATGATCCTGCAACCGCATCTGCTACCTTTGACGAATCCACTGCCACCTCATCACCTCACTTGTTCGTTATAAATACTATGCATAGTTTCTATCAATAAAAAGAGCTATTCTTTTGGCGGGGTTGTATTCCATGAGGGGGATTTATATTTGACCGGTTTCCGCGTTTTTGAACTACGTCTGAAATGAGAGTACGCTTGCATTCTTTTGGCAGGGTTGTATTCCATGAGGGGGCATTTGCGACCGTCAGCACTTAATGAGCGCGTAGCGCGAATTTTGTACTGCTACGGTCGCATTTTAGCGAGAGCGAGCCCCCGAATGGAATACAACCCACGCCAAAAATCCCAGCGCACCTCCATTTCTTTTGACATTCCCCCTCCCCTGATATATAATAATAGAGATGTAAAACTGCAACCCAAAAACCTATATCAGAAAGGATTTTCTATGACCCCTATCACAGATATCACAGATATCACCGGTATCACAGGTGTATTAACCTCTTTGAATTTTTCCGGCCCTTTTATTTTCAGCATGATCTTCGTAGCGTTGATCTGCGTGATCGTTCCTTTTGCCATGCTGATCTATCTACGTACGAAAAAAGGAGGCGAGCTTCGCTCCTTTGTTTACGGATTGGGCATTTATTTTTTCATTTCCTTTATTGCCCTGCAATTGTTTCACGGACTATTTTTCCGGATTCCCGGAATGGTAAATGTATTTACCCCCAAAAACCACCCCATTTACTATGGTTTCTATTTTGCTTTTGTGACCGCTTTATTTGGCGTGCTTGCCAACTTCGCAGGACTTACCTATGCCATGAAAAAAGCCAAAGGAAAAGAAGATTATACTCTGTATAGCATCGGATATGCAGGCTTTGAAATGATCGCCTACGGATCTTCTTTGTTTATGAGTAATGTGGTATTGGTCCTGATGATCCGATCCATGGGATATGAAACATACATGAAACGATTGAATCTCAGTGCCGATAAACAGGCGTATTATGAAAAGGCCCTGCGCACCCTGTCCGAAACCCCGGCTTACGATAACTACTTAACCGGTATTCATCGCATCCTGATATTTGTGGTGCAGATCGCTGTGATCTTCCTGATGATGGAAGGAATCCGCACCGGGAAAAAGGCTTTGTTTTTCGGACTTGCATTTCTTTGTCAATTTCTCTGTTTCCTTCCGGACTATTTGCTAAGCGCCGGAACCATTCCCGATACCAAGACCATGGTAGCCTGGGAACTGATCCCCATGGCTCTTACCATTCTTCTGGTTTATCGTAAGATCCCGAAATCCGAGAGGTCTCTGTAATGCTGTCTATTTCCGTTCGAAATCTGGTGGAATTCCTGTTGCGCCACGGGGATCTGACCTCGTCTTCCTCCCTGAAAGATCCGGTGGAGGCCATGCAGCTAGGAAGTAAGATCCACCGCAAGATCCAGAAATCCATGGGCATCCACTATCAGGCGGAGGTTCCCCTGAAGGTGGATCATTCCTTTCCAAGCGCGGTTACCGGCGCTTCTTTTGACGTGCGCATCGAAGGTCGGGCCGATGGAATTCAGCGGGAGAACGGAGAAATCTTGGTGGATGAGATCAAGGGCGTCTATGAGAATTTAGACCAGCTCTCTTCCCCTCACACCCTGCACCTAGCCCAGGCTCTTTGTTATGCTTACATCCTTTGCATCCAGGAAGGACTGACCCACATTCAGGTTCAAGTTACCTATTGTCACATGGAATCCCTGCAGATCCGTCGTTTTACCACGGACTACAGCCGGGAAGACGTCCTTTCCTGGTTTGAAGATCTGATGAAAAAATATCAGCCCTGGGCCACTTTTCTTCACGATCATACCGTCCTTCGGAATAAAAGCCTGCAGGATTTCTCCTTTCCCTTCCCCTATCGGCCGGGGCAGCAGGATTTAACCCACTATGTCTATCAAACCATTCTGGAAGAAAAAAAATTGTTCCTACAGGCTCCTACCGGCGTAGGAAAGACCATTTCCAATCTATTTCCTTCGGTGATCGCCTTGCGGGAGGGCCTGGTGCAGCGGATCTTCTATTTAACCGCCAAAACCGTTACCACCCAGATCGCCAGAGATTGTTTTGATCTATTATCCCAACAAAACACCCATCTTTCCGTGATCACCATTACAGCTAAGGATAAATTGTGTTTTTCCGGGGAGGAGGGCTGTCACATGGAAGAATGTCCCTATGCCAAGGGACATTATGACCGGATCAACCAATGTCTTTACGATCTATTGCAAAACAACCGGATGATCCAACGGGATACCATCTTAGAATATGCCGAAAAATACCAGGTTTGCCCCTACGAACTGAACCTGGACGTTTCGGATTTTTGTGACGCTGTTCTCTGTGATTACAACTACGTATTCGACCCGAATGTATCGTTAAAGCGCTTCTTTACCGATAAGCGCAAAAAAGAAAACCTTTTTTTGATCGACGAAGCCCATAATCTGGTAGACCGTGCCAGGGAAATGTTCAGCGCCGTCCTTTGCAAAGAAGACTTTTTAGCCATAAAAAAAATCCTGAAAAATGCCGAGACAAACATTCCCAAAAACGCCTATCCGGCGTTTATGCAGGTCATCCGTTCCCTGAACAATTGCAACAAGAAAATGCTGGCGTTGAAACGAACTTGTGAAAACTACGAGATCCTTTTGGAGATCGATGGCTTAGAAAGTTCCCTTGTACGATTATTTCAAGGGATGAAGCTGTTATTTAGCGAAGTCGAACATTTACCGGAACAGGATACCATTCTAAATTTTTTCTTTGACATCAACCACTTCTTAGGCCGTATGGATCAACGGGATGAGAACTTTTTGCTGTACTCGGACTACTCCGAAAAAGGAGATTTCCGCGTACATTTGCAATGCATGGATCCTTCTACCAGTCTGGCACAGGGGTTTTCCAAAGCCAAGGCATCCATTCTTTTTTCTGCCACTCTCCTCCCTTTAAAATACTACGTCGGCCAGCTTTCCATCGAAGAAGACGACTATGTGGTATACGCCCCTTCTTCCTTCGATCCCCAAAACCGCCTGGTTCTTATTTCCGATCATGTGACCACCGTTTACAAACAACGAAGCTCCGGTATGTATCGGAAGATCGCAACCGATCTCTGTTTATTTCTGGATCCGAGACCCGGAAATTACCTGTTTTATTTTCCTTCGTATCAGATGCTGCAATCGGTGCAGGAGGCCTTTTCTTCCCTTTCTTCTTCCTATGATTTTTCAAAGAAAGAAGTGCATCTTCTTACCCAGAATCCTCATATGACGGAGGCAGAACGGGAAAGCTTTCTTCAGGCATTTGACGACCCCAAACCGGATCGCTATGTTGTGGGATTTTGCATCTTAGGGGGAATTTTTGGAGAGGGCATCGATTTAACGGAGAATCGCCTGTTGGGCGTTGCCATTGTGGGCACCGGCCTTCCCATGGTATGCAAAGAATTGGAAATCATGCGATCGTATTTCCAAAAGAAAAAGGGCAAAGGGTTCGACTACGCCTATTTATATCCCGGCATGAATAAAGTGCTGCAAGCCGGCGGTCGGGTCATTCGTACAGCCAACGACCGGGGTGTGATCCTTCTCCTAGACCATCGTTTCTTACGATCGGAATATTTAAACCTGTTTCCGAAGGAATGGACTCAGGTGATCAAAGTCAATGAAAAAGGAATCGAAGAGGCCCTCGATTCCTTCTGGTCATCCATTGAGTGAGATTCCATCGTCTTGGAGTTTGATGGTTCCATTTTTATACAAGCCGCCTATGGCTCGTTTAAAGGCGTTTTTGCTCATGCCGAATTCCCGCTTGATCATCTCCGCATTGGTTTTATCATGAAAGGGCAAAAAACCGCCTTCCTCTTTTAATCGTTGTAAGATCTTCTCCCCATCCACGCTCATTTGTTTATAGGCTTTTTCTCCCAAACTTAAGGTTAATTTTCCTTCTTTGGTCACGGCCTTGATCCGGGCATGGACAACATCCCCTACCTCCAGGGTTTGATTCATTTCATTCCGGGGGATCAAAGCGGAATATTGATCCTCTACGGCTACAAACGCGCCAAAACTGTCGGTGATCTCATAGACCGTTCCCGTTACGTGGTCTCCTACGGTGTAGGGACTGCCATTCTTCAAGTAGGAATACACTTTCATGGTAGCGCATAACCGTTCGCTCTTATCCAGGTACAACGCGACTACAACCTCGTCGCCTACCTTCACTCTCTTCGTCATCTCCCGGAATGGCAACATCAGATCCTTCATCAAACCCCAGTCCAGGAAAGCTCCAATCCCGGTCACATCTTTTACAGTCAGCTTCCCAACTTCTCCCAACGTAACCTTCGGGATGGTAGTGGTAGCGATCAATCGATCTTCCGAATCCCGATACAAAAACACCTCTAAAATATCCCCGATCTTCACTCCGGGGTTCAGGGATGAATTGGGCAGCAGCACTTCCAGCTCCGGCATCTGATAGGAGGAAAGATACATTCCATGTTCGCTTTTTAATTTGGCATATAAGCGATGGGTTTTCCCCAGCAATTTCCCTTCCAACGTCATAATTTTCCTTACCTGTTCCCTTCCCTGGAATTCTGGATCTCCATGCGACAGGTGGCGTATTCCATTCCTTCCGGATTTCGCAGGGAAACGGTTACTCCCTCCGGATCCCGGTGGGCGTATACCTGGATCACATCGTGATTTTTGGCCGCCTGATGATATTCCACCCGCAGACCGGTTACCTCTTCTCCTAAGTCTAATACACCGCATGCCATTTTTACATATTCACTGTTATTCATGTGAACGTTGGTATCCAGGAATCCCGGATTTACCTCATAAGTCTGCATGAGCTGCAGATCCTCCGGCACCGGAATATGCCCCTTTTCTTCCACAAAGGGGGCCTCTTTTTCAATGGTATATACGTCCAGATCGATCTGCTTTGGCTTTACAGGCATCCCCGTTTTATGTTGAAAATAAAACCAGCGGGAAATTCCATGAACCAGAGGTTCCTGATCCATGGTCTCGATCAAAAAACCCCGGCGGGCAAAAATTCCCTTCACCTGATATACCCAGGTGGAAACGGAAAAACGTTCATTCATCGCCGGTCGCCGAACGATCCGAACGTTCCAATAATTGAGTAACCAGGCCATTCCCTCTTCTTTCATAATGACACAGGACCGTCCCACCTCTTCCGAATGAAAGAGGGCACAATCTTGCAATGAGTTAATGATCTCGTGAGGTTTTAATAACCCTTTTTCATCGATTCTGCTGTATGATACACGATCCTCAAAACAATACATTCTAATCCTCTCTTTTCCTGCAATATCACAACCAGGAATCCTCTTTCTCCCGGCTTAATCCCTTACTGATCCAGCAAGACATTCCGGAGCCATGTCCCTCAAAGGGTCTTCGGTAAAATCCCATTTTTTCATAAAAGGATTCTTTTCCCATGGCAGACATTAGATTTACCATGATCACGTCTCCGTCTTCGATGCTGTCGGACAGATGTTTCATAATAGTTTCAATGAGTTTTCTTCCCAGTCCTCTGGACTGAAATTTCGGATTCACAACCACATCACAGATAAAATACACGTAGCCGTCATCTCCGACCACACGTGCCATTCCAATGGGTTCCTCTTCGTAGTAGGCAACTACTTTGTAAAGAGAATTCTTAAGAGATCGTTTGGCCCGGATCTCTGGAATGGTAATAAAGTTCACACTTGCTCTCAATTCGTTGTATTGTTCCCATTCAATCTCATGTTCGAATCGAACCTGATCCAGCCATGTCATAATTTTCCCCTTTCATTCTAAAGAACCAGAATGTATTTGTAATAAAGCTGTTTTCCTTTTTTAACTCCTTCATAGGCATGTTTGCGAATGCTTCGATAATCCGCGGCAAAGGAAGCGTAATCGGATTCCTTCCACTCCATGTTGCTGAAGTTTGCCTTTAGCACATGGTCCACAAAACTTACCGCTGTGCTTTCGGAAACATGATATTTCTTTGCCAGAAGATGGGCATATTCCGCTGCCGTCTGACCCCGGTATTCCACGCCGTCTTCCCGGAACACCTGTTCCAAATGACGATAGCAAAGTTTCACCTTTCTGGCATGATTCTTTCCATGCAATTCCCGTAAGAACATTTTCTTGCGGATCACGCGCTGTACCTCTAATAACACGAGAAGGAGGATCACCACGCCAAGGAACAGGAGAATGGCTTTTACAATCCCCCATCCTTTTTGCTTCCCATCCCCAGGCGTTGTTTGTTCCGCGGTTCCCGTTTCATCGGTTCCGCTTTCAAAGTCCGGGGTATCCGGTTCTTCCGGATATTCATGATCATAGCTTTCCGTCTGAATGTTCTCAAACTTCATTTCTTCTCCCGGTTGGGGCGTAGGCGTTACCGCGATTTCCCCACCTTCTCCGGTTCCTCCGCCACCGACGCCGGTTGTTGTCTGTTTGGGACCGGTGCTGCTGTCATCCCCTTGTCCCGGAGTAACTTCTGCCGGAATAAATCCATATTTGTTATGAAATACTTCGATCCAGGCATGGAGGTCCTTGGCCGTTACAACCACTTCTCCCACTGCGTCCACGTCTTTTAACTGATTTTGTGTAATATAGACGCCTTCACAATATCTGGTAGGAACTCCTACCCCTCGTAAAAGAATGGCCGCTGCCGTAGCGTAATGCACGCAATATCCCTTCTGATTTTCATTCAAAAAGTAGTCAATCGCCTCTTTATGATCCGGAGTTTTTCCCGGACTTGTGCTGTAATGCGTACGCTCGGAAATATATTTTTTCGTAACTTCCAGCAATTGATATAAGCTGGCTTCGCCCTTTTCATATTTTTCCAGAATATTGTCCTGGGTCACCAGATATGCTTTGTATTCCTCCACAGCGTTTTGGGCGGAATCCGGGATCTGAAGGTAGTATTTTCGCACAAAGGTTTCCATCTTCCCGCGACTTTCCTCGGAAGCGGCCCAATAGGAATCATCGCCAATGGAAAACGTATTATCTTTGAATCCCTGTTTCTGGATTCTGCTGTAATTTAAATAATATTCCAATTGATATTGAATGCCCGGTTCCGTGACCGTACTTCGCCCGGCTTTATGGGAAAATCCGGAGACGGGATAATAAGGAACCAGATAGTTTCCATATCCAAACGTAATATTTTGCACGTCGATGATCCCGGTTTTCCATAAATCGTCAAATCCGCTTTTTTGTCCCTCACCGATTTGATTACGCATGGTGATGGGCCAATAATTGGGAGATAAACCTTCCGCGTCCAAAGCTTTCCGGTCTTTCTTATATTCTTTGTTTTTTGACTTAATGGTGCGCCAGCGGTTATTGTTATACTGGGACGCAACATATCCCTTCAGATACAGACCATCCTCGGTGTTAAAGTCTCCCCGGAGACGTAGCATAGGTTTGTTGCTTTCGCTGATGCTGGATCTGTCTCCTACTTTTCCATAATCCAACACGTCGCCGCTAAAGAAGGATTTAAATAAAGAGTGGGTATCTTCCAGATTCCAGGACGCCAAGGATAAAGCGGAATTCTTAAGTTCCAGGATTCTCACTTTATGATTTTCGTATGTGGACATAGGGAAGAACACCATTAAGATCAACCATACGATCAACCCCACACCAGCCAGGAGAAAACTTAATTTCTGACGCATTCGGGTATCAATGGTATCGGCTCGTAAAAACCTGGTTCCAAAACTAATGAAGGCAACGAGCATATAGAAGAGCAAATATTGGAATGGTCCGATCTTTCCAACCGTGATCGGCAGGATCACAGGCAAAGCCGTAAGTCCGATAAAAATCCCGGCTCTTCTTCGACGATAAAAGATCATACTGATCAATACGATCATAATTGCTCCTACCAGGGTAAATACAAAGGTTTCACAGTATTCATTATTCACACCGGAACCATTGGTAGGAAGGAGATTCACCGTATTCTGATGATAGCTCATAAACTCCTTCAAATAGGTATTTACAATCGTGATGCATCCTTTTTTGATAATATCAAAGAACGTTACGAGCACCAAAAGAAAAAATACAAGAATTCCAACAAAACCGTATGCCTTTGCCTTCCCTCTTCGTAAGGTCTCAAGCACGGTAAAAAAGGCATAAAAAAGAACGGATGTTATCATTAATACAATGGCAAGTGCCCCTTCGTTTACGGTAAACGATAAGGGTTTGATCAAACATTCCAAGGATAGAAAAACACCCAGAAAAACCAATAAAATTTGACTGTATTCTAAGATGAGATTGAAAATTTTATTCTGCTTCATCTTCTCTACCACCTAGATCCATAATCGTTAAATCCGCCACTTCCAAAACATCAAAATTCGTTTCTTGATGGTCGGCTACTGTTAAGTACAATCCCATCTCCATTCCGCGTCCTCCTTCCCATTCAAAATACGCTTCCACCAATTCATTGGGATCCTGAGAAATCTGACATTTAAATAGTTCCTCAAACATCCAGTATAATTCTTCTTCCTGTTCCACCAAAGCTTCCTGGATCAAACCATTCTCCTTATCATACCAGATAAACTTCTGAGGAATATGACGGCTGAATAGATCCATGGAAATGGAATAGACTCCTTGTATCAGGCGATCTGCCTGGTCTCCATTTTCCGCGCATAGATCAATAAAAATATTCACCGCTCTGGCCAGAGGAAGACTTCCTTCCTTGACCATCAGATGACCCACTTTTCTAGTTAATTTCCAATGAATCTGTTGGAAACGATCCCCTTCTTTGTAATCCCGGATATCAAAGATTTCCGAAGGATCATCTCCTTTTTTATAAAGGGAGAATCGATCGCTGTCTTCGTTGGTTTCTCTAAATAAACGATTCTCTCCTAAATAGATCTCGGTTAGCGGGGGCATGATCAGAACATCCTGCGGATCGTAATCTCTGCCAATGGTCAGGGCAAATAGATCCATGTAGTCATAGACTTTGACCCGATTTACCTTCACAGATACGTTGCCGCAATGTTGAATGGGGATGGGGATCCTTCGACTTCTCTTCTTTCCCACATCGACGGAAAAACGAACTTTCTTCCTGCCCCGTTCCCCGGAAAAATGATTCTCATAGGTGATCCAGGCAACCCCTTTTTGCACCGGCAGAAAGCGGCTCTTATTTTCCAGATTTAAAAGGATGGTAGGAGTCGCCTCCCCTTCCAGGGAGTCTTTCTCTGCTAAAGGATTTCTGCAGTCTACCTCCGCGGTGGTGCTTCGCTTCAACAAGATAACAAAAAACAGCATAAAAAGGGGCACTAAGATAAGAGCCCCCAGCAATGCTACAGTTCCATATTCCAGACATATAATCGAGACAAAAACTGCCACAATCAATATAAATAAATAGATAACGGTTCCAATGGTCATATCGGTTCCTCCCCTACGATCGATCCCACTGAATTACAGTTTCGGAACCTGTACTCTTCCTTCGATTTCTTCAATAATTCCTTCCGCCGTTAAATGACCCATTCTGGCTTTTCCGTTTAGTAAGACACGGTGAGCCAAAACAGCCTTGGAAACAGCCTTTACATCTTCCGGCAATACATAGTCACGATTTCTCATGAACGCGCGACTCTTTGCCATATCCACAAATGCCAGGGTTCCACGGGGACTAACACCTAAGGACAACATGGCGTGACTTCTGGTTACATCCACGATCTTGGAAATATAATTCAATACTTTATCATCTACAAATACACGACGAACATGCTCTTGCATCCCCAACAATTCCTGCTTGGTAATGATCTCTTCCACCAGCTCGATGGGATTGATCTCCTGACGTTCTTTGATCAGTCTCATTTCCTCTACCAGGGACGGATAACCCATGGAAATACGGATCATAAAACGATCCAGCTGGGATTCCGGCAGCATCTGGGTTCCGGCGGATCCTACCGGGTTCTGGGTCGCTACTACGATAAACGGATTGGGAAGCTGGCGGGTAATCCCGTCAACGGTAACCTGTCCCTCTTCCATAACCTCCAATAACGCAGACTGGGTCTTTGTAGAGGTACGGTTGATCTCATCCGCCAATAATAAGTTACATAAAATAGCACCGGGCCGATATACCATTTCCCCGTCCATGTCGTACATATTAAAGCCTACTACGTCACTGGGTAATACGTCCGGTGTAAATTGCAAACGGCGTTCGGTTAATTCCATGGCTCTGGAAAATGCCACCGCCAATGTAGTTTTTCCTACTCCGGGGATATCCTCGATCAAAATATGGCCGCCGGCTAAGATGGCCGTCAACACCATTTCGATTGCTTCGTCCTTTCCCCGGATTACTTTCCCTACCTCATTTAATATTGCTTGTACCTTTTCTTCCATGGATCTCTTATCCTCCCTTACATAGCCTGAAGCTTGAAGCGCTCCTGCTCTTCTACATCGTCCTCATCCACTCGTAAAATCTTAGCGCCCACGCCCTGTAATTTCTCGTCAAAACGCTCAAATCCCCGCTCAATATAATGAATTTGATCCACCGTAGAAAACTCATCTGCCGTAAGCGCAGCAATGACCAAGGCCGCGCCGGCTCTTAGATCCGGAGCGTTCATGGCCGCGCCGGTTAAATCCTCTACGCCGGTAATGATGGCAATATTTCCCTCTACGTTAATATTGGCTCCCATTCTCCTTAACTCCGTCACGTATTTGAAACGGTTCTCAAAAATCGTTTCCGTAATAATGCTGACGCCATCGGACAACGCAAGCAAACTGGTTACCTGGGGCTGCATATCCGTGGGAAACCCAGGATATGGTAATGTTTTTACATTGGCATATCCCAATCGTTGATCACACTGAACCAACACACTGTCGTCGTACTCGGTTACTTTGACCCCGATCTCACGCAGCTTTGCGGTAATGGCCTCCAAGTGCTTGGGGATCACATTGCGGATCAGAACTTCTCCCCTGGTAGCTGCTGCCGCGATCATATAGGTTCCCGCTTCTATCTGATCCGGAATAATGGAATATTCGCTTCCGTGTAATTTTTCCACGCCACGGATCCGGATGGTATCCGTACCGGCGCCCTTAATATTGGCTCCCATGCTGTTTAACATGTTCGCAACGTCAACGACGTGTGGCTCCTTAGCTGCATTTTCAATTATGGTTTTGCCCTCAGCGGTTGAAGCTGCGAGCATGATGTTGATTGTGGCACCTACGGACACGATATCCAGATAGATATGTGCGCCCACCAGTCTCGAGCTGTGCGCAAGAATCATACCGTTTCTGATCTTGACATCTGCGCCGATAGCCCTGAAGCCCTTAATGTGCTGGTCGATTGGACGGCTGCCTATGTTACAGCCACCCGGAAGATCAACCTCCGCGTGATGGTATTTACCAAGCAAAGCCCCGACGAGATAGTACCCCCCGCGAAGCTTCTGTATATAATCATTATTGACCATGGTTTTGCGGATAGTGCTTCCGTCAATCATAACGGTTCCGCCCGGACGACACTCTACAGTGCCTCCGATATCGCGGATGGCATCGAGCAGAAACTCGATATCCTGAACCATGGGAACATTCTCTATTGTGACCGGATCGTTGGTCATGATAGCGCCTGCGAGAATACCTAATGCGGCATTCTTAGCTCCGGCAACTAAAACCTCTCCGGATAGTGGGTTTCCACCCTTCATCACATACTGACTCATTCTACACCTCGTGCATAGCACTTATAGTATAACAGACATATTATATCACATAATAGTTTTTTGTAAAGCATTCGGCTTTTAGATATTGCAAATGTATTACAAAAGTTTTGTGATATTAGCACATTTTTGGCTTTATGTCAAGTCTGTCACTTCTTGCGCACTGAATAGCCGAATGATCCGAGCTTATCGCCCAGGGCAAAATACTCTCCGTGGGAGTAGCAGACTAAGTCCGCCTTCTGTAAATCGAGCCTTCCCTTGTCGTCGAGAAGTGACTCATCCACGTCCACAGCCACGACCTCTGCCACAAACATGTCGTGGCTTCCAAGCTCTAAAACCTGCTTAACCTTACACTCAAGAGAGATCGGACTCTCCTCTATAACAGCGGCATTTACCTTATCGGCTTCAACCTTATGAAGTCCTGTAAGCTCGAACTTGTCAATATCCCTGCCGCTCTTCACGCCGCACATGTCGCATGCATTTGTCATCTTCCTGCTTACTAAGTTTACCACAAACTCCCCTGTCTCAGCGATTATAGGGTGTGAGTAGCGCTCCTTCCTGACTGAGATGGACACCAT
>CALGGT010000101.1 GCA_937915825.1 uncultured Eubacterium sp.
CAATCTTCTGAGCTACGCCCTTCTTACCATCAAGCATGATGTTGTTGATAAGCTTAGTAACTACAGTGCTGTTATATATAGGATCTGCTAACACTTCTCTTTTTTGAGTATGTCCTTTACGTGGCACGTTACTTCCCTCCTTAATCACTTAATTAAATCTTCGGTACTCACTTTATGGTGTTCGTGCTGATTTATTTTATGATGAAAATAAATTCAACATGTAACCTCATGCTCGTACTGAATGCTGTTATTCCACTTCATAGAATGACTGCATGTCGAGTGCCTTCATGCTTTGGCATGAACTAAATTGGCACGAGACTCATTGTTATTTAGAGTCCTTTGGCTTCTTAGCACCATACTTAGAACGAGCCTGCTTTCTATTAGCCACGCCTGCAGTATCAAGTGTACCTCTGATTACGTGATAACGAGTACCGGGTAAATCCTTAACTCTTCCACCACGAATAAGAACAACACTATGCTCTTGCAGGTTATGACCTTCGCCCGGAATGTAGCTTGTTACTTCGATTCCGTTGGAAAGACGAACTCTGGCAATCTTACGAAGTGCTGAGTTAGGCTTCTTCGGCGTAGCGGTACGAACTGCGGTACAAACACCTCTCTTTTGAGGAGAAGAAGTTACGGTAGACTTTTTCTTCAAAGAGTTGTAAGTATACTGCAATGCGGGAGAATTGGACTTCTTCGCTGCCGATTTACGGCCTTGCTTTACTAATTGGTTAAAAGTTGGCATTAATTTTCACCTCCTGTTGTTGAATTTACATATTTTTAGCCAAACATGCTTTATTATTTTACAACCGCAATCACCATTTGTCAAGAGTTTTTCTTCTTTTTCGGTTACGATTCACAGTTGATTTGGCATGTCGTCACGCGAAAGCTTGCTTTCTGGCGCGATGACATAAAAAATAGCACCGTCGGTACAAACGGTGCTATTTCCCATATTTTTATTTTTCCCCGATTCCTATTCGAAATCAAATTAGAAATCTAAGTCTTCTGCCTTGGGAATGTCTTTTTCGTAGACTGCTTTGTTGTTAATGCCCGAAGGAGTCTCTTCCAGATCAAACAACGTTGTTTGCAGATCCGAGATTTCAAAATCCGGAACATCTTCCCCTAAGTAGTTTTCACGATAGAAGTTACTCAAAGCCACAACATCTGAATCTACAACGGCATGACCCATCGACGTATCATGAAGGTGGATGGCAATGTTATTGCTGTATCCTAACATATCAAAGACAGGTTTTGCCATCTGGAAGTTATACCAGAGACCCGGCGTGTTCTGCCAGCCATCCCAGTTAAATGCGCCAACCAGCATCAGGGAACGACCTTCCTGAGCAAAGAGCGCGGATAACATATATTGGTCAAAGAACAGAACATCTTCCTCAAGCTCTGCGAAGTTTTCACAGAACCAATAATCCTCTCCGTTATGAAGATTGGATAACTTCTCGCAAGCATTATTTTTATCATAAGTGTATGTATCTTCAAATCCTAAACTGGATACATCATATGTCTGTGACTTCTTTCCCCCCGGATTGTAGAAGAAGGATCCCATTCCACCGGCACCGGAACAGGTCGGCATACAGATCTTAAAACGGGTTTCAAATGTTCCGGCAACAGCAGCTGCCTTTCCGTAACGGGAAACACCGGTTACCATCGGGAAATCTTTGTTTAAGTGATTGGATTCGCCGGCACCCTGATCGATGGCGTCTACGATCTTACTTGCGCCCCAAGCCCAAGCTTCCAATACACCACTTTGCTCTTCCCAATCATCCTCATTATAAGGATACAGATCGTAGAAGATTCCCGTATGGGAATTTTTATCCGCCGATATTTCGGTAAGACTGAAATTTACAACAGCAAATCCATTGTTCAATACGGTTTGCACATTGGTGATCCCTCCCAGGTTTACAAGGTACGGCCATCCCTTTTCAGGTGCTTCGCCAGACGGTGTCTGAATGGTCGCCGTGAATTCCACTTCGCCCTCTTCCTGTCCTTTTGCGGAGCCATCTGTCTTAATGGTAATGTCAATCTCTTTATTCTCGACGTTGTAGGAAACCTCTTCTCCGGTTCCATCTCTCCATACGCCATACATGTAATACTCATACATTTTCCGGATCTCAGCAGCGCGGTAATTCCATTTCTCAACGGTTACTTCGCTTCCGTCCATGAATTTCATAATGTCCGGAATTTCTGTGATGATCGGCAATTTCTCAACCGGTGTGAAATTCTGTGTTTCAACTTCATAACCGTCAGGAAGGGGTTCCGGCGTAGGAGCCAAGGTTGCTTCCTCTGTTTCTTCTGCAGGAGCTTCCGTTGCTTCTTCCGTTTCTGTTTCGGGTGTTTCTGTTGCAGGGGTTTCTGTCACCTCTGCACTCTCCGTTGCAGGCGTTTCCGTTATCGCCGGTGCTTCCTCGGTCGCCAAAGGCGCCGTAGATGCCTGAACATCTGCGGATGCTGCTGCCGATGCTGCTGCGGACGGTTGATCCGATGCCGCTGCCACTGCCGACGCCGCTGCCGATGCCGCCGCCGATACGTCTGCGGACACATCCGCAGCGGTATCCTTGGAAGCTTCTTTTACTTGAACTTTCATGGATAATTTTGTCTTCTTTCCATTCACTTTACATGTAACTTTAATCTTTGCTGTTCCCACAGCCTTTCCTTTTAATTTCAAATATCCTTTGCAGCCCTTCAGTTTCTTCGTAACCTTCACTGCCTTTTTGTTGCTGTTTTTAATAACAACTTTTCCCTTTTTGGTTCCGTTTTTCAACTTAACCTTCGCTGTCTTTCCAACTTCCAGCTTGACGCTCTTTTTGGAAAGCTTGATCTTCTTTGCCGCAAATGCCTCCGGTCCGGTTACGCAAGTGAATGCCAATACTCCGGCCAATGCAAGCGCGACGCTTCTTTTGGTTTTTTTTAACATAAATTCCTCCTGTTTCGTGTGCCTGGTATCCCCCAACGGGACGCCATGTTTCTGCTACTATGTCGCATCCTTTTTCAGCAACATTCTCCATGAAACATTCTACCACAAAAACAATCGTTTAACAAGTGACTTCTTCCTGTAAAACCAAAAACAGAACGCCTTTTTTCAAGGGTTCTGTTTTAATTTCTCCATTTACAATGCTTTCTATCGTTCGACTTCAAAAAAGTCTGCCATATTGATCAACCAATCCCATAGAAGGAACACCATAGAAGGAACCATTATTTTTCGCATCCACCACTACACCTCGGACGCCTCCACTTCTTCTTAATCCGTAAAAAACTGCACCCAGTAATAGCGATATTTAGATCCTTTTACCTTCACCCGGGCAATGCCGGTTTTTTTATAATTTTCAGATAAAATATTCCGCTTGTGCCCTTTGGATCTCATCCACGCTTTACACATCGCCTTCACGCTGGGAGTCCCGGCGCCAATATTTTCCCCCACCGCGGTAAAGGAAATGTTCCGTTGCTGAAGTAGCTCCATAGGCGTTTTCCCATTGGGCCTTTCATGGCTAAATTGCACCGCCAGCTCCCGGCCGCGAATTTTGGCCGCTTTACATAAGGGTTTGGAAAGTTTCAATTTTGTGACACCGGCCTTTTTACGCTGCTGGTTGATGTAGGAAAGGGTTTTCTTTGCCGGCTTGGTTATAACTTTTGCCTGAGAAACCTCTCCCCTGGCAAACCATAACGATATCCCTAACGCCGCAACGGTCAGTATTTTCAAATAATTCATCGCATCTCCCTCCTAATCCGTTCGGTTCCCGATCTTGTCCGCGATGTACTCCTGCATCTGGCTTTCTTCCATGCCAAGTACAAAGGCCATCTCGGAATATAGATTATCCTCTGCCATTCTTAAATATTTTTCATCCGTTGCCGTAATCTTTTTCCCCTGTTCTTCCCGTTCCTGTCCTCTTTCGTACAGGGTTTTAATGATCCGAACCCACTCCTTCGGGCTGCAGGTACGCATGGCTTCCTTGTAATTATTCTCACGATTCTTTTCGTTGTCAATCCATAGCTCCGATATGTCCGGGATTTCCTGAATTAAATCTTCAATGTTTTCTTTGGTCATCACCTTACGTATCGCCACCTTGTCGCTGTCCACGCGGGAATAAATACGACTTTTAGCCTTTCCTATGGGTTCCAACATGTAAAATTTAATCTTACGATCTACGCCGGGAAAACCGGGATTGGTAATATCCACGATCTTACAGATCCCGTTCTGTCCGTAAATCACATACTCTCCTTTTTGATACATCTTGTCACCTCTACTTTTCTCTTGCATTAACATCATTCTAACACATTTTAGAAATTTTTGTAAGTACTTTCGAAAAAAAGGCTACGGATCAACTTTCTCCATAGCCTTATCTTCATGTTCCGATTTTATTCTTTTCAAACGTTTATTCACACGTGTTCCGTGCTATCGTCTGCTTCTCGCAAAGCTTCTTCGTATTTTGCAAGGATGCATTCCTGCAACTCTTGCCGCATTTCAACGTTGATGGGATGTGCGATATCCCTGTATTCATCGGTAGCCATTTTCTTGCTTGGCATCGCGATGAATAAGCCCTTCTCTCCTTCGATCACCTTGATGTCATGGACTACGAAAGCATTGTCAAATGTTACACTTGTCACCGCCTTCATCTTCGATTCATTGTTGATAATTCTAACACGAACGTCTGTAATTTGCATAATTTCCAGCTCCTCCTTGGTTAACATAAATTTGGGAACCGATGTTCCCTTTTAGATTAGAGCACATAGCGCGCGTTCTCCTCTAAAACGATCTTTATGTTGTCCGGATCGCCGATATATTCAGAATTGGCACGAATCGTACCATGACTTTCAACAATGCAGTTCTCAATTCTAGTATTGTCACCAATATACACATCATTCAATATGATGGAATTCTTAATTACACAGCGATTTCCAACATATACCTCTTTGAATAAAAGTGAATCCTTCACTTCACCATTGAGGATACAACCACTGGCTACCAAGCTATTTTGAATATTGGAACCAACGTTGTACTTAGCCGGTGGCAGATCATCGATCCTGGAAGCTACCGTCGGATACTGATTGAAAAAGTAATTCCTTATTTCCGGTTTCAAGAAGTCCATATTCGTACGAAAATAAGAATCGATCGTCGTAATATTACTCCAATAAGAATCCATGGGATAGGAATAAATTTTCTTCAATCCACGATAGCGAATAAAAATATCCTTTACCAGATCGAATGAACCTTCCACGTCGGCTTTCTCGATCATTTCGATCAATTGCCGTCTACGTACTACATAAATTCCGGTTGAGACAATGGTTTTATCAGTGGCGATTGGTTTCTCTTCGTATTCTGTGATCAACCCGTTGGAGTTCACACTTACCACACCGAATCTGCTCATATCCTCTTGTTTCCCGAGTTCTTTCGTAACAATTGTAATGTCCGCATTTTTCTTAATGTGATAATCCAAAACCTTTTTGAAATCAAGTTTGTAAACACAATCGCCGGAAGCAATGATCACATAAGGTTCATGGCTGCTCTTCAAAAAGTCAATATTTTGCGCAATTGCGTCTGCTGTTCCCCGATACCAATAAGAATTGTCCTGACTCTGCGTAGGGGTAAATACGAAAAGTCCACCTTGTTTACGCCCGAAATCCCACCATTTGGATGAATTAAGATGCTGTGTCAGAGATTTCGAATTGTATTGCGTACATACGCCAACCTTTGAAATTTGTGAGTTGGCCATGCTGCTCAACACAAAATCTATGCTTCGATATCCGCCTGCGATTGGCATGGCAGAAGACGCTCTTTTTCGGGTCAGTTCCTTCATTCGCACACTGGAACCTCCTGCTAAAACAATGCCGATCGTACTCATACCAAATCACCTGCCTTTATCAATGTTTCTCCCCCCGCCAGTACGCCTCCCGGATAGTCATGCAAAGTTGTCACGCCGGCAATTGCCGTGTTCTTCCCAATCGATACGCCATCCGGGATCACGGTGTTGTCACCGATGGTCACCAAATTAAACGCATATACATCCGGTTTTACTTGATTCGGAACATTGTCCTCGCCAACACCTATTTTACAATTGGAACCAACCTGGCTTTGTTCCGCGATGATCCCCTTATCAACAAGCGTATTCTTTCCAATGGAAACAGAATTCATGATAATGGAATCCTTCACCACCGCCCCCTTCTCAATGAGAACGTTGGAACCGATAATGGAATTATGTACTTCTCCATAGATCTCACAACCATCCCCCATAATGGCACGGTCGATCAGGCCGCTGTCCGCAATATACTGGGGCCTCAGCCACTCATTTTTCGTATAGATTTTCCAAAATTCCTCATATAGATTAAAGGCCGGAATCAGATCGATCAACTCCATATTGGACTCCCAATAAGAACCGAGGGTTCCCACGTCTTTCCAATATCCGTTGAACTCAAATGCAAACACACGATCCCCTCGTTCATGACAATAAGGAATCACATGTTTTCCAAAATCACAGCCCGGTTGATCTCGTAATTTAAGTAACGATTCTTTCAGAACCTTCCACGAGAAAATATAAATACCCATGGATGCCAGATTACTCTTTGGATGTTCCGGTTTCTCCTGGAATTCCCGGATCATCCCCTGCTCATCGGTTACACACACACCAAAACGACTTGCCTCTTCAATCGGGACCGGAATGGTCGCCATGGTAATATCCGCATGATTGGATTGATGATAATCCAACATAACCTGATAATCCATCTTATAGATATGGTCTCCCCCCAGAATTAAAACGTAATCCGGATTATAATATTCCATATAGTTTAAATTCTGATAAATGGCATTCGCCGTTCCCGTATACCATTCGCTACTGGTGCTCTTCTCATAGGGCGGAAGGATGGAAACACCACCCACATTCCGATCCAGGTCCCAAGGAATTCCAATCCCGATATGCTGATTCAGCTTAAGTGGCTGATATTGCGTAAGAACCCCAACCGTATCGACTCCTGAGTTAATACAGTTGCTCAGCGGAAAATCAATAATTCGATACTTTCCCCCAAAGGCAACAGCAGGTTTTGCTACGTTGGCAGTCAAAACCCCAAGACGCGATCCTTGCCCACCAGCAAGCAACATAGCAATCATCTTTTTTTTGATCATAGAATCACCTCTGTTGTTTTTATAGTTACGGAGATATCTTCGAAACACCCCCGCTTACATGTATTATAACACAAAAACTCAATAAAATAAACGATTTTTCTAATTTTTTAATAGTTTTTTTTAATTTTTTAGTTAATATGCACAAAAGCGAAAACCCAAATCTCTCCTTTACGCCGACTTGTTTTTCTTCCGCATATTTGTTATCATAAGATTAGAATTACAAGGAAGGAGCATCCATGAAATCGATGAAACAAGTACTCGCAAATTCTTTTCGCAGTCTTCGCTCTAAATATTTTACCAATATTATTGTGGTCTTTCTTGCAAGTTTTATTATCGGAGGAGGATATCATCTGGTATCCGCCGGTGGAAATCCCAACAGCTCATTTAACACAAAACTTTCTTACGCGGAGATCCTCCTGGAGTTCGTAGAAGGTTACAATCCCGTAACCCCTTCCCTCCACCCGAATGTTTCCAACTATTCCCGGGGCGTATTGTCTGTTTTCGTAAACCAGATTGCCGACTCCGGCTCCATTGGTTTTGGAATTTTAAATGGATTGAACACCCTGTTGTTTCACGGCCAGATTGCCCGCTCTGTCGTTATTTTTTCCTTTGTGTTTCTGGCGATTTTCCTAACGATCTTTGTGCGAAATATCATCTACGTCGGCCGGTGCCGCTACTTCCTGGAACACCGCTGTTACACGGAAACGCCGCCATCTCGCCTTCTTTTTGTTTTCCAATATGGACAGGTAAAAAATGTAGCTTTGGTCATGTTCTTGCGTATGGTGTTTCAATTGTTATACGCTCTTACCATCGTAATGATCCCGATCAAATACTACGAATACAGCATGATCCCCTACATTCTGGCTGAAAATCCTTCCCTGCACTGGAGGGAAGCGTTCCGTCTTTCCAAGGAGATGACCACCGGGAAAAAACGCACCATCTTCCTGTACGACCTGCTTCTTCTACCCATCTTATTCCTGTCTTCCTTAACCTATAATTACTTGACGGTTTTCTTTCTGGCCCCCTTTCGAGAGTGTCTTTTCGCAGAAATTTACATGGATTTACGTAGGGAAAAATGGTCCGGGCAGGTAATTCTCGTGGCAAGCGCCACCTCACCGGGTGAGATCCGGCACATCTTTAAAGACCCTCTGTTATTGGACAATACCGTCATTGACGGCGAATACCCGGAAGCAGAATTTCATATGAACGAACTTCCTGGTTTCTCCTTTCTTCACGCGGATTATAAGAGGGATTATACGCCTTTAAATTTTACGTTATTTTTCTTTACGTTCTCCTTCGTCGGCTGGATCTGGGAGGTTATCTACTACCTGGTTTCAGACGGTATTGCCGTGAACCGCGGTGTATTGCACGGTCCCTGGCTGCCGATCTACGGCGTTGGCGGGTTCTTTGTCATCCTGGTTTTAAAGCCCTTGCGGGAAAATCCTCTCCATATGTTCATTGGCTCCTTTGTGGTCTGCGGACTGATCGAGTACCTGGCCAGCGTCCTGTTGGAAGTCTTATTTCATCAAAAGTGGTGGGATTACAACGGATTCTTTCTAAATATTAACGGTCGCGTCTGCCTGGAAGGATTAATGGTCTTCGGGCTGGCAGGCATCGCCTTTACTTATTTTATTACCCCGATGTTGGATAGTCTTTACAACCGTTTTTCCGTAAAGAGGCGAACCATTGCCGCAGGGATTCTCTGCGTAGTATTTGTCCTGGATCTGATCTACTCTTATTTTCATCCCAATACGGGAAATCTGATCACGTTCTAGAGAATGCACCGATTTTCGGTGATTTTGTTGCATTTTTCACAAATTACGTTATAATAGGTAAAAACGAGGCAATTTGCAGATCCATTTGAGGGAAAAAGACTTTTAACCTCCGACATCGCAATAATAGGGAATGAACCATCGTACGAAAGGAAGGATATTACTATGTATCAATTAGATTGGGATAAACCCGGAAAGGGTTATTTTATTGGGATTGGCGGCATCAGCATGAGCGGATTTGCCAGACTTCTTCAAAAAGAAGGATTTCAAATTTCCGGCTCGGACCGATCCCCCAGTTCCATTACTACGGAACTGGAGCGCGCAGGCATTGCCGTTTCCTACGTTCAGGACGGTTCCTCCCTTACCGGGGATTTTGACTTTGTCGTCTACACGTCCGCCATCTCACCGGATAATCCGGAATTTCAAAAGGCCCGGTCCCTGAACCTTCCCATGATGGAGCGGGGAGAACTGGTGGGACAGGTGATGTTACAATACAAAACCGCGGTTGCCGTTGCCGGTACCCATGGAAAAACCACTACCACTTCCATTACTTCTCACATTATGCTGGAAGCCGGATTTGATCCGACCATTTCCGTCGGCGGGATTTTACCGGCGATCCAGGGAAATATGAGAATCGGAAACTCGGAATATTTTATCGCGGAAGCCTGCGAGTATACCAACAGCTTCTTAAAATTCCATCCCACCATGGGGATCATCTTAAATATTGAAGCAGAACATCTGGATTTCTTTCAGGATCTACAAGACATTCGAAACAGCTTCCGCCGATTTGCATCTTTAATCCCTTCCCATGGTGTTTTGGCCATTAACGCCGATATCCCGGACTATGAGGAGATCATAGAGGGGCTTACCTGTCACGTGATCACCTACAGCGCAAACGATGAAAGTGCCGACTTCTACGCCACGGACATTCTCTTTGATTCCGCCGGCTGTCCCACCTTCACCCTGGTGATAAAGGGAGAGAAGAAAGACACCTATCATCTATCCATTCCCGGCAAGTTTAATATATCCAATGCCCTGGGAAGTCTTTGTCTCGCCTACGATTGGGGTGTGGATCCCGCGTCCATTCAAACCGCATTTGATTCTTATCACGGTACCAACCGACGCTTCCAGAAGAAAGGGGAATACAACGGTGCCGTCGTGATCGACGATTACGCCCACCACCCTACGGAGATCGCGGCGACCTTAGACGCCGCGACGTCCTACCCCCATCGCAAATTATACGTGGCCTTCCAGCCTCATACCTACAGCCGGACCAAAGCCTTCCTAACGGACTTTGCCAAGGTCTTAAGCGCCGCAGACACCGTTCTTCTGGCTGATATTTACGCCGCCAGGGAAACCGATGATCTTCAGATCTCTTCTAAGGATCTGGCCCATGAAATGAAAAAACTGGGAGCCGATGTTCATTATTTAGGTTCCTTTGAGGCCATTGAAAATTTTTTGAAAAAAAATTTACTCCCAAATGACATGTTGATAACTATGGGTGCCGGAAATATAGTGGATGTTGGAGAATCTCTTCTGAAAGAGTGACTTATCCACATTATCCACAACTTTATCAACGGGCTGTAGAATAACTTCCTTGTGGATAGTTGATAACCGGGGCAACTTAAAATATCCGTATTTACGGGCTTTTTGCGGTGTCTTACCCTCACTTATCCACATTGTCCACAGTTTCCACAAGCCATTTTCTACGAAAATAGACCCGGTTTTCGACTATTTACAGAATTGAAATTTTGGGGTATGATAGTCCTTAGCGTATGAGTTTTGCTCATACTGACTTTGTTGATCTAAAACACGGGGGTTTACATGAATGAGTTTTTCATTAGAACATTCTTTTACGAATCAATTAACACAGGTTCCCAACGCGTTCATCGACGCTTATATGCCGTATGCGGACGGAAGCTTTGTGAAAATTTACTTATATTTGCTGCGTCAAGCTCAGGATCGGGTGGAGAAATTATCCATTGAAGACATTGCAGATGCCTTGAATAACACGGAATCCGATGTACTTCGTGCCCTTCATTATTGGGAAAACACCGGACTGATCCATCTCACCTTCCAGGGAACCACGCTAACTTCTTTGGGATTTGCACCGGTTTCCCACGGAGACGTGGTGTCGGAGGTCCATTCTCAGGATTCGAAGGACGATCCTCGGGATTCGAAGGACGATCCTCGGGATTCAAAGAACGATTCTCGGGATTCAAAGAACGATTCTAAAGATTTGCAGGATCGTTCTCAGGATTCGGAGACTCCTTCCATTACCATGCTTCACAATCGCGAAACCCATGTCCTGGATAAAACGGATGCACCAATTGCTTCAAACGCAGCAAGATCAACCGGCGCACCGTACGATGAATCGGAAACATCGGAAATCCCCATGCCTCAGGATTATTCTTCCGTTCAAACCAACCTCCTTTGTCAGGATCCGGATGTGAAGGATTGCATTCGCCAGGTGGAAAAAATATTGGGCAACCCCGTAAGTCAGCCCCATTTAAAGCTGATCGTATACCTTATGTGCGACCTGTCCTTTTCCAAGGACTTAACCGTATCCCTATATGAAGTAGGTCTGGAGCGCGGCGTCGTAACCACCCACTATTTGCTTCCCATTGCCAGAGACTGGTACGATCAGAAGATTACAACGCCGGAAGAAGCCAGGAGGGAGTCCTCTTCTTCCTATTATTCCAAGATCATCAAGGCCCTGGGATTGGACCGGAATCTGGCTACGTCTGAGATCAAAATGGTGGAAAAATGGCACAATCAGTATCACTTTTCCGAGGAAATCATCCTGGAGGCCTGCGAACGGGCGATCAAATCCACAAACAAGGGGTCCGTTGCTTACACCGATAAGATCCTCTCCAACTGGTATCAGGATCATGTGAAAACCAGGGAAGACATTCTTGCAAAAGACCGGGAATTTCATCGAAACAATTCCCATAATTACAGCTCTCCTTCCTCCATTCAAAAAGTCCGAAAGGGAAGCTTTCACGATTTTGAACAGCGTCAGTATTCCTCCAAGGACTATGAAGAGTTAGAAAAGAAGCTATTACGTAAATAGAAGGAGCAACCATGCAGCTAACAAATGAACAATATCAACAAATCTATTCTGTATATGATCAGATTCGCATGGAAAACCGTCAAGAAGAGAAGAAACGGCTATTAGAGGTTCTGGAGAAAGTTCCGGATTACGCGGATTTACGGTCCCGTCAGATGCGTCAGGCATTTGACCGGGCGGCTCGTGCTCTATCCGGAGAGGAAGACCGATTATCCGGCTCCACCCCCCAGCAACCTGTCGAAGCTTCCTATCTGGCGGATCTTTTAATGTCTCACGGATATCCCAAAGACTATTTAGACCCGATCTACACCTGTCCGGATTGTCAGGATACCGGATACACAGGAGATCAAAAATGTCATTGCTTCCAAAAACGTATCATCGAATATTTGTATCAACAATCGAACTTGGCAGATATCCTGGACCGGGAAAATTTTCAAACCTTCCAGAAGGACTTCTATCCAGACGACTACAAAGACCCGGCGCTGAATCTGACGCCAAGGGAGAACGCGGATTATATTTACCAAAAAGCCCTGGATTTCTGTGATCATTTCGATTCCCATGCCGATAATTTTATTTTCTACGGTCCCACCGGTTTAGGGAAAAGTTTTCTCACCCACTGCATCGCAAAATCCGTTTTAGATCAAACAAAAACCGTAATTTACTTGACTTCTACTCATCTATTTGATATTTTAGAAAAGTACAAGTTCGATTCGTCTACCTCAAACGAGGAGAAGGAAGAAGGACTTTCCTTCCTGAATCAGTGTGATCTGTTGATCATCGACGATCTGGGCACGGAATTAAAAAATAATTTTACAACATCGGAGCTGTATGTGTTGATCGACGCTCGCCTGCGTGGAAAAAAGTCCACGATCATTTCCACCAATCTGAACATTGAGGAATTGAAAGAGCAATACAGCGAACGGATCTTTTCCCGCATCGCCAGTTACTATACCTTGATCAAATTCATCGGCGATGACATTCGACTCTTAAAATCCACATTGGATTAGAAGGTAATTACGATGTATGCAAACTTGGTATTAGGGGTTTTACCTGGTTTCATTTTCGCAGCCTACAGGATTGGCCTGTTTGGTATAAATAACGGATCCTTGGAATCCGGCATATGCATATGGAGGAAAATACTATGAGTCAAGATAACTTTGCCAACATTATACCCTACGGAGATTTGGGTATCATCGCACTTGAAAGCAGCGCAGGAATCGGAAAAAAAGTCAACGATTATCTGGTAAAATGGAGAGAAGAAAGCACAAACGATACGGACACCATTCATTTTGCCGGTTACAAAAAGGATTCCTATCTGATCTCGGCATCCTGCCCCAGATTCGGCTCCGGTGAGGCAAAAGGTATCATTAACGAAAGCATTCGCGGAAAAGATATTTACATCTTAGTGGACATTTGTAATTACAGTTTAACCTATAAACTCTGCGGACAGATCAATCACATGTCGCCGGACGATCACTTCCAGGATCTGAAGAGAATGATCTCCGCCATTGGCGGAAAAGGACGGCGGATCACGGTGATCATGCCCTTCATGTATGAGAGCCGTCAACATCGAAAAACTTCCAGAGAATCCTTGGATTGTGCGTTGGCCCTTCATGAATTAATGAACATGGGCGTAGACAGCGTTATTACCTTCGACGCTCACGATCCCAGGGTGCAGAACGCCATTCCTTTAAATTCTTTTGAAACCGTAAAACCCACCTATCAATTTATTAAGGCCATGCTTCAAAACGTTCCGGATCTGCAATTTACGCCAGATAAAATGATGATCATCAGCCCGGATGAAGGCGCTACCGACCGTGCGATCTACTTTGCCGGTGTTGCAGGCGTTGACATGGGTATGTTCTATAAGAGACGTGACTATACCAAAATCGTAGACGGACGGAACCCCATTGTCGCCCACGAGTTCTTAGGCACCGATGTAGAAGGAAAAGACGTGGTGATCATTGACGATATGATCTCCTCCGGCGAAAGTATGATCGATGTAGCTACCGAACTGAAGCGCAGGAAAGCCGGTCGTATCTTCGTGGCAGCCACCTTCGGACTCTTTACCAACGGTCTGGAAAAATTCGACAAAGCATACGAAAGCGGTCTGATCTACCGTTTGATGACCACCAACGTAGTTTATCAAACCGAAGAGTTGTTGAAGCGCGAATATTACATTAACGTTGATATGAGCAAATACATCGCGTTGATCATTAACACCATGAACCATGATAAATCCATCGCTTCTCTCCTGGATCCCTCCGACCGGATCACAAAGATTTTGAAAAAATACGGACAACAACCGCAGAAGTAATAAAAATAAGTATGTAAGCTGATTTCTTGCTTACATACTTATTATACTTATTACGCAGGGAGCATTGGAGGCAACCTATGAAGAGAGCACCGATACGCTAACAATAACGGGAACCGGAACGCTTAAAAAAGATGATTTGGCAGCAAAATTGAAGGATTTGAATACTGAGCGTAAGGATCAAAAAGCATCTCGGGCAGATCATGTGATCATTAACGAAGGTATAACGAAATTAGGTGACCGTAGCTTGGATAGTTATGAAACCATTTTGTATATGAAAACTTTAAAATTGCCGAATTCGTTAGAGGAGATCGGAAAATATGCTTTTTGGGGGCAACATGATTTAAAAAAGCTAGACATTCCCAAAGGGGTGAAGAAGATAGGGACTTATGCCTTTTTTACAGTTGAAAGTATAAGAACAATCACATTCCCTGAATCCTTGGAAACATGCTCGAACAAGTTATTTCTTGGTTGTAAAAATCTGGTTCAAATTAAAAATAACTCCTCCATATCGATAACCAACGCTCCCAGAAATAATAATGATAATATGCCGGGATATTGGATATGTAATGGAAAAATCATTAACGAGGATAAGTACAAGGAAAAAATAGTCATACCCCCTAAGAGTACGGCACGTCTGAGAACGGAACATTTTAAGATCAAATATAACCTTCTAGGAGGGAAAAAGACGGGAAAACTTCCTACATCTTACACTC
>CALGGT010000102.1 GCA_937915825.1 uncultured Eubacterium sp.
TCCACCGTCCGGTTCGGCTTTAAATCCAGATCCAGGGTGATCGATTTCCGATCCCATAGCTTTCTGGATATCCGACCGGAAACGGATAAGATCACAGGTCCGGAAACTCCCTCATGGGTAAAGAGCATCTCTCCGAAATTTTGATACAAGGGCTTTTTCTTTCCCTCTTCCCATACGGTCACTTCAATATTTTTCAAAGATAGCCCGGGCATTTCTTTCCCATCTGGCTCCTCTACCTTTAAAGCCGTTAACGCCGGAAGAGGGTGGATCACCTTATGCCCGAGAGCTTTGGCAAAAGAATACCCATCTCCCGTGGATCCGCAGGAAGGATAAGATTTCCCTCCGGTTGCTACCACAACCTTATCCCCGTAATAGGTTTGACCGTTTGTTTCCACCCCTTTTACCGTTCCATTCGTTTCTAATATTTTCATCACTTTCTCATGATAGAGAAAGGTAACGCCAACGTTCCCACAGGCCCTTACCAACGCTTTGGTCACATCCGAGGCATGGTCCGAAATCGGAAAATAGCGTTCTCCCCGCTCTTTTTTGGACTTCATTCCCAGTTCTTCAAAGAGCGCCACCGTATCCTTCCCGGAAAAGGCAGAAACCGAACTGTATAAAAACTTTGGATTGGACAACACGCCCTCGTAGAACGCCGGAGGTTCTACGCCAGTAGTAAAATTACAACGTCCTTTCCCTGTGATATAGATTTTCTTTCCGGCCTTTTCATTCTGTTCCAACACCGTCACACGATGTCCCATTTTTCCTGCCTGGTAGGCAGTCATTAAGCCGGCCGCACCGGCGCCGATCACGATCACATCCATTTCTTACCTCGAACTGTATACTTCATCCTCGGCAAATTCATAATTATCCGAGGAATAATTTCCTGATTTCGTTCGAAATCCCACGCCATTTACATAATCCAGATTATCCAGAATGCTATTGGCAAAACAATCTAAAACCAGGGATTCAAACTCCGCCGAACACCCTTCCACCGGAACTCCATTGTCCCCAAAGATGATAAACATCGTATTATTCTCAATGGTATAAGAACTAACATCGATCTCCACATTCAAGTTGTTCACAATATCATCCAATAAGATCTCCGGCGTCACGCGCAACGTGTTTAATTTCACCTGGATCGGCACCAGATTTTCCCCTTTTTCATCTACGGTATAAAGGGAAATGGTCCGCACCTTGATCTGGGAAGGTGTGGCGGTCTCTTTGATCTTTTTTAAATCGTTATGATACTCCGTTCGATCTTGCTGGGTGATCTCCATATCTTCATCGTTTTTCTGACCATCCAACAAAGAGCAGCCCGGTAAAGAACATAAAAACAAAAACAATGATAAGATAAAAACGCCCCTGCGAATCATCCGTCCTTTCATGCTTCTCAACTCCTGGAATTCATTAGTGTTTCATTGGCCAAAACCAACGCCTTCTGAACCGTTTGAGAGCGCACCTCCATGCGATCTCCTTGAAAATGACATTCTTTTGCAAACACGTCCCCCAGATAATAAATCCCAATGTAAACCAATCCCACCGGCTTTTCCCTGGTTCCACCCTCCGGACCGGCAATGCCCGTGGTACTAATGGCAAGATCCGCCTCGGCCCTTTGTGCCGCCCCTTTAGCCATTTCCATGGCACATTCCCGGCTCACGGCGCCGAAACGCTCTAAGGTATCCGATGATACGCCTAATTCCTTCTCCTTCGCTTCATTGGCATAGGTGATAAAACCCTTTTTCAGCACAGCGGATGCCCCGCTGATATTCACTAAGGAAGCGCATAAGAGTCCGCCGGTGCAAGACTCCGCTGTCGTTATGGTAGCATGCTTCTTTGTCAAAGTTTTGACAAGAGCTTCCTCCGTTATGAAGTTCTCTTTCGTTGCAGCATGTTCGTTCGTTATAGCGTTTTGGTCCGTTATAGCGTTTTGGTTCTTCTTTAAGGCTTCTTCTTCCTGAAACACCTCTTTGTTATCCCAAATATAGATCACCAACGAGATCAATGTAAGAAGAACGGACACGATCATAAACCCCCATAAAATCCCCTGATATACCGGATGACTGACAGGCAGGAACATCCACAGGATCATAACCATTTGGACAAAGGTTTTCACCTTCCCCCACAGATTGGCCGCGATCACTTTCCCCTGTTCGGCTGCCAACAATCGGATCCCGCTGATGATAAACTCCCTGGCGATCAGGATTAAGGCAACCCAGGCCGGCATTTTCCCGGTTCCAACAAAACAGATCATCGCCGAACAAACCAATAATTTATCCGCCAGGGGATCCGTAAATTTCCCAAAGTTGGTAATTAAGTTATATTTTCTTGCTAAAAATCCATCAAAGAAATCCGTAACCGACGCAATGGCAAAAACAATAAGCCCCCCATATTCCCCGCAGGGGATTCCCGGAACCAATAAAAACATCACCATAACCGGTACCAGAATGATTCGAAACATCGTAAGACGATTGGGTAAATTCATATCAAACTCTCCTTCCCATCCAGTCGTATTCCGTGGCCTTCTCCACTTCTACATGAACCAGATCTCCACTGATCAGTCCCGGATCTGCTTTGAAGAATACATTTCCATCCACATCCGGGGCGTCCATGTAACTACGACCTACGTAAATCTCATCCGAAGGGAGATACCCTTCTACCAGAACCGGATAGATCTTGCCAATCCGTGTTTGATTCTTTTTCCCCAATAACTCTTTCTCCGCTTCCATTAAGCCGTTGGCTCTTCGAATTTTTATCTCTTCTTCAACCTGATCCGGCATCCGGGCAGCTTTCGTTCCTTCTTCCGGTGAATAGGGGAACACCCCCAGCCGATCAAAGGAAATGTCCTGAATAAAGGCCCGACATTCCTCATAATCTTCTTCCTGTTCCCCCGGAAAACCGCTGATCAACGTAGTTCTTAATGCAACATCCGGCAGATAGGACCGGATCATGGCGATCTTATCCACCAGTTCCTTTTTATCCGTTTTTCGTCCCATGGCTTTTAAGATCCGGTCATTGCAATGTTGAATGGGAAGATCCAAATAGTTGCAGACTTTTGGTTCATCTGCCATAACCTGCACCAATTCTTCCGTAATTTCTTCCGGATAACAATACATCAGGCGGATCCAGGAAAGCTCTTTCATCTCACATAACCGTTTGATCAATTCCGGCAGCATCTTCTTTCCGTAAAGATCTTTTCCATACAGTGTGGTCTCCTGGGCTACCAGGATCAACTCTTTCACTCCGTCCTGAACCAGGATCCTGCTTTCTTCCAGCAAGTCCTCCATCTCCGTACTACGATACCTCCCCCGCATGGAAGGAATGGCGCAATAGGTACAATTCTTATTGCATCCCTCACTGATCTTCAGGTAGGAAAAATACGGAACGCCGGATCTTACACGTCGGATCATATGTTTGGGTAAATAGGATAAATTCCCGATTTTTACGTCTTTTTGACTTTTGAGAGCATGATCCACCACATCTCCGATCTTATCGTACTCCGATGTACCGATGATCCCGTCTACCGAGGGGAATTCCTCCTGGATCTCCTCCGAATAACGTTCCGCCAGACATCCAGTTACGATCAATGCCTTACAACCCCCGTTTTTACGGTAATCTTCCATTTCGATGATGGTCTCAATGCTTTCTTTTTTTGCATCCAAAATGAAGGCACAGGTGTTAATGACGATCACATCGGCCACCTCTGCCTCATTGGTAATCTGAAATCCGCGATCTGCCAAAACACCCAGCATTTTCTCGGAGTCTACCAGATTTTTATCACATCCTAAGGATACAAAAAAGATTTTCATGTTACTTTTCTTTTGCCTCCACAACGTTTTTCATTAACATGGCAATGGTCATCGGACCAACCCCACCGGGAACCGGTGTGATCGCGGAGGCAATCGGCTCTACCTGGTCATAATCCACATCTCCGCATAATTTCTGATCTTCCATGCGGTGAATTCCTACATCGATCACAACCGCACCTTCCTTCACATAGTCTGCGGTTACCATCTTCGGTTGTCCCAGCGCCACAATTAAGATATCCGCGCTTTTGGCGATTTTCTTAAGATTCTTTGTATGAGAATGGCAAATCGTAACCGTGGCATTCTCCCGCAGCATCAGCATTCCCATCGGTTTTCCCACAATGTTGCTGCGACCGAGAATGACACAATTTGCCCCGTCCATGGGAACTTTGGATCGTTTCAAGAGTTCAATGATTCCAGCCGGCGTACAGGATACAAATCCCTTACGTCCAATGCTTAAATTCCCTACACTTTCCGGATGAAATCCGTCCACGTCTTTTTTCGGAGAAATGGTTTGAATGACCAGATCCTCGTTCATATGGGAAGGAAGAGGCAATTGAACCAGAATTCCATCTACATCTTCCCTTTGATTTAATTTTTCAATTAATTGCAATAACTCCTCCTGAGTGGTTGCTCCCGGAAGTTCATAGGATAACGAACGGATTCCAATGTATTCACACGCCTTTTTCTTGTTGTTCACATAAACACGGGATGCAGGGTCATTCCCCACAATCACCACCGCCAAAGCCGGCTGAATGCCATACTTTTCCTTGAGCTGTTCCGTCTCGATTCGTACCTGTTCTTTGACATTTGCAGAAATCTGCTTTCCGTCAATCAAATTCGCCATAAATAAAAACCTCCTGTAGTTATTGGGTAATTATAGTATACCATAAATTTCCCAATGTTGCAAGAGGTTTTCCGAAATTATGAATTCAATTTTTTCTCATACTCTTTGTAAACTCTCATATTCTCCTCTTTGCGGAGAGATTTTCTCATATCTTCATCAAGGATATAATCATAACAGTCAGTCGGTTCGTCAAGCTGTTCCATTCTTTCGGCATCTTCCTTGCGACTCTGACGGAATTTCGTCACCGTTTCGGTCATCACGGGAGTGAAAAATAACATGGTACTCATCAGGGCAATTACTCCCCCGCAAAGCATGAGCGGAATATTCCCGACCGCTTCCCTGCTGTAATCGGTTTCCACCTGTAATTCGACAATATCCGTTTCCACACCAGCATTCAATTCTGCTTCATATTTCTGCATTCCCTCACTGATGGGACGGCTCATTTTTTGCTGTACTCCCGAAATGGAACATCCCATCATAGCAATTCCTACCACCGCAAAAATCATGCCGATAATCTGTACAAAGGAAAATTTTACTTTACTCATGACACATACCTCCTGTATCAAATGTGAACTTTGTTCTTATTTCGTTAATAAAATATTAACATTTGATTGTGACAGTCTTGTGAAAATGTGTTGAAAATAAGAAAAAAGTATGAACAAATTGTTAATATCCAGTTCAAATTATACGTATTGTATATAAAATGTTATACAGTTTCGATAAAACGTTTTCAGTTTATACAGTTTGTTGTTATCAGGGCAAAAATAAAAGCCCTGCAAAATTGCAAGGCTTTTCCACAATCATACCCAATTTTCTAAGTCAAGATTTGGAACTCTTTCAAATTCTCTGGTGTTATTGGTAACTAATGTCAATCCATTCACTTTTGCATGAGCCGCAATCAACATATCCATTGTTCCGATTGGTGTCCCCTTTTTTTGCAGATAAGCACAAATTTTTCCGTATTCAATCGCTGCACTATCATCAAAATAAAGAATTGTGACCCCTGCCAAAAATTGTAACAAGGCAAGCTGATTTTTTTCAGGGTAATCACTTTTTTGCACACCGTGTTCCAATTCTGCCAACGTGATGGAAGAAATATATACTTCCCTTTGGTTTTGAATTTCTTCATTAAATTTTTCGGAAGCACTTTCATACTTTCGTTTCATAAGATAGATACAGATATTTGTATCAAGCATTTTCATAAACTTTCCCTTTCTGACGGAATTTCCTCCGCTCTGCCATCCTCAAAGAAATCATCTGTAAAACTGTCAATTCCATTCTGAACCGTTTCCCAAACTTTATCAACTGGGGTCAAAATCAACGAATTCCCCACTTTCTGAATGACAACTTCATCAACGGAAAATCTGTACTTTTTGGGAAGTCTTACCGCCTGACTTCTGCCTGTTTCAAATACTTTTGCTTTTTCCATAAGCTCACCCCCCTAATTATAGTATATACCATGCTATATATTTTGTCAAGTCTTTTTTGAAAATAGTTTCACGAGGGCAAAAATAAAAGCCCTGCAAATTTTCCGTTTTTGCAAGGCTTTCAGATTCTTTTTTTGCGGTTCATTTCTTTCACATTGGTGCGACCAAGAATATAATCCGTCGAAACGTTGTAGAAATCGGCGAGGATTAAAAGGCATTCAATGGGGATAGTTCTCACACCACGTTCATAACGTGAATAAAACAGAGGATATGTCGGCATAGATGCCACCCTCAAAACCGCAGAATAACCCCACGGCTTTCCCTGACCGGAAAGCCTTTTTTGTTACCCTGACTACCGTCACAGAGGAAAACAGAAAAAAGCCTTGCATTCCGTTTGAAATCATGGTATAATAGTAGGGTAAAGGAGTGATGAACTTGAAAGAAACCACAATTTCACTCGGCGAGGGCATGGAATTACACACCATATTCGAGCCGAAATTCAAGACCAATAACATCAGAATCATGTTGTTAGTGCCGGTAATTCCGGAGAAAAATTCCGCCTATTCGCTGGCAATATCGCTGTTGACGGAATCGAACCGCAAATATCCGGACAATTCCGCCATGACGGTGAAACTCGACACCATGTACGGCGCAAGTTTAGGCAGTTCCATGAGCCTGAATGGCAGAGTGATGCAGTTATCCATTTCGGGGGGAACGATTGCGAACCGCTACGCACTGAACGGAGAAGATTTGCTTTCCGACCTCACGGAATTGATGCTTGACTGCATTTTCGACCCGAACGCAGAAAACGGCGCATTTAACGAATCAGAATTCAAGATTGAGCAGAAAGAATTGCTAGATGCCATTCAAGCCGAAATCAACCAGAAGCGCACCTATGCTTTAATTCGTGCAAGACGGACGGCATTTGAAGGCGAGCCGGATGCATACCCATCCTACGGCACAAAAGAGGATGCATTGAAACTAACTCCCGAAAGCGTATATCAGGCATTTCAGGAGATGTTGAAACGTGCAGTCATCCAGATTTATCTTGTCACCCCACAAGAAGACGTGACCGCCACAGTCGAACAACTCCGGAACGCATTCAATCAGATTCCGGACAGAAAGCCCGAACCATTGTTATTTGATTGCCCCAGCCCCTTGAAAGAAAAGACGGTTGAAATCGTTGAACCCATGGATGTGGTACAATCCAAATTGGTAATGGCATTCAAGGCGGAAACGGTAGATTTCTACGCATTGAAGCTGTTTAGTGCGATGTTTGGGGGCTTGCCTGTGTCAATGCTGTTTGCGAATGTCCGTGAGAAGATGAGCCTTTGTTACTATTGTGCAAGCCGTGTACTGTATGGGAAAAATACGCTGATTGTCGATAGTGGTGTTGAACTGGCGAACGCACAAAAGACCCGTGAAGCCATTCTGGAACAGTTGGAATTGATGCAGAAAGGCGAATTTCCGGACGAACTTCTCGAAAATGCGAAAACGGCTATGGTTGGCGCACTCCGCAGTATTGGCGACACCCCGATTTCGTGCATTTCGGAATCTTACGAACGATTTTTCACAAAGGACGATTCCGACGTAGAACAGAGGGTGGAAAAATATCTTTCCTTGACAAAGAAAGAAATCGTCAGCGTTGCGAACACTTTAAAGCTGGACACGGTTTATCTCATGAAACAGGAGGAGGGCGAAACAGATGCAGAAGCATGAAACAGAAATCATCCGTTCTGAGCAAGGGGATGCACAGTGCATCCACGTCCAGCACAAAAGCGGACTGACCATTTATATCATGGAAATGGAGGGGTATCATTCTTCATTTGCATTGTTCGGGACGAAATACGGCTCTATCAATACCCGATTCAAATTGAAGGGTGAAGAGAATTATACAGAAGTTCCGGAAGGTATCGCCCATTATTTGGAGCATAAATTATTTGAAAATGAAGACTGTGACGCATTTGAACAGTATGCCAAAACCGGAGCAATGGGCAATGCCTACACTTCATTTGACCGGACGGCGTATTTGTTTGCGTGTTCGGAAAATTTCGGAGATTCGTTGCGAATTTTGCTCAATTTCGTGCAAAGCCCCTACTTCACGAAGGAAACCGTTGACAAGGAACAGGGCATTATTGCACAGGAAATCCGCATGAATGATGATGATGCAGGCTGGAGAGTTTTCTTCAATATGCTAAAGGCAATGTACCACAATCACCCAGTCAGAATTGACATCGCCGGAACAGTGGAAAGCATCAAGCAAATCACGGCTGAACTGCTGTACAAATGCTACAATACGTTCTACAATCTGCATAATATGGTGCTGTCAGTTGCCGGAAACGTCAAGGCGGATGAGGTATTGGCGATTTGTGACGAGTTGCTGAAACCGTGCGAAGACCAAGGGTTAGAGCAGTTATATGCCGACGAGCCGGACGACATTGTGAAGCCTTATGTCGAAGATACCTTACCAGTCGGAAAGCCCATTTTCAATTTAGGATTCAAGTTAAAGCCACAGAGCGGGAAAGAATTGGTACGTTCTGAACTGATTGCAACATCTGTATTAGATGTATTACTCGGTGCAGGTTCGCCGTTTTACCAGAAGTTACTGACAGAGGGGCTAATCAACTCCGAATTTGACACAGATGCACCGTTCACGGGTGACGGCTATTTCGTTCTTTCCTGCGGAGGCGAAAGCGAACATCCGGAGGAAGTCCGTGACCGTATCATTGCCGAAATCGAGAGGGCGAAAAAGGAAGGTCTTGACAAGGAAGCTTTTGAGAGAAGCAAGCGTGTGCATTATGGCGACATTATCCGCTCATTGAACAGCGTGGAAGGCAATGCAAGCATGATGCTCAATGCGTATATTGCAGGAGTGAAGCCGTTCAGCACCGTGGAAGCCCTTGCCACAATCACTTATGAAGATGCACAGAAATTCCTTTGTGAACAAATCGACATCACAAAGGCAGTACTTTCTGTCGTTCATGGTTAAGGGGCGGTCATATGTCAACAGTTGAAGAATTAGGTTATAGCAATTTAGACTATGACGAAATTGTGTTTCCTCGCCTTGGGATTGATGTACACGTCAATCCCACGGCATTCACAATTTTTGGAGTATCAATTCAGTGGTATGGAATTATCATCGTAAGCGGATTACTGCTTGCATTGTTGTTTGCATTCCGGAACATGAAACGCATCGGCATTGACCCCGACAGGGCAACGGATGCCATTATTGGCGGAATATTGGGCGCATTAGTCGGTGCAAGAGCGTATTATGTGCTTTTGAATTGGGACGATTACAAAGGCGACTGGAAAGCCATCATCAACACCAGAGAGGGCGGACTTGCCATTTTCGGCGGTTTGATAGGAGCTGTCATTGTTGGCGGAATTGTCTGTCACTTCCGGAAAGTCAAATTGTTGCCAATGCTGGACATTTGCGGAGTTGGTTTTCTGATTGGTCAAGGCATTGGCAGATGGGGAAATTTCACCAATCAGGAGGCATTCGGAAAAAATACGGATTCCCTTTTCTGTATGTCCGGCGGACGAGTTCAAAGATGGATAGCCCTCAATTATAACGCAAACTTTAGTTATGATAAGGATGTCACATTAGATGCATCCTATCCGGTTCACCCCTGTTTCCTGTATGAATCGGCATGGTGTTTGTTAGGCGCAGTATTATTATTCATTGCCTTTAAGAAATTCCGCAAATTTGATGGACAAATCATTTTAATGTACATGGTCTGGTATGGATTTGGGCGGTTTTTCATTGAGGGACTGCGCACGGATAGTCTGATGATAGGTAATCTGAGAATTTCGCAAGCATTAGCATTATTTATCTGTATCGTAGCATTGATTTTATTGATTGTATTGTTTTCGAAGGTCAAGCGTATGGGGAGTGATTACGTCCTGTACGTTGATACGGAAGAATCAAAACAACTCCTTGCAGAAGCCGAAGAAAGAAATCAAAAACCCGAAAAAACAAAAAAATTCCCCGAAAAATCGGAAGATTCCACAGAGGAAAACAACGAGACTGATACTAATTCAGAGAATCATTGAATATCACCAAAAAAGCGACTTCCGAAAAGAAGTCGCTTTTTTAACGTTCCCGAGGTGATTCGAACACCCGACCTACCGCTTAGGAGGCGGTCGCTCTATCCAGCTGAGCTACGGAAACAACTACCCTTACATTATAGCACATTTTCCGGAAAAATGCAAGTCTTTTTTCATGATTTTATCAAATTTTCCTTTTTCATCAGCAAAACGGACATCACAAAGAGACAAATTCCGGACAGCATATTCCCCTGATAGGGTTCAGCATTGAGATTTTGCAGAGCAGTTTGTGCCACGTCCGGAAACAATGTCAACCCCAGTTGACAAATGAAATAAGCTCCCATTGCCGACAAAATCCGCATCCCCCAAAATAGCCACCATGACAAATTTCCGTTGCAGATTGCCGAAATCTGCAAATGCACACAGATTCCCCCAAATGCCAGCAATGCCGATGCCATCGGCAACGTACCGCCCGACTGCATGAATTCCGTCACGTTGCTGACTTCCAATACACTCCGGATGAAACTGGAATATTTTGGTAACATTTCGGGAAAATAAGCCTTGATTCCTTCAAAAATGCCCATCACTCCAGCAAAAGCCGTCACCATTGCAGTGATTTTGAGCATTGCTTGTGCGGTATTTTCCACAGATTCCGTCACAAGGATGACAAACGGCTTTTTCGTCGGAATTGCTTGATTTTCTGCAATCTGTCTCATGAAAAACGGTGCTAATATCAAGTTCGGCAAACTCACCGACAGCATCACCCAAAAGCCCATGAATGGCGATAAATTCCGGCATACCGTCCCCAATAAAAAGCCTGCTCCGCATCCGAAACAAATACAAACAAATTTTCGTTCCTCCTCTTCGGAAATTTCGTCATTCATCCGCATTGCATGAACCATCTGTGCCCCGACCGGATAACCGCCAATCTGCGAAAATAATACAATTGCCAAAAATCGTATTTTCGGGAAACGCTAAAATACGTAATTTGTCCATATCTTAATTATAAATTAATAAGAAAATAAAAGAATTAATAAGTAAAATTAAGAAATAGTAAGATAAACATGTTTTATTAGAAATTGTAGAATAAAATATTCTAATATTACGAAATATAGCATATATATTATTTACCTTAAAGACAAAATGCCCAAAATATCGTTAAAAACATCAAAAAGTCAAAGGAAACGGGTGGTATGATCTTCAGGAAGGATTTTTCCATATAAAACCGCAATAACAAAGCAAGTGTCTAAGAAAATGCATTTTTCCCATTCTGCTTATGCAATATTTGCATATTTATATTGACAATAACGTGCAAAACATGCATACTATACACAGAAGGAAGGTGCAAACATGACTAAACTGAAAGAGATTAGAATCGCAAAACAACTGACGCAGCAGGAAGCCGCCAGGCGCCTTGGGGTTTCGCTGCGTTCTTATATTATGTATGAAAACGATAACAAGCGGGAAGATACAATCAAGTATCGGTTTTTGCTGCAAGAGTTACAAAAAATCAATTTGGTGGATGAAGAGCACGGCATTCTCACAATAGAACAAATTACAAAAGCCTGTAAAGAAATTTTGGATGCTTACCAGGTGGAGTATTGTTATCTTTTCGGTTCCTATGCAAAAGGGAAAGCCACAGAGCGCAGCGATGTCGATCTGCTGGTTTCCACAGAAACAACAGGACTCCGTTTTTATGAAATGGCGGAGCGATTACGGGAAGGTTTGCACAAAAAAGTGGATTTGCTGGACGCGAAGCAGCTGGTGAATAATGAAAAGCTGATTCATGAGGTGCTAAAGGAAGGAATAAAGATTTATGGATAATGCGAAAAACGATTTGTACTACATAAGGAAGCTTCGGGAAGATTTGACATTTATTGTTGCGCATGGGAAATTGGAAATGGCAGAGTATGAAGGGAATGCGGATGAGGAATATTATATGCATCTTGATGATTTCCACAAGTTGAAAATGCCGATGTCGCCTTCGGAGATGAAACAGATTGCGGATAAAGGATTTCCGTTTTTGCAGACTATGTATTCAATAAGCGAAGAGATTTGTGAAAAGTTTATTGCAGATATAAAGAAAAAGAGGTTGTAGTTTATGAAAACGCTCTACTGTATACCGAATTGAGAAGGGGCGCTTGTGAATGTTGCAGAAACAAAGCTTAGTTTGGTTAAGTTGGAGGAATATTAATGGTTAATAATATGAAAGTGATTCAGGCCGATAAAAGCTATTGTGAATGGGTTGCTGAACTTAGTCAGCGTTATCAGAAGTGTCAAATTAAGGCTGCTTCTTCCGTCAACCGGGAAATGTTATTATTTTACTGGTCATTGGGCAGAGATGTTGCACAGATGAAAGCTGAAAGTCGGTGGGGCAGTGGATTTCTCCGCCAATTGAGTAATGATTTAAAACATGTGTTGCCAAATGTTAAAGGCTTATCGTTTACAAATTTAGTATATATGGTTTATTTTTACAATCTTTATCCAGATTTGGAAATTTATCCCCAGCTTGAGGAAGAATTTCAAGATTCAATTTATCCCCAACTTGGGGATAAATTAGAAAGCAACTTAGTTGGAACCAATAAAATGTTGTCGCTATTTATTTTTTCAATTCCATGGGGTCATCATAAATTAATTATTGATAAGTGTGGTAAAGATCAAAACAAAGCTATATTTTATGTGAAGGAAACGATAAAGAACAACTGGTCGCGAGCAGTTTTACTCAATTGGTTGGATACAGATTTGTATGAACGCAAGGGAAAGGCAGTTACCAATTTTTCTCTTACCCTTCCTGCTCCGCAAAGCGATTTAGCGCAGGAAATGACAAGAGATCCCTATAATTTTGATTTTTTATCTATCCGGGCGCAGTATGATGAAAAAGAATTCAAAGATGCGTTGATGGATAATGTGCAACGCCTGCTTATGGAACTGGGTTCCGGTTTTGCTTTTGTAGGCAGAGAGTACAGGTTGGTTGTTGGGAAGACGGAACAGTTTATTGATTTACTTTTTTATAATTTCCAGCTTCATTGCTTTGTGGTTGTAGAAGTAAAAGTTTCTGCTTTCGATCCGCGCGATATGGGCCAGTTAAGCACCTATGTAGCGGCTGTTGACGGCATTTTGCGTAGCAAGACGGACGCCCCGACGATTGGGCTTTTGATCTGTAAAACAAAAGATAATGTGCTGGCGCAGTATGCCGCGAATGTTATAAAAGCGCCAGTCGGTATTTCTGAATATCAGCTTGCCAATTTGTTGAAGGATGAATTTAAAGGAACCCTGCCAACGATTGAAGAAATTGAAAGCGGGCTGCAATAGATAAGGCTTTTGTTTGGGGTATCCTAATTTTAAAATGGTCGAATTCGATGTTTATTGCATAATATAATTACCGAACCTTGTGATTATAATAAGAAGCAACACTTTATTATTGTTACTAATGGATTAGATCAGGTTACGATTGAGGCAATTGCCTATTGGAAGAAGAACGGTCTGAACATTGACGCGATTACATATTGGGTTTACCAGATTGGGGAAGCGCAGTTTATTGAATTTGATATGTATTCTCCGGTAGAGGGGTTTCTCACTTATGAGGGCAGCGCGTATGTTTTAAACACAAATGATTCTAATGATAAACAGTGCACGCAGGACATGCTCGCCAACCATAAGGCTGCGGCCTATTATCGCAAGTGGAAAGAAAAAATTAAAAAACTGCAAAAGGGTGATTACGTATTCCTGTA
>CALGGT010000103.1 GCA_937915825.1 uncultured Eubacterium sp.
GGCCTACAAAATCATAGGTTTTGCTCATAAACGCCTGGGATTCTCCATATCCCGGATCAAAATGAAACACCAGTCCCTGTAACAAAACCCCGGCAACAACTAGGACAAGATTTCTTGCCAAAAACAGGATCCGCTTTTCTTTTAGGAATAAAATCGGCAAGATCCCCAGAATGGCAAAGGGTTTAAAGGTTACTGCCAGCATAAAGAAGATCAACATGTTTCGCGTCTTTCCCCGGTACATATATAACATACCATACAGGAGAAAGAAGATGGAAAAAATATCCATGTGAGTGATCATAATGGAGGCGTATAAAAAAATAGGCGATGTAAAAAAACACAGATCCATCCGGCGTCTTTTGCCATCGTTGAGTCCCAGCTCTTTAAAAATGCTGTCAAATATTCCAACCATCCAAATAAATAAAACCACATATCCGATCTTTAACCAGCACTCATATACCAGGAAAGGTAAATCCCCGGGCAGGATTACATCGATGATATAAAAGGGCAGACAAAAAATGCCAAGCACCGCGTAATTGATCACGGAATAATTGGCACCGGCCAGCAGAGAAGCCGGCCAATCCGCACCATATCCGCCGGACAAGGCGATCCGGTTAATTTCGCTGTAAAAATGAAATAACTTTCCATGGAACAGGCAGTCCAAAAAATCCAGGGACTGTTCCACCGTTAAATGAAAATCCTTATAAAAGCAGAAGAAAAATGCGCTGATCAATAAGATGCCAAGTCCCAGGATCCATTCATACTTCTTAGGGCTTTCTCCCTCCGCCTTTAAGATTTCTTTTGCATTGGCTAAAAATGCGAACCTTGTTTTCATGCTTTACCTCCTACTCCAGATATTGGATGGTAATGGAGCGAATATAAATTCCCCGGTTTTCGTCCAGTGTATTCTTGTGATAATGAAAAGGCTTCTTCGTGGAAATAAACAACCAATTGATTCCGATCGCTTCCTTCTCACTAATGGTTTCCTTCACCGAAGCATCAAACTCCACCGTTCCGGATGAGCTATTGTCCACAATGGCTTTGTTGGTATTTCCTACACGAAAGATGGTGGTTCCCTTCTTTGCCCGTTTCGGATCAGATTTATAATCAATGGTAATTCGTACCTTTTTGGCGCCGCCGGAATAAAAACGGAACACCCCATCTCCATTGGTCCACGTACCATCCTCTCCATAACGGGTTTCATTAAATCCCCGATGTTCAAATTCCGTTCCCAGGGCATTGTAAGAAAACTTCAAACAAATGTTGGGATTCTCTTTACTGATGTAAACATCGTTATAAACCCTTCCTCCGGGAATGGGATCTTTCGTTGCGATGATCCGCTGATCGTAACAGTATTGATAACAGCGGTCTCTGTATTTATGCGCCGTCCGATAATCAATGATGTAGATCGTATCCTTATCTAAGTTTCCGGTTTCAAAAAGGTTCTTATTTTCCTTATTTACTTTCTTTACATATTTTTCTTCAAAGAACCGGGACAGGTAAAAATAATTCATTTTCAATCCCAGATCGTTGGCCTTGGTACCGATCTGCAGCATGGGATATACCCCGCCGCTTCCCAAGGGATAATACACCAGATTCTTATAATTTCCCAATGTCGTCTTCCAGAAATCATCCTGGGCGTATTGTTCATCCTCCGGAGGGGGATCCAGTACGTATTGCTTACTGATATGATAGATGGGTTTTGCCAGATCCATTAGTTGCAAACCTACGCAGAAGATCACCACACATTTTTGCAGAAAACGGTTGGGTATGATCCGGCAAAGCAGGAACAGACCTACAAAGATCGCCAAATATAAGATCACCCACATAAAGCGCCCGGAAGAGCGTACAATATTTAAGAAATACATACACCAATCCGGCGGAATAAAGATCGCGATGATCTTTCCATTTAAAACAACCGTAGAGGAAATTGCCAGGAGAAAGAAAACAATACTTACCACCAGCACCGGCACATATTTTTCTTTGTTTCTGCGCCAGGCTCTTTTTAAGCGGAATCGCAGCGCTTTTTTATTGCGGCATCGAATGTAGGTAAATAGCAGAATGCCGCCTAACAGGGCATACAGGAACAGCATTCCCAAACCCAGATAGGCAAATCCCTCGTATTGATCCGTCCCCCAGGGAATGGGATCAAAGAAGGAAGAATAATTGTAGGGATTCCATAATGTGTTGAGATTTGCGGAATAGCGCCCAAATCCGGTGGCGGACTGATCCAGGACACTGGTAAACCCTCCGATCAGCCACATGGCAAGCACGGTAAATCCCCCAAAGCTGCCAAAGGTTACAAACACCCGTTTCCAATCTTTGTGAGCCATGACATGATACAAAAGATAGCCGCACATAAGGCCGCCTACAATAAAGATCAAATACATCTGGATCCATACGCATAAGAATGCCAGGATCCCATAATAGAGTGCTCCCTTCCACATGGATCCCACGTTTTCATGATAGACCCAGATCAAAAGAGCCGCTAAGATCAGGAAATGAGCGGCCAAAGATGTATGGCGGGAGTTCTCCGTTAACAACCCATACAAACGTTGAAGCACCGGCGTGGATAAGATGAAGAACACACTGCCCGCTGCCACAAACAGTTTGCTTTTGTTGATCTTGGCCACCAAAAGAGCTCCGAAACCGCCATTTAAAATAAAACAGGTCAGTCCGAACAATCCAAAATACTGGAAGGTTTTCGGTAAGAGCGGGGAAAGCAATTTAAAAATAACGGCAAACAAAGGAATGGAATCCGTAAACAAAACACTGATGTCATAGGGATAGGTTAAGCCATTGTGGAGGCCGATGGGGAATTTCCAGGCACCCTGGCGAAAACTCTTCCACCCGACATAATGCTGCTGCAAGTCCTTCCCGGTTAACAGCCAGTCCTCATTGGTTACATCCAAAACCCCAAATCCATAAATGCATACGAAAAAGATCGCCCCTAACACGGCACCGATCAGAAAATAAACCCACATGGAACCGGCCTTGGCTTTTTGGTCTTTCTTTCGAATGAAGGCCAAACCTTTTTCCTTGATGCTCATTGAATTGGTTGTAGGATTGGTTGTATCGTTTGCCTTATGATCTGCCATAATCTCCGTCTCTTTTCTAGTCATCCTTTTCTCCTAACTTCCCGGTAATGCACATGGTTTCATAATAGGCTCTGGGAATCCCTACATCATAACTTTCTCCTTTAATATTTACGCCGATCAACCCGTCTTCTTCACAAATGCGATTTAAAACCGTGGTCAGCTGGATTTCCTCCTGGGATCCCTCTTCATCTGCTTTTCGGATTTCTTCTCCCAGCAATTCAAAGACTTTCGGGGTTAGGACATAAAGACCAAAGGTTGCGAAAAATTGGTCCTTTCCAAACATTTCCACCCCCAGGTAATCTTCTGCGTAGTCCACCGTGGGTTTTTCCACCATGCCGGTAGCCTTTAAGATTTTATGTTCCTTACTTTCAAAGGAACCGGTTAATACGCCATAATGCATGACCTGATCCAAAGGAACCGGTTTTACGGATACCGTAAGGGTCCCTGCATTCTGCTTAAAGGCTTCCACGGTTTGCTCCACACAGCTCATCGCTTCTTTGCTTCGATATACAAAATCTCCCAAGGTTAACAAAACCGGATCTCCGCCTACGTATTCCAGCGCCTGATACACCGCGTGTCCAAACCCTCTTCGTTCTTTTTGTACCACGTAACGAAGTTTCTTTTTGATGCGGGACATTCTCATTTCATAGCTGCGGGCCCTGGAAGGAAGTTTGGACAAATGTTCCTCACTTAAGGGATTGTCAAAGATTTCCCGATAGGCCTCTAAATCCTCTTCCCCGACGATCAGTATGATCTCTTCCATTCCGGCATCGTCCAATTCTTCCAGCAAGCACATGATCACCGGTTTTACCTGCCCCTTCTCATCAAAGACAGGCAAAAACGCCTTCTTCACGAAGCGGGTTTCCGGATACATTCGGGTTCCGAATCCTGCCAGCGGGATCACAGCTTTTCTTACACTATGACTGGAAGGAATGGTAAAGGGAAATGCCTGCAGCCCCCGTTCATTTAAATACTTTACCAGAGCTTCCTGCTTTTCTTCGGTTTCCGCGATCAGCTGAACGGCTCCATCTCCCTGGGAACCTACGCCCTTTCCGCCACAGGACAGCTCTTTTACTTTGGGATCATCTAAGATCTCATGAAGTTTCGGTGCTTTTAATTGTTCCGGAGAAGCCGGTGCAATCTTCTGATCAAAAAGCGCCTGGGCTTCCTGCATGATCTTGCCGATCTCCACGGCATCTCCCCGGGTAATGGCTTCTTCCGCCTTGGTAATAATGGCAATGTTGTCCTTTCCAAGAGCATCGTGAACCATTTGTTCTTTCTCGTCTTTCACAAAGGGATAGCACTTATTCAGATCATTGAGAATCCGCTTGGTGTCCTTTTTCGACATTAAATCCGCGAAAACCCAATATAAATTCTTTTCGACTTTTAATTTTTGAACCTTAATATCGCTGCCATCAAAGATCATGGATACGGGCCGGATTCCATAGGCACACGCCTGATCCAACCGTCCACAGCGGGAACCGGTTCGTAATTCTCCATAATACGCCGCGCTCATTTCTCCATTGGTGGACAGTCTTAAACGATAGAGACGATTAAAGGCACGGGCCACCAAAACACAGATCGCCGCCGAGGAAGACAACCCCTTGGCAATGGGCAGGGTCACCTTATCAATGGAAATGGAAATACCGGACACCCTGTAATTCTCCATAATGTAGGAGGCTACGCCGCAGCAATAGGAGAAGAAACCGTTCTCTTCCGCATACCTTAGCAGTTGTTCTTCTTCCATTTCGCAGGAAAAGGTCACCTTCTTCCCTTCTTTGTTAATGGATGAAATCTCAAAGCGCTCGGACCGTTCAACACTGGCATGAATCCCCAGGTTGATCCCGGTCACAATGGCTTTTCCGGGACATACACTGGCATCGATATTGGTATACCACCCGGCCCAATCCGAGTGTTCTCCAAACAAACACAGCCGTCCGGGCACAAAAATTTCCATTTTTTCCCTCATTGTATTCTCTCCATTCTTAGAAATCCACTTCCATCCATTCTTAGGAATCCACTTCTAATTTTATCCATTGGTGGTTGGTTACATCGTATCCGTACACACCTTGTAACTGATTTTGCTTCGACCATTTTTTTAAGATCTCATGATAGTTTTTCCGGCCCATAATATAGAAATCCACCAAACCTTTGGGAATCTGGCCGGAATATCCGTTGATGCATTTTAAGTCGTAGCGATTGGCGATTAAGTTCGCAGACAGATCCCAGTAAATACAGGAAAAAAAGTTTTCCTGATCCGGTATGTTATCACAAAACATAACCTGACAATCCGCCGGAGGATTGGGAACCTCTTCTACCATGGCGATCTCTCCGGGACGATTCCACATGGACATATGAGACCCGGTCCATACAAATTGTAAAAGAAAGACCACCGTAGCTGCATAACAGATTCCCCTCTGATAAGTAGCTTCTTTTCCTTTTTTCTCCCAGTCCGTCCATAAGGATCCGAAGAAGATCCCCAGGGGAAGATTTAAAAACATAAGGAATCGAATGGACATACGTATGGCCGACGCCCCCGGTAAGAAGCGGTATGCCACATACCAGATCGATACCCCTTCCTTCCACTGAACGATGATCAGGATGGACCCTAAGATGGCAAGCCCCACCGTCCAGATGAGATCCCATTCTTTTTTTAAACCCTTATAGATTAAAAACGCGAATAAACAAACAATCGTAAAAATCCCAAATCCTTCCGTATATTCTCCCCCAAGATTATCCGAAAACATAGAAAAGATCTGATTCATAAAATTCCCTGTATGAACCCGAAAGATCATGGATAACTTCGGGGTTCCGGCGCATACGATGGACCAATCTCTCCCTCCGAATTCCTTCATAATGGGAAGTTCGATTAAGAGAAACGGAATCATGCATAGAAGGGTTAACGCCCCGTAAACGCACCACATCTTCCAGGTTTGTTTTACATACGCCAGGCACTTAGAAAAGCTTCCATCCCGCAAAACGATCATTCTAAGAAGGAGGATCGCCCCCCACACCATCAGGAATACGACCATAAAATATCCGATGTAGAAGGATGTATAAAAGATTCCCGCCAATAAAACCACGGAAATCAAGCCATATGGGATCCTCTTTTTTTTCTGTTCCCCGTTTCGCAAAAATCCAAAAAATGTACACAACAGGACCGGCACCAGGAAATAGGCATACAGTTGGGTATGCTCCGAGGTGATATAGGGATTGGCATAGGCAAATATCACCGTTCCTACCATGGTTGCCAAAGGGGAACAGGCGATGTATTTTCTTAAAAACCACGCCATGGCAAAGGTTCCGATCAGGTGGATCCCGATCAGTGTGATCTTATAGGAGAGGAACATATCCACGCCGAACACACGAAGCAGACAATAAAGAGGCGCATACATGAAAAGCATATCCGAATACGCCAGGGTCCCCTTCGTAGGGTAAAACATATTAATAGAGGAAAAGCTTTCTTTTCCCCTAATAAATCGAAACCAATGTTCTGTGGTGATGGAACAAAACTTTCCATCTCCAAAATCCCCGAATAAATCCGTAAGATTCAGACGCTCGCGGAAATAAAACCACTCCAGGATCAGGAGAAGTAGCACGCAGGCGCCCCCCATAAGATATTGGTATTTTTTATTTGTTTGATGCTCCGTTTCCGCCTTGTAATTCATTTCCATGACATCCTGTTTCTATCGATATCGTACAATACAATAAATTGCTCTCACACCATCGCGAAAGCCGATCTTCTTCCCTTCCTGATTGGTTCTGGGATAGTAAGAGATGGGAACCTCGCGGATCCGGATGCCCATTTTGGAGATCTTCGCCGTGATCTCCGGCTCAAATCCGAAACGGTTCTCTTCAATGTTTACCGCCTGGATCACTTCGCGCTTAAATGCTTTATAACAGGTTTCCATATCCGTTAATCTCTGGTGGGTAAAGAAGTTGGAAACACCTGTTAAGAAACGGTTGGCAATACGATTGAGTACATATCCCTTTGCTCTCTGACCTTTGAACCGGGAACCGTACATAACCTTGCATTTTCCTTCAAAAATCGGATTGACCACACGGGGATATTCGTTGGGATCGTATTCAAAATCCGCATCCTGAATGATCACCACATCTCCGGTCGCATGCTTAAATCCGGTTCGTAGAGCCGCGCCCTTTCCGGCGTTTTTCTCATGGTAAACGATTTTAGAAACCAGGGGTTTCACATCCTTTTCCAAAACTTCTCTGGTTCCGTCCGTGGAACAATCATCTACAATGATAATTTCTTTTTCTTCAATGGGCGCATCCATAACCTTGCGCACCAATGCCAAAATGCTGTTTTTTTCGTTATAACAGGGAATAATAATGCTTAATACCTGACTCATCGTATTTCTCCTTTTTGAAAGCAAAACTATATGCAGTTTAACACATCTTTTCTTATTTGTAAAGGGACGACACGTCCGAACCTTTTAAAATCCCGTATAGGTCCTTGATACTCTTCTTATAGAAGCGTTCTTCGTAATTGATGATGAACGCCCCTCGGGGATGATAATCATCGGCCTCGCACTTTCTGGCGTGATCGATCACGTGACAGGGGCACTGTTTGGTAAAATAGTCCTGCCACTCACTGACATATTCCCGATAGGCAAGAAGGGTATCCTGACGAAAGCCGTTTAACTTCTTTAACTCTCTGGATCCCGTTAAATAGTGGGTTTTAATATCTGCCTTGATCAGAATGATGTGGTCGCCGTACCTTTTTTTCAAGAACGCGATCCACAGATCCATGCGTTCTTTCACCTCTTCCGGCGTAAATACATGATACATCTTCTTCAGGCTGTCAATGTTTTGGATCTCCTGGTAGAATTTTAATTTTCGAACTTTCTTGTCCGCGCCGAAATGCCGATCCCCCACGGTGGCCGCCATACAGGCAAAATCAAAGAAATCCACCACGATCCAGGAATTTCCGGATTGACTTAGGCGCTCCGGCACATCTTTGACGATGGCGCTTTTTACCGCGTCTCTCAAAAACGTCTTATTGCCAAACCGGGACAAATCCTCATAATCCAGGGAAATATCGCAAGGAGGTTCAAACGCGAACAGAGGACTGTTCCGATAGATCACTTCCCCTTCTACCACTTTTCCCTTGCTTTGATGGATCACATCCAGGGACAGATCCGATCCCCAAACATCCAGCGTAACATTCTCATACAAACGGTTCATGGCCCGGATCATAGCCACTTCCGGCTCAATCCCCTTTCCCTTTTCCTCCTTCAACAGATCCCCAATGGAAAAGATCGCGTCCGGATCTTTCTTTAAATTCATCACATGTTTTTTCAATGCCTTGTGCTGATCGTTTCGATAATACATCAACGCCTTGAAATACACGTCCACATTATTTTCCCTCATATAGATGGGGCCGTCGATCAAAGAGATTTCCTCGTATTCCATGGTCAGAAGCTGGATCAGTCGGGGCAGGATGGGCATTTGAGTTTCCCAGGCCAGGGCATAATCTACATTCTCTCTGTAAATATTCCCTTCCCAAAGAGCCCGCACAACTTTTAACAACTCCTTCAATCCTTCGATAAAATGGAAATTGTAATTCTGAAAGATATCCTCAAACGATTCAAACCCTTCATCGTAGAAGCGGATCAATTCCCGCTCGTAAACTTCCAGACTTTTCTTCCCCAGACTTAGAACCAGGTGATCTAAAAATTTCCTTTCGTCTAAGAACAACCGCTGCATTCCCTTATACCATACACTGTCGTAATAGCGAATATAGCGGTGCACGCGGATAAAAAACTCTTCCTCGTTAAAATATCTCTGTTGGGGAATGGTCCGGACAATGGTCCGGATGATCCTTCTTACGTGGGCGTGACAGGCATGTTCAAACGTCGCCATATTGTAATCTCCGTTTGCCTTCTGACGCAGATAGTAATACCGGTTCACATCAATGTGATAACAATTGGTCTTTTCCACAAAGTAGGCTTCCATGGCAGCAATCACCTGGTTGTATTGATCCTGCTGCTTTCCGTTGTATAAACGCACTTGTTCATGGGATACGTAATAACGGGGACAGGGCATGTGGATCAGAATGATCCGGTTTTTGTTAAATGTTTTTAACAGCCCTTCAATGTAATGATCCATCCAGGCATGCCAATCCGGCGTCTCCTCATCTAAAAACACATATTCTTTGGCCACTGCCTCGTGCTCCTTATAAAGCAGACTTTCCTTAAACTTATTGCTTCTGGTATAGAACTCCCCTTCGATTTCAATGAGCCCCCGCATAACCGTTTGGCTAAAATCCAATACCACATACTTCGGCTTCTTGGTCTTAAGGATCTCTTCTAGTCTCTTTTCAATATCGATCTTCACCGTTCGGGTCAGCTTTTCCGTAGGCGCAAACTTGGGATTTTCCCTATCTACCTCCTGGTGGGGAAACAGGGAAAAATTAGAGATATATAAGGTTTCCGGAATGATGTTAAATCGTTCATCTAGGTCCAGTTCTTTTAAGAACAGGGACCCGTTCAGCAATACTACGTCTTTCGCCATTTACACTCTCCATATTTCTTCGTTGTAAGATTGAATCGTTCGATCCGAGGAAAAATATCCAGCCTTGGCAATGTTGACCAGACTCATTTTTAACCACTCTCTTTGATTCTCATAAGCCGCATAGGCTTTGTTTTTGATCGCAACATATTCTTGAAAATCCGGAAACGTCATAAACCAGTCCTTATCCAGCAATTCCCGATAAAGCCGGTTCAGATTCTTCTTTTTCCCGATCTTAAGCATTTTCTCACTGACAATGAAATCCACCGCCTCTTTCAGCATAGGATCCTTGTCATAATAATCTTTGGATCGATAATCTCCTCTCTGATAACGTTCGATCACCGTATCCTTATCCTCCCCGAAGATGAAAATATTATCATCCCCTACCAGCTGGTGAATCTCTACATTGGCACCGTCCTCCGTGCCCAAAGTAATCCCTCCGTTTAACATAAACTTCATGTTTCCGGTACCGCTGGCCTCCTTGGACGCTAAGGAAATCTGTTCCGAAATATCACAGGCGGGAATCACTTTCTCCGCCAGGGTTACGTTATAGTTTTCCATCATGATCACGTTAAAATACGGAGAAACATCCGGATCCTTGTTGATCAATTCCTGCAAACACAGGATCAGATGGATAATGTCTTTGGCAATGGTATACGCCGGTGCAGCCTTTGCCCCGAACAACAGGGTTACCGGCGTTGGCAACACCCGTCCCCGCTTGATCTCCAAATACATATGAATGGCAAACAGCGCATTTAATTGCTGTCTCTTATATTCATGCAGACGTTTTACCTGTACATCGAATATAGCGTCCGGATTGATCCTTTTTCCCTGGGTCCTTCGCAAATAATTTGCCAGTCTCTTCTTATTCTTCATCTTAATGGAGGACAGATCCTTCAACGTTTCGTTGTCCTCGTAGTATTGCATAAAATCTTCCAGCTTCTCAGGCCTGGTAATAAATTCCTCCCCAATGCTGTCGATCAATAATTTTGCCAATGCCCAATTGGCGTGTAGCAGCCATCTTCGAAAGGTAATCCCGTTGGTTTCATTGTGGAAACGCTCCGGATACAGCTTATAGAATTCATGCAATTCGGTTTCCTTTAAAATCTCCGTATGCAGCTTTGCCACCCCGTTGGTAGAATGAGAATAATGAATGTCCATATGGGCCATATGGACACATTGGTTCTCATCAATGATATCCACCTTGGGAAGGGAATATTTTTTCTTGATCTTCCGATCCAGTTTCTTAATGATGGGAACCAACGAAGGCGCCACTTTCTCAAGGTAAGACATGGGCCAGCATTCCAGCGCTTCCGCTAAGATCGTATGGTTGGTATAAGCGCAGACCTTCGTTACGATCTCTACCGCTTCTTCAAAACCGACCCCCTTCTTTCCCAGCAAACGGATCAACTCCGGAATGATCATGGAAGGATGGGTGTCGTTGATCTGAATGCGGGCATATGCATCCAGGTCGTGATAGTTGCATCCCTTTTTCTTTGCTTCTTCCAGGATCATCTGGGCGGCGTTGCTGACCATAAAATATTCCTGGTAAACCCTTAATAATCTTCCTTCTTCGTCGCTGTCATCCGGATATAAAAACAGAGTTAAATTCTTCTTGATCTTTTTCTTGTTAAAACGGATCCCCCGGCGGATGATCTTTCGCTCCACCTCCGGCAAGTCAAATAAATGCAAGGTATTGATCCGGTTGTGATACCCGCTAACCTCTAATTCATAACAGATGGACCTTACGTGAAATCCCCCGAATTCCACGGTATAGCTTTTCTTATTTTTCTTTAAAAAGCCGTTATTCTTCATCCAGTCGTCCGGCTTTTCTTTTTGCTTATGATTCCGGAAGACCTGTCGAAATAATCCGCAGTGATAATTTAATCCGATCCCGTCCAAAGGCAATCCCAGGGTGGCGCCAGAATCTAAGAAACACGCCGCCAAACGCCCCAGTCCCCCATTTCCCAGAGAGGGCTCCGCTTCCCATTCTTCTATAAAGGCAAGGGAGATCCCTTCCTTCATCAGTTCCTTGCTGATCTGTTCATAAATTCCTAAATTGATCAGATTATTTCCCAATAATTTTCCCATTAAAAATTCAGAGGAAATATAGTAGATTTTCTTCTGATCTTCCCCGTTTTTTTCTTGCTGCAGCTTTTTTTGCTGCATTTTTTTCTGCTGCAGCATTTCATTGGTCATTTCCATCAAAGCCTGAAATATTTCAGAATTTTTCGCTTTCTTCAGCTTCGGGTATCCATGTTCTTTCATATACTGCTTGATCACAAAGCTTTCCTCCGTTTTCTTATTTTTTCTTCTTCACCCGTACCGTGATCTCACCAGTGGTAAGCGTTCTTCTTACCGGTAAATCCCCTATTTCTTCTACCACCAATCCCCCGTCCCTGTCTATATCCACTGCCAACGCCCGCTTCGTAACCCCGGCTTCTTCATATACGATCTCCTCCCCCAAAACGTTGGATCTTTTTTTATATTCCTGGATAAAATCCCTGGTGGAAAGGGTTTGATAGATCTTAAAAAAATGCTTTAAGACCGCGCCTGCCAAAACATTCCGCGGCACATGGCTTTCCGGATCCAGGGAGGTGGCAAACTCCCTTATCTCCTCCGGAAAATCCTTCGTCTTATAATTCATGCCGATCCCCACGATCATCACATCCACTTCTCCGCTTTCCAGATCCGAAATCCCTTCCGTTAAGATCCCGCATAATTTTTTATCCCGGTAATAGACGTCGTTCACCCATTTGATCGTGGTTTGACAGGCAAACACTTCCTCAATGGCTAAGGATACTGCCACCGCCGTAGCCGTTGTTACCAGTACCGCGTCTCTTCCATCCACCTGGGGGCGCAGCAGGATGCTCATGTAGATCCCTGTACCATAAGGAGAATAAAAGCTTCTCCCTCTTCTGCCTTTCCCCTGGGTCTGTTCCTCTGCGAAAAGCACCGTTTGATCCGAAGCTCCGCTTAACGCCTGACGTTTTAATTCCGTATTCGTAGAATCCACGCTTTTCATCACCTGGATCGTAACGCCCTTGGCCATATCCCCCATCGCCTCTCGGATCTGCGCTTCCGCCAGCACGTCATTTTCTTCCTTCAGCCGATACCCTCTTCTTGTTACGGCCTCCACTTCATACCCTTCTTTTTCCAGGCTTTTTATAGCCTTCCAAACCGCGTTGCGAGACACCTGAAAACGCTTAGCCAATTCACTGCCGGATAAAAATTCTCCCCGGTGTTCTTCCAACTCCTGACAAATCTGTTCTTTTAGGTTCATGAAACCTCCTCCGGCTTTCTCATAAGATCCCAGGGCGCTAGCTCACATTCCAACTGAATGGTGATTTCTTTCCCCGGGTGAGGACAATCCGAAACTTCTTCTCCTTCACTCCACATCTTTTGTACCTTGGTGGGAATCACCCTGCCATCCGGTTTCATAACCTGGATGGCATCTCCCACCAGGAACTTATTCTTCTGATAAAAGATTCCTCTTCCCTCTTCATCCACGTCATGGATCTTTCCCAGATACACACATCCTTTTTCATAAGTATTGTTATCATAAATCTGGGTTTCATGGGTGGGTTTCCCAAAGAAAAACCCTGTGGTAAACGAGCGGTAGGTGCACATTTTGATCTGTTCCTGATAGTAGGGAATATTGTTCTTATAAACCTCCGGATCCCTTCGATAATCCGTCACCGCTTTTTTATAAATACTGGACGTAACCGCAACGTACAACGCGGTTTTCATACGCCCCTCGATCTTAAAACTGTCAATCCCTGCCTCCAGCAATTCCGGAATATGCTCGATCATACACAAATCCCTGGAATTGAAAATATACGTGCCTCTTTCGTTTTCAAATACCGGCAGATATTCGCCGGGACGCTGTTCTTCCATGATGTAATATTTCCAGCGGCAAGGGTGGGTACATGCTCCTAAATTCGCATCTCTTCCTGTAAAATAATTGCTTAACAGACACCGTCCGGAATAGGATATGCACATGGCCCCGTGTACAAAGGTTTCGATCTCAAGGTCGTCCGGGATGTTGGCACGAATGTTTTGGATCTCCGTAAGAGATAACTCTCTTGCTGTTACCACCCGGGTCGCTCCCTGTTCCTTCCAGAACCGAAAATCCATATAATTTACGTTATTGGCCTGGGTGGAAATATGTCGTTCGATCTCCGGACACACATCTTTCGCAATTTGAAAAACACCGGGATCCGAGATGATCAACGCGTCCGGGCCGATTTCCTTTAATTCTTCAAAATATTCTCTTACACCTTTTAGATCCCCGTTATGGGCGGTAATGTTCGCCGTAATGTATACTTTTTTTTCCATGGCATGGGCGTATCTTACCCCCTCCGCAATCTCTTCCATGGTAAAATTCTTAGCTTTGGCCCGCAGTCCATACATCTCCCCTCCGAGATAAACCGCGTCCGCTCCATATTGCAGGGCAATTTTCAGATTTTCCAAGCTTCCGGCCGGAGCCAGTATTTCCGGGATCCTATCACGCATCCTGCTCATCTCCTTTATCTTTTTCCTGTTTCTCTCGTTTCCCTTTTTCCCTTTCGTTCCGATCCTCCCGCTTTCCTCGACGGTTCTAACGGTCCGATTTCCCCCGGTAAAAGCTGAGAGAAAGCCCATCCCCCTCTACCAGGGCGATGGATAGCAATTCCGGATCCTCTCTAAGGTCTTTTAAGAATTGGCGCATATGTTTGTGAATGGTCCGGTCTCTTCTTCGAACGATAAACCGGGACTCTAGCACATCCCCTTCATGAAATAGATTATCGCAAAGAATAAACCCATTCCGGTTTAAAACATTCTTCATCAAAGGCAGATACGTTCCATACTGTCCTTTGGGTCCGTCTAAGAAAATCCCGTCAAATGTCATTCCTTCCCGGATGCATTTTTTTAACGCTTCTTCCCCGTCCATGTCCCATAGGGTAACAAAGGGGCGCGCGTGATATTTTTCAAAATGAGCCTTTGCTTTTTGAATGCGGGGGGCATAATTTTCCACCGTAAGAATGGAACCGTTTTCCGGCATAACCTCTTTCATGACCAGGGCGGAATACCCGACACCTGTGCCGATTTCCAGCATTTTTACAGGCTTTACGCTTTGTAACAGGAAGCGGATCACATCACGGGTCCCACGACGAATAATAGGCACCTCTTCCTGAAGTGCCTCTTGTTCCAACGCCACAATATAGTCCGGCCACTCAGGCCTTAACGTATCTAAAAAGATTTCCGCTCTATCCTGCTGTTCCCGTCTCACTGCTGGTTCCTTTCACAATTACATCCAAAATTTCCTTGTAGGTCATGCTTGTATTCAGATCGTACGTACCTGACATCATAATGGCTGAATCGGACAACGATAAGCGCAAGCGTATGTAAAACGAATATTCATTGGGGATCAGGTTGTAGCTTTTTAAATTTTTTGCTACTGTCATCGGGGTATCCGTGTCATGAATGGTAAAACGAACCGTGTTTCCGGGCGGCGCCTCCATGATCACATCGCCGAAGACCTGGTTGGTAAAGGCATAGATCTCCCGTCCACCCTGAACTGCCACAATGGCCACAACCCCATACAACATAACAGTTAACAAGATAGCAAAAAAACCTCGGAAAAAGAATAAGGGAAGAACCCCTTTCGGTCTTTTCTTCTTTTTTGTTTCGGATTCCGCGTATGGTTGCATGCTAACCTCCAAATTCTCATTCTACGTTCATAATGATGGGTAAGATCACCGGATTCCGCTTGGTTTTCTTCCACAAATATCCGCTTAAAGAATCCCGGATCTCGTTCTTGATCTTTGCCCAATCGGTTACTCCTCTGTCTCGTAAATGATCCAGCGTGAGTTCCGTGATCTCCACGCATTCTTCCACGATCTCTTCATTCTCTCTTACATATACAAACCCGCGGGATACAATGCTGGGTCCTGCCAATACCTGATTGCTTCCGGTTTCCATGGCAACCACAACGACCACCAGACCATTTTCAGAAAGCCGCTGACGATCTCGCAGAACCACGTTCCCTACGTCTCCAACCCCCAGGCCATCTACCATGATCCCCTGTGCCTTAACCTGACCGGTAACCTCCGCCGAATCCTCCGTTAATTCTAAGACGTCACCGCAATGGATCACCTTTACATGATCCTTGGGAACGCCCATTTCCACGGCCAATTCCTTATGATACAACAAATGACGGTACTCCCCGTGCACAGGAATGGCAAACTTGGGTTTTACCAACGAATAGATCAATTTTATTTCTTCCTGACAGGCGTGCCCGGATACATGGGTATCCTGGAAGATAACATCGGCGCCCTTCATGGATAATTCATTGATCACCTTATAAACACTTTTTTCATTTCCCGGAATGGGGCTGGAACTGAAGATCACCGTATCTCCCGGCCGAATGCTGACTTTGCGGTGAATGGACGCTGCCATTCTGGGAAGGGCCGCCATTGCCTCCCCCTGACTTCCTGTGGTGATCAAAACCAGATTCTCATCCGCGTATTGATTCATCTCTTCAATGTCAATAAAGATTCCTTCCGGCGCAGTAATATAGCCTAATTCCTTCGCGGTATTTACAATGTTTACCATGCTTCGTCCTTCAATAATGACCTTGCGGTTGTATTTCACCGCGGAATTAATGATCTGCTGAAGACATAATATCAGATGAATGATGTCCTGTGCAATCACATATGCGGGAGCGGCCTTGGCACCGAATATAAATGTAAGCGGACGGGTCGGCCTCTTCCCTGATTTTATTTCCAGATATTTGTGGATGATGTACAGCGCGTTCATCTGCTGACGCTTGTACTCATGCATTCTCTTGATCTGAATATCAAAGATCGAGTTCTTGTCAAGTTCAATACCTTCGTGCTCTTTGATGTAAGCACATAACTGCTCTTTTTTCGTATTCTTGACTTCCGAAAACTTCTCAACAGTGTTGTCTTCACCGATGTGATCCATTAGTTTTGTAAGCTTTGCGGCATCTTTTTTCCATCCGTCACCTATAAGACTGCTGATGAGCGATGCAAGCTCCGGATTACATGACATGAGCCATCTTCTGAACGTGATACCGTTCGTTTTGTTGTTGAATTTTTCCGGATAGATCTTGTAGAAACAGTTAAGTTCCGTTGTTTTAAGGATATCCGTATGAAGAGCCGCAACACCGTTTACCGAAAATCCGTAGTGGATATCGATATGAGCCATATGTACTCTCTTATCCTTATCAATAATCCAAACCTTCTTGTCAGTGTACTTTGCACGCACTCTCTTATCAAGTTCCTTGATTATCGGAACAAGCTGCGGCACTACTTTTTCAAGATATTCAAGCGGCCACTTCTCAAGTGCTTCCGCAAGGATCGTATGGTTGGTGTATGCACATGTTTTGGATACGAT
>CALGGT010000104.1 GCA_937915825.1 uncultured Eubacterium sp.
GCATCCATTTATCCGGCGGGGAAAAACAAAGAATTTCCATTGCCAGGGCGATCCTTGCCGATCCGAAGATTTTGATCCTGGATGAGGCCACGGCCAGTGTGGATACGGCAACCGAGCGGGCGATCCAACAATCCCTGGATGAGTTGACCAAAGGACGAACCACCTTGTCCATTGCCCATCGTCTGTCCACCTTAAAAAATGCCCATCGTCTGGTTGTGATCGACAACGGGAAATTGGTGGAAGAGGGAACCCAGGAAGAACTTTACGAGAAGCGCGGAATTTATTATGAGTTAAATGAGCTGCAAACCAAAGCTTTGGCTTTGCAGGGATTGGAGTAAGCGATGAGTGCAAATCAAAATGAATTCACCTTGGAACAAATGGATGAAGAAGTATCCAAAATGACCCGATACCGTCTTTTGGATGAAAGCAGCGCGAAATTTGAAAAAACGGAGGGAGGCTTTATTTCCCTGACTCTTGGCAATGAATTCTATGAACGGGTTCAATTGGTGCGCTTATTTCCCTTTACCGATCCGGATCATTATATTTCCATAAGAACCATGGAAGATAGTGCCAGGGAAATCGGTGTGGTGGAGGATATGAACCGGCTGAAGAAGACCACGAGGAACATGTTTTTGGAGCAATTGAACCTGACCTATTTTACACCGGTGATCCAAAAGATCTTAGGAGTGAAAGATGAGTATGGATATGCGTATTTTCATGTTATGACGGATCGGGGAGAGTGTCGGTTTGCCATTAATATGAGCGCCAATGCTGTGGTACGGTTATCGGATACCCGCTTGTTGATCACGGATCTGGATGAGAATCGATTTGAAATTCCAGATGTGTTAGCCCTGAGTCAGAAGGAACAGAAGAAACTGGATTTATTCTTATAATTGGAGGAGGATTCAATGGTTTTAAAATATGAATTGAAGAAGGACCTGGAACATCGGATCCTGCGTGAAACCAAGGATGAGAAGATTTCCTATGCCGTTCCCATTGATGTAGGGGCGTCGGGGAATTTTGACGGGGATCGATTTCTGGTGGTGACAAGAAATTATGTTCTGGAAGTGGCAGGGGATGGGATTGTAAGGAAAATTCCCATTGCCGATGTGGAGCAGGCGGTGGCGGAGCCCGGTGTAGGAGGCGGCATGCTTAGCTTAAAAGTCCACGGACAATATATAAGAATGGCGAATTATTCGGCCAAACATCGTTCCCGATATGCTTACGTGGCCCGTGGGATCAATATTTACCGTTCCGGACGATCGGAGGAAGTGGAGAGTCATGAGTATGAGCACTTTTGTCCGGAGTGCCATCGAGCGATCCCGGGAACCAGGGAGTGTCCCCACTGCTCGGGGAAAGGCGGATTCTGGAAGAATTTTTTACGCATGACAGCTCCGTATAAGAAGAAGTTAGCGGGAATCATGGTATTAATGTTTCTGGCAGCGGTGGTAACTCTGTTAAATCCGGAAATCCAGAAACATCTGGTAGATGACGCGTTAAAGACCAATCACTTACAAGCTGCGTTTTGGTGCCTGGGCATGATGTTCTTTCTCAGTGCCAGCATTGTGGTCATTAACGTTTTAAAAACCTATTATTGTACCGTGTTAGGGGCGGAAATGGCCAAGGACCTCAGACGCCAACTATTTGCCAAAGTCCAAATGTTATCCATCAGCTTTATTAACGATCGAAGGCCCGGGGAATTGATGAACCGGATTGTTCGGGATACCGACCGGGTTCGGGAATTTATGCAGTTTACTTTTTGCAACATGTTTACGGTTTGTTTCATCTTTGTGTGCAACCTGATTTTTATGTTGTTATTGAATGTGAAGTTAGCCCTGCTTAGCTTCCTTCTTTTGCCGGCGGCCGCGTTCTTAACGGTTGCCTTCCGTAAGACCATGCACCGTTTGTATCATCGTCAACGTAAGAAAGGGGACGATATTGCTTCGGCGCTGCAGGACGTGATCGCGGGCATGCGGGTGGTAAAAACTTATGGAACCGAGGCCAAAGAGAAGGAAAAATTCGACCATCAGGCCGAAATGTACCGGCAGTCCCAACGGAAAACCGAGGTGTTCTGGGCCGTGTTTTTCCCGGCGGTGCAATTCCTGTTTGACGCCGGCGTGGTATTTGTGATTTTCTTTGGAGGAAAGGATGTGCTGCACGGCCAGATGACCACCGGTGAACTGCTGCAGTTTATTACCTACGCCCGTTTGCTTTATACCTATCTCAACTGGATGACTTCCATGCCCCGGGCGTTTATGGATCTGGTTACCAGTTCGGAACGCATGAACGACATTCTGGATCAGCAGCCGGATATTGTAGATGGGGAGGATGCGATCATCCACCGTGTAAAGGGAGCGATGGTATTTGACCATGCGTCCTTCGGCTATAAATCCTATCAACCGGTTTTAGAGGATTTGAATTTGGAGATCAAGAAGGGGGAAATGATCGGCATCGTCGGGGCTTCCGGGGCCGGAAAGTCGACTCTTATTAACCTTGTTATGCGTTTGTACGAGGTGGATGATGGGCGGATTTTGGTGGATAACCGGGATATAAAAAGAATTGAGACGGCGAGCTACCATTCCCAGATCGGCGTGGTGCTTCAGGAGACGTTCCTGTTCTCCGGTACGATTTTAAATAATATTAAATTTTCCAAGCCGGAGGCTACCATGGAAGAAGTGATCCGGGCGGCTAAGCTTGCCAACGCTCATGAATTTATTTGCGAAACGCCGGATGGGTACAATACCTACGTAGGAGAAAAGGGCTTCACCCTTTCCGGCGGGGAACGTCAGAGGATCGCCATTGCCCGCGCGATCCTAAGTGAACCGCGCTTGCTGATCCTGGATGAGGCGACGGCCAGTCTGGATACAGAAAGCGAATATATGATTCAAAAGGCGTTAGACCGGCTAACGGAAGGACGAACTACATTCGCCATTGCCCATCGGCTTTCCACACTTCAGAATGCGGATCGATTGATCGTGATTGACAATCACCGCATTGCGGAAGTGGGAACCCATCGGGAATTGATCGAGAAGAAAGGCCTGTATTATCGTCTGGTAAAAGCCCAGTTGGAAATGCAGGCCGGTTAAGAACGGTTAAAAAGAACGTTACAATTTTAAAGTAAATTTTTTACAAATTCTACAACTTTTTGCATGTCGACGGTAGGCTCAAAACGGGCCACAACGGCACCTTCCCGGTCTACCACAAATTTTGTGAAATTCCATTTAATGTCCGGGTTTTCCTTGTAATTTTTATCATTCTTTTTGGACATGGCGCTCATGGCCAGAGCGGCCGGACCTTTTCCGAAGCCTTCAAATCCTTTTTGGGATTTCAAATACTCGAAAAGAGGAAGGGCGTTGGGACCGTTTACATCGGATTTTTTCATCTGTGGAAATTGAGTATTGTATTTTAATGTACAAAATTCCCGGATCTCATCGTCGGTTCCCGGCGTTTGTCCGGCAAATTGATTGCAGGGAACGTCGATGATCTCCAACCCTTTTTCGTGACATTCTTCATACAGATCTTCCAAAGGTTTGTAGTGAGGGGTGAAACCACAACCGGTAGCGGTATTCACGATCACCATGACCTTTCCTTTGAACTGGGAAAGAGAGAGATCGGTACCGTCCGGCATCGGAACCTGATAATCATAAATGCTGCTCATAACAATCATCCTTTCTGTAAAAATATTCGGTTTGTAAAAACATTAAGTTATACTATTTTTAACACAATGAGGGGGGATTGTCAAGGAAGGAAAGACTTGACAATCCCCCTAAAAAATTCTATAATAATTTGAAAATGGTTTTCAAATTAAGGAGTGTGACGATGAAGAAGGCTCAATATCAAACCAAACAGCGGAAAGAAATGCTGGATTTTCTGAAAGACCGATCCGGGGAACATTTTACAGCCCAGGAGGTTTGCCGGTATTTTAAAGAACAGGGGATTCCAATCGGAACGACAACGGTTTATCGCCATTTGGAGGCGCTACGTAAGGAAGGCCGTATCAAGAAATATGTGATCGATGAGGGGAGTTGTGCCTGTTTTGAGTACTTAGGTGAGAACGGGGAGGGAGATCCCGCGGTTTGTTACCATATGAAATGTGAAGAATGCGGTTCCCTGATCCATTTGGAATGCGATGCCATTACGGAACTGGAAGACCATATCTGGAAGGATCACCGCTTCCGGGTAGATCCTGGCAGAACGGTATTTTACGGTCTTTGCGAGGAATGTGAAAAGAAGGGGTACGAGGAATTGGCCCAAGAAAGAAAATTGGAACGATAAAGGATTTTATGTATGAAAGAATTGATCTGTAAGGACCTGACCCTGGGATATGAGAACCAGGCGATCTTATCAAATTTGAATTTCGAGATTCATCAGGGGGATTACCTGTGTATCGTGGGAGAAAACGGTGCCGGAAAAACCACGTTGATGAAGACCATGCTTCGTCTGCAAAAGCCGATGGGAGGCGAAGTGATCTTTGGGGAGGGACTTTCTTCCACGGAAATCGGATATCTACCTCAGCAAACGGTGGTGCAAAAGGATTTTCCCGCTTCGGTCTATGAAGTGGTTCTGTCCGGATGTCAGGCCCGATTGGGATTTCGTCCCTTCTATTCCAAGGATGACAAACGGCTGGCATTGAAAAATATGAAACGTCTGGATATTCTGGATCTTCGGAAAAAATGTTATCGGGATTTATCCGGCGGACAGCAGCAACGTGTGCTTTTAGCCAGGGGATTATGCGCCACCAAACGAATTCTTTTGTTAGATGAGCCGGTATCCGGTCTGGATCCTAAGGTTACGACGGAATTATATGAATTGATTCAAACGTTAAATCGGGAAGGGATTACCATTGTTATGATCTCCCATGATATACATGCGGCTCTTACCTACGCGGATCATGTGCTGCATCTAGGGGATTCGATTTTCTTTGGAACTACTGAGGAATATAAGAAATCCGCCATGGGTCAGGGTTATGTGAAAGGAGAGGAAACGAATGTTTGATAAGCTTATGATGTACTTATCGTACAGTCCGGTGCGCTACGCGTTGATCGTAGGTGTGCTGATCGCCCTGTGTTCTTCTTTGCTGGGAGTAACCCTGGTGTTAAAGAGATTCTCCTACATTGGAGACGGACTTTCCCATGTGGCCTTTGGGGGCATCGCCATAGCGGCGGTGATCGGATTGGTCGATGATATGTTCCTGGTATTACCCTTTACCATTGTATGCGCCATCCTTCTTCTATGGAGTGGTCAAAATGCTAAGATCAAGGGAGATGCGGCGATTGCCATGATTTCCGTGGGAGCCCTGGCACTGGGGTATTTGCTTATGAATCTTTTCTCCACTTCCACCAACTTAAGCGGAGATGTGTGTTCCACCCTGTTTGGGGCCACGGCCATTATTACCCTCCGTCAATCGGAGGTGATCTTATGTGTAGCGTTATCGGTGGTGGTTGTAGTATTTTTCGTATTGTTCTATAATCGGATTTTTTCCGTTACCTTTGATGAGAATTTTGCCAGGGCTGTAGGAAGTCCGGTGAATTTCTTTAACTTGCTGATTGCCGTTATTATTGCGGTGATCATTGTTCTGGCTATGAATCTGGTAGGGTCTCTTCTGGTATCGGCGCTGATTATTTTTCCGGCTTTATCGGCCATGCGCGTCTTTCAAAGTTTTCGATCCGTGACGGTGTGCGCGGCGCTCCTATCGGTAGGTTGTACCGCCTTTGGAATGATACTTTCCATCTTTGCGGGAACTCCGGTGGGTGCCACCATTGTGACCATTGATATTGTGGCCTTTGGGATTTTTTACGGAATCGGCAAGGCTTTAGGTCGCGGATAAGAAATGGTCAAAGGTTTTTTCTTCCCCTCTCCAAAGAGCGGTAAAATGCTGTCTGGTTCCATAGAAGAAAAGCCCTTCCGTAAATTTACACCAGGAATCGTCGTGTTCCAATGAGGTTTTTAGCCCGAACAGAGCGCTGGCTAAAATGACAATATGAGAGTCATGGGAACAAATGAGATTTAAAGCGCCCAACGTTTGGGGCGTCTGAAAGAGTGCGTCTAAAATCGGCTTTGCCTCCTGCTCCAGGGTGACACCGCCGGTTTTTTTTGTGTCTCCTCGTTGGAGAGAATAAAAATATTCATACCAGGTGGTGCCCAATAGAGTGGCGTGATCGTACCCTTTCATGGCGACAAAAGCTTCGTTGGTATGGATGTCCGGATGTTTCATACCGGCCCCTCTGGCAATCTCTTCAATGGTTTGCTTACATCGGCCGATGGGGCTGGAAGAGAAGTGCCCCAGGGGAAGATCCAGGGAAGCGCCGATCTGGTTGGCTAAGGCGATCCCTTCCGGCGTCAGCATAATGGGATCGTAGTTTCCGTCGACGGGGTTGTCGAAACGAATGGAGTGACGAAAATACAGGATCAGATTCTGATCCGAAGGGAGTTTCTTCGCATCCTGGTTCATATAGGGACAAATGGATTGATAATTCATAAGGACCTCGTTCTTTCTTCTTAATTGTTCAAAAATTTTATCGTTTTTATTATTTTATCGTTCAAAAAAGGGCTGATGCATCGTTGCATCAGCCCTTGGTTTGTCTTATCCTAATACTCTTCGGGCACAATAAGGTGTTCGATAGTACATTTCGCTGGTCTTAATTCCATCTTTCGGGTTGCTGGCGTGAACCACACGTCCACCGCCGATGCAAATCGCTACGTGATTCACATGACCACCCTTGGAATAGAAGATCAGGTCTCCGGCTCTTGCACTGGAAACGCTGATACGTTTACCTACACCGGATTGGGAAGAAGATGTTCTCGGCAAGCTGATTCCGAATTTACGGAAGACAGACATGGCAAATCCGGAACAGTCGGTTCCGTGGGTAAGGCTTGTGCCTCCGTAGACATAGGGGTTACCCACAAATTGTAATGCATAGGATGCCACTGCGTTTCCGTCCCCACTTCCGATCACGGAACTGGAGGAATTGCTTTCGGAACTCTTCTTGGACGAGGAACTCTTCGAGGATGAGGAGCTCTTCGAGGAGGAAGAACTCTTCGAAGACGAGGAACTCTTTGAGGAAGAAGAACTCTTCGAGGACGAGGAACTCTTCTTTGAACCGGTGTTTACTTCCGGCTCTTCATCTCCGATAAAGGTGGATCCCATCTCTCCGTCGTTGGAAGAAGAACTTCGTGAGCTCTTGGAACTCTTCGAACTGCTGGAGCTACTGGAGCTCTTCGAGCTGCTGGAACTGCTGGAGCTGCTGGAGCTGCTGGAGCTGTTGGAGCTGCTGGAGCTGCTGGAGCTGCTAGAGCTGCTAGAGCTACTGGAACTTTGTGAGATTTCCCGTTCGTTTGCTTCTTCTTCGGCTCTTGCTGCCGCAGCGGCTGCCGCTGCTTTCTTACGAGCGGCCTCTCTCTCTTCTTCAATGGAGACGGCCTTCTTAAATTCTACGGTAATGTTCACATATTCCTTGGCTACGTATCCGCGGGTATCTCCATCCACCTCGATCTTGATCCAATTTTCATTTTCTTTTAAAACTTCGAAACTTTCATCCCCGGATACCAAAGTAAGAACGGCGCATTCTGTGTTCTCAGCTTCTCGTACCTTTAAAGTTTCGGTGTTAACCGTTGCAATCTTGGTTCCAAACTGATCGACCAGGCTTTCGGCGCTGTAGCCGATTGCCAGATAATCGGACATAATGTAACCTTCGACTAAACCGGATCGGATCTGCACCCAATCACCCACATGTCTTACAATGGTAGCAGCGCTGCCACGGTAAAGTTTTCCCACAATCTCGCTGTCTGTATTCGGTTGCTGTCTAACATTTACATAGTCAGCGGCAATGGAGATTCCGATATCGTCGTATTCGGATTTATCCCTGGCTTCCTCGGTTTGAGGATCCGTTATCGATGCATCCCCGGAAACAGTGGTGGATCCGGACTCTACGGATGCGGTTTCTACGGTCGTGCCACCGGAGGTGGTGCCGGTACTCTGGGTATCCGGACCATTGGCAAATGCTACGATGGCTTCGGGATTGGAACTTCCGCCCCCGGCTTGTAAATCTACATATTGTTGGACTGTTACGGCCATTCCGGCAAGACCGGCTTCCTGGCACATAGTCGTTGAATTCGAATAAGTAGAATCGCTAAGGACCAATGCTGTCATTATGGCTGTGGTGCCTAAGACAGTGGGCAGGATTCTCTTTAAATTCATGGTTGATAACCTCCCAAATCTCTCTCTTCTCAAATGATTTTTCCTAGTTTTTTTGAATTGTTACAAAAATGTTACAAACCAAGTATACCAATCCTTCCGGAGAATGTCAAGTTTTTCCGGCATTTTTTTTGCCATAACGTCCCGGTTATAGGAAATATAGGAATTTTTAATTGGATTTGGAAGAGATGCGATGGTAGAATGTTTCTCAAAAGTGAGAGGAAATTATTTCGTAACAATTGCTTCAATTTCGATCAACACATCTTTTGGAAGGCGAGCCACTTCCACACAGGACCGGGCCGGATAATCCTGAGTAAAGAAGGTGGCATAGATTTCGTTTACCTTTGCGAAATCGTCCATATTCTTTATGAATACGGTGGTTTTTACCGTTTGATCGATGGAAGCGCCGGACGCCTCGATCAGATTTTTCAGGTTTTGAATGGCTTGTTTGGCTTGCGCCTCGATCCCGCCTTCCACCAGATTGCCGGTAGCCGGATCAATGGGGATCACGCCGGACGTAAAAATAAGTCCGTTTACTTCAATTGCCTGTGAATAAGGTCCGATGGCGGCGGGCGCCTTGTCTGTTTGAATGATTTTCTTCATAAAATATCACCGAATTCCTTTCTTTTTCTTTGGTTATGGGGCAAAAGGTCAAAATCCTTTTTCAAGCAAGCTTGATTTGGATTTTATACTTTTTGACTCTTATCTCACAGTATAATACATTCCGGTTTTTGTGACAAGAGTCCGGGGAATATTTTTAAAAATGTAATGGCAATTTGTCCCTTAATTGGGTATAATAGAGGTAAAGGGAAAAGGGAGAGAAGGAAAAGGAAAGGTGGTTTACTATGAACAAAATTATTACGATTAACAGACAGTATGGAAGTGGTGGAAGAGAGATCGGTCAGAAGTTGGCAGAAGAATTCGGGGTTCCGTTTTACGACAACGAGATCATCTCGCAAGCGGCGAAGGAAACCGGCTTTTCGGAGGCGGCTTTCAAGTCGGTAGAGGATAAGGCAACCAACAGTCTTTTATATTCCATCGCCATGGGGATGAATGTATTTTCCGGCCAGGACATGGGTTACGCGGGGTTATCTTTGGATGATCGGATTTTCCTGGCTCAATCCAATGTGATCCGGGAAGTGGCGTCGGAGGGACCTTGTGTGATCGTAGGTCGCTGCGCGGATTATATTCTGAAGGATCTGGATCATGTGGTAAATATTTTCATTCAGGCAAACCTGGATTACCGCATTCAAAGAGCAACGCAGGTCGATCACCTGGATCCGAGGAAGGCGGCGGAGACCGTAGCCAGAAAAGATAAGAGCAGAGCCAATTATTATCGTTACCATGCCGGGGAACGTTGGGACAGCTGTTTGAATTATCATTTAATGCTCCGCAGTGACCGGATCGATTTAAATGGTGCGGTTCACTGCATTAAAGGCTATGTGGAATCCATGAAAGAATAGTTGGTAGTAGTATAAGAACGGTGGGAGATGCCCGGTGGGAGAGACTTCATCGAACGAATGGAGAAGTTGTAGTATTTTTTTTAAGAGAGGAAGGAACTTTGTATGAACAAAAGGAGATCATTCGCGGCGTTTGTGGCGTTTTCACTGGCTGTCACATCGATGGCGGCACCGGCGGCACAGGCAGCTAAAAAACCAAAATTAAAGAAAAAACTTACCGTAAATGTAGCACAAACCAAGAAGATCAAGATTAAAAAGCTAACTGCAAAACAGATTAAGAAAATAACCTGGAAGGTAAGTAAGAAGCATCGGAAGATCTTTAAGATCAGGAAAAAAGGCAAACTTGCTTTGAAGGTTACCGGTTTAAAAACCGGTAAGGGGAAGATTACCGCTCAGATCAAAGCAGGGAATCAGAAATATAAGTTAACATGTAACGTAACAGTAAAAGATGGCGGAGATGAAACCACGGGGAGCTCCCCTTCGCCTACGGATCGTTCCATGGCTTCCACCACACCGGACGCATCCGGAAATCCCTTAGCTACAGCAAGCGAGACGGGGGCTGCAACCGGCGCACCCAATCTTAATACACCGGCCACATCGACGGTTCCCTCTGCAACGCCGGCTTCTACGGCTCCGGAGGGAACGGTTTCCGATCAACCCTTGGAAGATCCCTTGGAGAATTCTTCCGAAGCACCGGAGGAAGAACCTTCCACATCTCCGGTTGAAACGGAGGCAGCCTCTTTGACTGAGCCCACGCCCTTTCAGGAATATGAATTTGCTGCGGCAGATTTTGAAGACGGTTTGGATGGATTTACTGGAAGATATGCCCAGGTAAGTCTTACGACGGATGGTCACCAGGGGGGAGCGTTGATGTGCAGCGGCAGAACGTCTACCTGGAACGGCGCCAAATTAGACGTATCCGAATGCGTTTCCGGGGGAGCCCTTTATGAAATTTCTGCCTGGGTGAAAGTCGAAGGAGAAGAGGGAACGGAGGAAACCATCAAGATTGGTGGTGAATACGATGGGAATTACCCTACCGTGGTACAAGCAGATGTTCCGGCAGGAGAGTGGACGTTGATCACCGGTTCCATCGAGGTGCCGACGGATTTTTCATCCTTTGATTTTTATTTTGAAGTACCCTCCTCGGCCACGGCCAACTTCTATGTTGATGATGTGACCATTACGCAAAAGTCTGAGGGGAAACCAAGCAGTGCGGTGTCTCTCAGTGAGCAAACTTCTATGAAGGAAGCTTACGCGGAGTATTTTCCCAACATGGGGACCTGCTTTAATTCTTATCAAATGAGCAGCCAGTCCAATGTGGATTTCGTGAAGAAACATTATAACAGCATTACCCTTGAGAATGAGATGAAGCCCCAGCGAATCCTATCCAGCGGAAGATTATCGGTGGAGGAAGCGAAGGAAGAGGGATATGTGATCCCTGAAAATTACGCGGATGAAAATGTTCCGAAGATTCAATTCGATACGTTGGATCAGGTAATGGAATTTTGCGCCGACGCGGGCATTCGTATGCGTGGTCATACGCTGTTGTGGCATCAGCAGACACCCAGTTGGTTCTTTACAACCGGCTATAGTGGTTCAACGCCGGTTACGCCGGAAGTAATGGATGGTCGATTGGAATTCTACGTAAAAACCGTTATGTCCCATATTATGGAAAAAGAAAAGGCACTTGGACTGGATCCGGGATCCGTGGTTTATTGTTACGACGTGGTCAATGAATATCTGAATCATACCAGTGATCCGACCTCGGTTTCCTGGGTGGATGTTTACGGGGAACAGAATATGAGCCCGGAATATGTGAAGAAAGCCTATGAATTCGCCTATGAGGAATTAAAGGAATACGGTGCTGAGAACGATGTTACGTTGTTCTATAATGATTACAATACCTACTTTAATGTGGACAAAGTAGTGGAATTAGTCCAGTTTGTCAACCAGGGGGAGGAAGCAAATATCCTGGGGGGAATCGGAATGCAGTCCCACCTGGATGTGAAGCGTCCGGGAGTTGGAAAATACGAAAGTGCCTTAGAAACGTTCTTAGCTACCGGTTTGGAAGTCCAGATCACAGAGTTGGATGTTACTATTAACTACGTGGAAAGCGGTCAGGATGATGAGGATCAGGCCCGTTATGTGAAGTCTTTGATGGAGACGATCATTTACTTGAATGAACACCGGGATCAATCTGTGAATCCAAAGGGAATAACAGGAATTACACTGTGGGGATTGTATGATTCGGTATCCTGGCGACGAAGCAATACCCCGTTGTTATTCAGTACCGGAACGACCAAACCCAAACCGTCCTATTATTCCTTCCTGGAGGCGGTAACAGACTGGGAAGAAGACTACGAGGACTATTGACAAAACATGGAAAAACGGTATAATAGAGCTATCTATGATTTTAGAAAGAAGGGAATTGTATCATGAAAATCCGAACCAGGTACGCCCCCAGTCCCACGGGGAAAATGCATGTGGGAAATTTGCGAACGGCATTGTATGCCTACTTAATTACCAAGCATGAAGGCGGAGATTACATTCTTCGCATTGAAGATACAGACCAGGAACGTTACGTGGAAGGTGCGGTGGATATTATTCACAACACCCTGGAACAAGCTGGTTTATCCTACGATGAGGGCCCGGACAAGGAAGGCCCGGTGGGACCTTACGTTCAAAGTGAGCGTGTAAAGAATCATATGTATATGAAATACGCGTTGGAGCTGGTAGAAAAAGGTGAAGCTTACTATTGTTTCTGCGATAAAGAGCGTTTGGAACAATTACACAAGGAGGCCGAGGCCAGAGGAGAGAGCGCTGCCAAATACGACAAGCATTGTCTTCATTTATCCAAGGAAGAAATTCAGGAAAAGTTAGATGCAGGCATTCCCTATGTAATCCGTCAGAACAACCCGACGGAGGGAGAGACCTCGTTTGATGATGTGATCTATGGTAAGATCACTGCTCCGAACGAAGAGTTAGACGATATGGTTTTGATCAAATCCGATGGATACCCGACCTATAATTTTGCCAACGTGGTGGACGACCATTTAATGGGGATCACTCATGTGGTTCGCGGGAATGAATACTTGTCCAGTGCGCCGAAGTACAATCGTCTTTATCAGGCGTTTGGCTGGGAGGTGCCGGTGTATGTTCACTGCCCGACCATTACCGATGAGAATCATAAAAAGCTGGCAAAGCGTCACGGCGCTTCCTCTTTTGAAGATTTAATGGATCTTGGATTTTTGCCGGAAGCAATTGTAAATTATGTTGCTTTGCTTGGGTGGAGTCCGGAAGAGGATCGGGAAATATTCTCCCTGGATGAGTTGGTGAAGATGTTTGATTATCGTCGGATCAATAAGTCCCCGGCGGTATTTGACCTGGTGAAGCTTCGTTGGATGAATGGAGAGTACATTAAGGCAATGGATCCGGAAGCTTATTATAAGAAAGCCCTTCCGATCGTGGAAGAGACGGTGGGGACGAATCTGGACAGTAAGAAGATTGCGGATCTGGTACAAAGCCGGATCGAGACATTTCCGGATATCCCTGAGAAGATCGATTTTTTCGGAGAGCTGCCGGCGTACGACATTGCGATGTATACCCATAAGAAAATGAAGACCAACAGTGAGAATTCCCTGGCGGCCTTAAAGGCCCTTCTTCCCCGATACGAGGAAAGTGATGATTTCACGCACGAAGGGATTCAGAAGGTTGCCATGGATTACGTGGCGGAGGTTGGTTGTAAGAATGGTCAGGCTCTTTGGCCTTTGCGTACGGCTGTTTCCGGAAAGCAAATGACACCGGGGGGAGCTTACGAGATTATGGAGATCCTTGGGAAAGAGGAATCTTTGAAGCGTATTCGGATTGGCATTGAGAAGTTAGAAAGGGAGATGGGAGATGCCGCTCAGTCGTGAACAAATTCAAGCGGTGGAGCATTTGAACGGTCCGATGATGGTGTTAGCCGGTCCCGGAACCGGGAAGACCACGGTGATCACCCATCGTATCAAGCATTTGACAGATGTGGGAGTGGATCCGAAATCCATTCTGGTTGTTACCTTTTCCAAGGCAGCGGCCGTTGAGATGAAGGAGCGATATGAACAAAAGTTGAAAGGTCCCGGAAACTCGGTGGTTTTTGGAACCTTTCATTCCATATTTTTTCAAATGTTAAAACAAGCCTACCATTACAATGGCAACAGTGTTGTCAGTGGTAGGCTTAAAGTTCGTTTTCTGGAGGAATCTTTGTGGGAATCCGGATACGAAGAGGTGGAAAATCCAAAGGAATTATTGGAGATGCTGGAGCAGGAGATCAGCACCATCAAAGGAGACGGCATTGCGCCGGAACACTATTACTCTGCAACGCTACCGGCGGATATTTTCCAAAAGATCTATGCCGGTTACGAACGGCGTATGCAGGAAAATCATTTGCTGGATTTTGATGACATGGTGATCCAAACCTATCGGCTCTTTAAGGAGCAGCCGAAGGTGCTGCAATACTGGCGATCCCGGTTTCGTTATCTGTTGGTAGACGAGTTTCAGGATATTAACCGCATGCAATATGAGATCGTAAAAATGTTGGCACAGCCGGATAATAACCTGTTTATCGTAGGGGATGACGATCAATCGATCTACGGATTTCGAGGGGCCAGGCCGGAGATTATGCTGTCCTTCCCCAAGGAATATCCCCAAACGGCCCAGGTTGCGATTCATGAGAATTATCGCTGCAGCAGGGAGATCCTGGAAACGGCTGGAAAGGTGATCGTTCAAAATCGCAGACGTTACCGAAAGGATCTGGTGGCCAAAAACCCGAAGTGTGGGCCGGTTCGATTTCAAAAAGTAGAGGATACGTTAGCCCAGACAGATCTTGTGATCGAAGAGATCCTGGCGAAGAAGAAAGCAGGCGTATCCGAAGGAGAGATTGCGGTGTTAGCCCGGACGTCCAAGGAATTGGAATCCTTTGCCAGACGCATGACCGAGTTTCATATTTCTTTTGTGATGCGGGATAAGGTGACGGATCTATATGAACACTGGGTGGTCAAGGACGTGTTGACGTATTTAAAGATTGCGGCCGGACATCACGACCGGTCTCTTTTTTTGCAAATTCTGAATCGACCGAAACGATACCTCAGTCGAAGAGCCCTGGAACGGGAAACGATTCAATTTTCGGATCTCTATGCTTACTACCGTTCCAAGCCCTTTATTCTGAAAAATCTGTATCAGATGCAAAGCGATCTGGAGTTGATCCGCCAGCTAACGCCCTATGCCGCCATGGATTATATTGAAAAGAAAATGGGATATGGTGGTTTTTTACAGGAATATGCCAAAGAACATCAGGTGGAGGCAGATGAGTGGGTGGAGATTCTGGGCGAGTTAAAGGAGGAAGCGTCGGCGTTTGGAACAACGGAGGAATTCTTCCTGCACATTGAGGAATACCAGGATCGATTGGAAATGGAGAAAGAACGACATTCCGGGTATTCCGAAAGTTCCGGGGATTTAAAGCGTTCCGGGACGTTCGGGGATTCTCAGGAGAAGGAAGGCGTCTCCCTAATGACCATGCATCAATCCAAGGGATTGGAGTTTGAGACGGTATATCTCCCCAACATGATCCAGGGGATCATGCCCTATAAGAAAGCGGTGGCAGAGCAGGAGATCGAGGAAGAAAGACGGCTTTTGTATGTAGCCATGACCCGGGCAAAAAAAGAACTCTGTCTTCTGATTCCCCAAAGGAGATATCAGAAAGAGACAGAGCTCTCATCTTTCTTAAAAGAGTTGTTACCGGATTAATGGGAATAACAATATCCGTTGGGCAGGGAAGATTTGGCGAAATATTCGTTCACGGCATGGTAGCCGTAGCGCCCTTGGGGAATTCGTTTTCCGCAAACGGAGCAAACGTTGGTTTTAATCACGGATGCGGGCTTTGTAAATCCTTTTTTCGGGTACCGTTTGTTGATCCGCTCCATGATCGTTTTCCACATGGTTTTGTGGTAGGTGGTATTTCCCTGACGTAAAGTGTTATCGTATCCGGCCCAGATTCCGGCGGTTAAATACGGAGTATATCCGACAAACCAAATGTCTTTGTTATTGGTGGTGGTACCTGTTTTACCGGCAACCGGCATGTTCAGGGAATTAAATTTAATGGCGGTACCGGTACCGGACTTGACTACGTCTTCCATCGCACTGGTCAGTAAGAATGCAGTGGAATCCTTCATCACCCGATTGCTGGTAGGGGTGGTAATGGTCTTTATCATCTTATCGCCGGAGCGCTCTTCCGTGGTTTTGGGAGAACGATCCAAAATCACATTTCCATTGTGATCCACAACCTTGGTATAGAAAGTCGCCTTGTTATAAACACCGCCGTTGGCAATGGAGGCAAAGGCTGTGGTCAATTCCAGGTTTGTGACACCTTTGGTAAGTCCGCCCAATGCCATAGGCAGGGCAATATCCGAATATACTTTGCCGTTGGATGCGGTGTAGTTATCCACCAAAGAAGTCAGTCCCATCTTCACCAGATATTCATATCCAACCCGAGGTGTAACTTTCTGTAAAGTCTTCACTGCGATGACATTCATGGACATGGCAATGGCTTTTCGAATGGTGGTAGCGCCCTTATACCCGCTGTACCAGTTCTTCACATATCGGTCGGTTCCGGGATATTTGAAGGGAGAATCCTGTTCCACCGTTGCCAGGGTCATGCCGGCTGAATCCAGTGCCGGGACATAAGTGGACAATACTTTGAACGTAGATCCGGGCTGACGAAGGGAAGATTCAGCACGGTTTAAGGTACGGGATGCTAATTTTTCTCCGCGACCGCCGGAGATCGCCTTCACTTGTCCGGTTTCCTGATCCATTAAAACAAAGGAGGATTGGGGCTCCAATGTAAATTGAATATTTTCCCCTTCCACCGTGGCTTTTTTGGTCATAGCCTTGCGATAGATCTTGATGTATTTTTTTGCGGTGGATTTGCTGGTGTAATACGAAGATATCTTTTGATGTCTTTTTTTCTTAAACCAGCTCTTCATGGTTTCCAGTCCGTAGTTAATGCTTTTGCCGTCTTCGGTACGAACAGTCAGCTGATAACTTAATTGATAAATCCCACCTGGATAATAACCGTTGTTGTTGATCACGCTATCCACAATCTTTTGCATGGAAGCATTCTGCGTGGAATAAATCGTAAGTCCCCCGCGATACAGGGCATTGTAGGCCTGGGTTTCCGTATAGCCCAATTCCTGTTTCATATCCCGGATGATCTGATCGATCAAAGCGTCTGTAAAATAGGTGGTAGGTTTGCTGGAAAGCATGGTTTCTTTGTTTACGGATTTAATTCTTTGATAAACTTTATCCTTAATGGCTTCGTTGTATTCATCCGACGTAATATATCCCTGCTCCAGCATATATGCCAGAATGATCGCCCTTTTCTCCTTGTTTTTCTGTGGATGAGAGATTGGATTGTAAAGGGAAGGGTTCTGGGTAATGCCGGCGATCACCGCCGACTCAGATATGGTAAGATTCGAAACCTTTTTGTTAAAATATCGCTTGGAAGCTGCCTGAACGCCCAACGTATTCTGGCCCAGGTTAATGGTGTTTAAATAGTATTCCATAATTTGCTTCTTGGATAATTTATTCTCTAACTGGATGGCCAGATATTGCTCCTGTACCTTACGTTCTACCCTTTGGATCAACGTATTCTCTTCCCCACCGTTAAATACCTGGTTCTTTAACAGCTGCTGGGTTAGAGTGGAAGCACCCTGGCTGAAATCCCCGCCTTTTACGCCTACGAAGGCTGCACGAAAGATCCCGTGCAGATCGATGCCGTCGTGTTCCCAGAAACGCTCATCTTCAATGGCTACAAAAGCATTTTGTAAATGAGTGGGAATCTCCTTTAACTCCACGTATTCACGGTTGGCGTCACTACCGATCAGGGTTTCAACGATTTCGCCCTTTTTATTTAAAATATTGGTTGTATACCCATCCGGAACCACGTTAATGGAATTAATGGAAGGAGCGGTTTTTAGCAATCCGTTCAGAACGCCCATTCCCGCGCTGATCCCCCAAATAATACAGAGAAGGATCACCACCATAAACAATCGGAATCCGATCACCTGTAATTTATGATAACGATGGGTCGTGCCAGCCTTTAAGCGCCTGGCCTTGGCAAGTACCTGTTTTTTTCCGTATGACAAAATAGAATTCCTTTCTAAAATACAAATTCGGATCGGGTGTCACAACGCGCTTGATACAAGTAAGATCGCGTGTGATCGTTGGACCCTATCCAATTATTATATACCAAAACCGGGAAAATGTCCATATTTTCTCAAAACGGTTCCTGGGATAAGGTAGTAGGTCAGCCATTCCTGCCGCGGATCCATGCCGATCATGGCGATTGTCGGATATAAATAACTTGACCTCCCTGAAGTATACGGGTATAATGGGATTGGTAAGTTTTTTGCAATTCATCATGGATTGCTTTCCAGTATTCAAGGAGGATTTTATGAAAAGGAACAAAAGAATCATGGCCTTTTTGTTGTCTCTTGCGATGGTTCTGTCTACCATTGTGGGGAACAACGCAGGCATTGTAAAGGCGGCACCGCCGGAAGATGAAAAAATTGCGCTTGGAACGGCAAGTTTTGAAGTGGATACCGCGTATCAGGCATCTGCCATGGCCGGAAAATTTTTTGCAGGTCAGACGTTGACCATTGATACGATCAAGGACGAAGGAGATAATCTTGTAGATTTTAATGATGTGAATATTTACTGGATCTCTCCGCATGCGCCGGAATTAGATCGTAAATTTGCGGATTTAGCCGGTGTGATCGGAACGGGGCAAACATTTACCATTCCTGCATCCCTTATGTTTTCAAAAGTAGGAGTGTATATCGAACCAAAAGAAGGGACAAATTTAAAAGGAAAATTGCTCTTGACCGTGAATGATTGCAGAGCGCTTAGCGATGAAGATGAATTTTCAGGAAATTATGTGGCAAGCCTCAGTGGTATATATCCGCAGTCTTTTGTATATGCCTATTTAGATAAGAACGTATTCCAAGTAGGGGATACCGTTACACTTGGAAATATAATAACCGAAGTGGAAGTGGATGGAGAGGATTATACCGTCGGCAGTTATACGCCGGAGGAAGCACAGGAAATGGGTGCTGAATTTGACTGGCAGGTTCAAGTGACGGATGATCAGGGCAACGTTAATTGGGAGAGCTTGGGTATTACGGAGCCAAGTATAACATTTACAGAGGAATATTTTGGAAAGAATATTCGATTACATATCTATTCGGAAGAAACGAGGGATGAATCCGGTAACCCCAATTATATATTTAATCCTAGATACGATCTTTATGTGGACGCAGAGGGCGTATATAACTTTTATAGCGCCTCTAGTGCGTCTAACACTGAGGGGGAAAATGGTTCTTATGTGCAGCCTCCGGCTCTCACCAGTGGATCTCTGAATGTGACAGAATTCAGATCCGGAGATGTTGCCAGTGTCACTGAAATTATGGCCGGCAATATTTCTCTCGATCTGACGAAAGCAGAAGATTATCGTACGCATTGGCAGACCTGGGATGATGTCGATGGCTGGTATGACGTAGTTGATGGGGGTGAAGATGGAATTACCTCGTATGCATTCACCGATGAAGACATCGGGAAATACTTTCGGGTTGTAATTTCCGTACAATCCTATATTGAGACGGAAAACGGTTCTATGCCAATCCAAGGTGAGATCATTATAGATGCGGAAGGCTTCTATGTTACAAAAAATTCAGCAGCTGCTGCACCGGAGGATGTTATTACTCCCAGTGAGGAAGACAATATTCCTACCGTTTCCACGGTGGAGGGACGAAATGGAACCCTTGTAAAACCTGCCCGGGTATATTTAGTAAGTGGTGAACTGGACAAGGATGAATTTTTTGCCGGTGAAGAGATCACCGTTGTCACCCTTACCAGTGAAACAGGCGATGTAGAAGTGAATAAGGATAACGCGTATTTTCAGTGGCAGATCTTTGATGAAGATCAAAATTCATGGGTTCCCATTCCGGGGGCTAACGATCCAAGCTATACGCCAACCGAGGATCAAACTGGAAAATATATCCGTGTTTACATTGAGGGTAGAGGCGACTACATGGGATGGATCGTTATTGATGGTACCGGATGTTATGGATTGGATGAGATCTGGCACGCTCCCGTAAGAAATCCGGATGGCATAACCCCTGAGGATGATCCGGATGGTCTAAACGGAACCCCGGTTCAAGCGAGACCGCAGGAAACGGCAACACCGGAGCCATCCGAAGCACCGGCTGCCACACCATCGGTTGAGCCGCAGGAATCCGAAGAGCCCACACCAGAGGAAACGGCAACACCGGAGGCATCCGAAGAGCCTACGGCAGAAGTAACGGCAACACCGGAGGAATCCGAAGAGCCTACACCAGAGGTAACGGTAACACCGGAGGCAGTAGAAAGTCCTGCCGGAAGATCTTCCTCTACGCCGGTTGTATCGGAAAGCCCTGCTACAACGTCTCCTGCCGCAGATAAGGATCGTGAGAATGGAGAAAACAACTATGTACCGGGAGAACAGATTTCCGACGATTCCATTGAACTTTACATTCCGACCATTACAGGTAAGAAGATCATGGGATTCAATAAGAAATTCCAAATTTGCCTGGTCAACACAAAAGGATGCAAGATCCAATGTGAATCCAGCAACAAAAAGATTGCGACCATTTCAAAGAAGGGACTTGTAAAGTCTAAGAAGAAAAAGGGTAAGGCAACCTTGATCATCAACGTAACAAAGGGTGAAATGAAGGTTCAATATATCATCAACGTACATGTTCGGAAGAGAGTTCCCAAGAACTATAGTTTGATTAAATTCAAGACTTCCTATCAAGGACCCAGTGTTGCTCTTTACAAGAATATTCCCATTAAGAAGTCCTTTAAAGTAACCCTGAAACATATTGCCGATGGAGCGAAATTAAAATTTGTTTCAAGCAACAAGAAGGTTGCTACGGTGAATAACAAGGGAAAGATCAAGCCAAAGAAAGTTGGTAAGTCCCTGATCACGATCACCGCAGTGGAAGAGGGAGTTACTTACAAATATTATGTAGTGGCGCGAGTTACCAAGAAAGGCGTTGAATCAAAGACCAATTACTTGAAGATTATTAAATGATTTGTTTTTTTGTGTTGAAGGATGGATCTGGATATCTGCGAGCGATGAGTTTGTAAAAAAAGGAAACCATGTAGGAACAGAAGTGTGTTCTTACATGGTTTTTTTTGGAGGATCTTATTTGGTTTATTTGGTTTATTTGACTTATTTGACTTATTTGACTTATTCGATGCTTTTAACACCGAGATGTTTCCATTCCGGGGCTCGCTCTCGCTAAAATGCGACCGTAGCAGTACAAAATTCGCGCTACGCGC
>CALGGT010000105.1 GCA_937915825.1 uncultured Eubacterium sp.
CTCTTCCGATCTCACAAGGTCGTTCACCCCGGAACCGAAGTTTTTGAAGAGAGACTGCTGCTTTTTGGGGTATTTGGCGATGGAGACGTCGTATTCTCCGCTCTCCAGGGGTGAGAGCAGGTTCCAGAGCTGGTCAGTGGGACATTGCAGATCATCGTCAATAAACACGATATAGTCCCCTGTGGCATAATGACAGCCGCAGAGCAGGGCATTGTGCCGCCCGCCGTTTTTGGCCAGGTCGATGACGCCGACTCTCGGATCCTGCGCCGCGATGCCGCGAAGGACCTCCAGCACGCCGTCGGGCGAGCAGTCGTTGACGGCCACGATCTGGTAGTCAAAATCGGGCCTTTGGGCCACGACCTCGCGGATCTCCTCGATCACGAGGCCGACGGACCCCTCGCTGGCGTAGCACGGGATGATGAAGCTGATGGTTTTCTTTTCCATTGGTTTCTTACTCTTTGGAGGCGGAGCCGCGCTCCGGTTCAGTGCTGCTGCAGGTAGTCCTGCGCGGTCTCAATGACATTGACCATGGACCTTCCTTCCAGCACTACCTTACGCTTGTATTTGCAGGCCGTATTGATAACCTGCTGCACACGGTCCACATTGGACGCGAAGGTTGCCACAATGATCCGACTATCCGGATGTTCCCCGAAAATATTGTCGAAGGTTTTCCCCACGCTTTTTTCTGACATGGTAAATCCGGGTTTTAATACGTTGGTACTGTCGCACATAAGGGCCAATACCCCTCTTCTGCCTAACTCGCCGAAACGCGCCAGGTCAATGCTCTCTCCATAAACCGGCGTAAAATCCACCTTGAAATCTCCGGTGTGGATCAGGGTCCCGGCCGGTGTGTAGATAGCTAACGCCGCCGCGTCCGCAATGCTGTGATTGGTTCGTATGAACTCAAACCGAAAATCTCCGAGGCTAATGTATTGCCCAAAGGAAACTACTTTTTTCCGTATGTTGTCATTTAATCCATGTTCTTCTAATTTGTTCTCGATAATGGCCATGGTAAGCCTTGTGGCATAAATCGGCGCGTGCACCTTCTTCAGTACATAAGGAAGACCGCCAATATGATCCTCGTGGGCATGGGTGATCACAAATCCCTTTAGCTTATCCTGGTTTTCCTCCAGATAAGAAACATCCGGAATAACCGAATCGATCCCCAGCATATCGTCCTCCGGAAATGCCATTCCACAGTCCACCACTACAATGCTGTTATCTGTTTCAAATGCGGTAATGTTCATACCGATCTGATCCAGCCCCCCTAAGGGGATAATACGGACTTTCCCCGTATTTTGAATTTCATTTTCTGACATGTACTTTGTCTCCTTCTGATCTTTTCTTTTTCCTTTGGATCCTTTCTACTCGATCAGGAAATCTTCCATGATCTCCCCCATATATTTTGATATGATTTGAAGTTCCTCTTCCTCCTCCACAACCTCATATATATAATCTGAGTCTTCTTCGCCAACGACTCTTAAAATAACAACTTCCATGTCCTTCACCTCTTCTTTTTCCAGATCTGAGGCAGGACGATTTCCGGCTAACAGGTATTTTCTTCCGGCAATCTCTGCTTCTTCCAACACAAAAAAAGCTTCCTCACAACCATTCTCGTCAGTAAGCATTATCGGCATTTCTTCCTGTCCACGCCCTTTTTTATTCTGTTTCATGGTCCATCTCCTTCGAATCCAAATATCCTTGTAAGATTAACGTAGCCGCCAAGGCGTCTACATATTTTTTTTGTTTGTATTCCTTTACACCGGTTTCCGTTAAGGCAGACTTTGCTGCCACGGTCGTCAGGCGTTCATCCCAAAGAATGACCGGGAGATTGGTTCTTTTTTCTAATTTTTCTTTAAATTCCAAGGTTCGTTCCACTCTCTCGCCGTCGGTATCGTTCATGTTTTTAGGATTTCCCAACACGATCGTTTGGATGTGATACGTTTCGATCACCGCTTCCAAACGAGCCAACGTACGTCGAACCTGATTTTCTTTTTTTCGGGTAATGGTTTCTAGCGGTGTAGCAACCGTTCCTTTGGAATCGCTGATCGCTACTCCTACCGTAACAGAACCGTAATCCAAACCCATATATGTCATGAGTCTTCCCCTCTTCTCAGAGCCCTCTTCTTTTCCAGACCTTTCCTCTTCACGAATTTGAGAAATGAACCTGAATATAATCTTCCAATAAAACTTCGATGATCTCGTCCCGTTCCGCCCGCATGATCAGGCTTCTTGCCCCTTTATAGCTGGTAATATACGTAGGATCTCCCGACATTAAATATCCCACGATCTGGTTGACCGGGTTGTATCCTTTCTCGGTTAATGCTTCATACACGGCAGCAATAATATCCTTAACATCGTAATCATTGTGTTCGCTGGCGTTAAAAAGCTGTGTATTGTTCATGTTTTCCATATCACGGTTCCCCCTCAAAAATGACTATATATACTACTATTTTACTATACCCGCGAAAAAAAAGCAACTCTAAAACTTTTTCCGATCCACACCTTACCACCTACACCATATCATCTCTTAACTCCACCTCTACGTAGCTTCCCTTCGTCCACCCTCTATCCAGAGCTTCTTCTTTCGAAAGTTTCACTCTTACATAGCGATCCGTATATCCGACCAGATCCTGGCCTTTATGAAATTCCTCAAAAAGTACATGCGTTGACGTTCCCACAAAACTTTTTCCATAGGCTCGTTCACTTTCTTCCACGACCTTCCCCATGGCTTCCACCCGTTCCTGCTTGATCCTCCCATCCACCTGGTCCTCTCTTTTGGCCGCCACCGTACCGGCTCTTTCACTATAGGGAAATACATGCACACCGGCAAACCCGATCTCTCTTACAAAGGCCAGGGAGGCAGCAAACCGTTCTTCCGTCTCTCCCGGGAAACCGACGATCACATCGGTGGTTACCGCAGGCGTATCGTAGTATTGTCTTAACAACTCCACGGCCTTTCGGAAGTCCGCGGTGGTATAATGACGATTCATCTCTTTTAATGTTTCATCGCATCCGCTTTGCAAGGACAAGTGAAAATGAGGGCAAAGTTTATCCACATTTCCAACGCCTTCCAGAAATTCGGAACGGATGATCCGGGGTTCCAGGGATCCCAAACGAATTCTTTCAATTCCCGGTATCTCATTGACCTTTTGCAAAAGTTTGGCCAACGGCTCTCCCTTTAATTTGGTAAATTGCTTCACACCCTGAAGATCCACTCCATAAGAAGACAGGTGGATCCCGTTTAAAACCACTTCTTGAAAGCCTTCTTTCGCGGCGCGACACACCTCTTTCAGAACCTCTTCTTCCTCCATGCTGATAAGCTTCCCCCGCCCTCTTACGAAGGGAATGGTACAATACGTACAGAACAGATTGCAGCCGTCTTGAATCTTAATAAATTTACGAGTCCGCTTGTGGGCGTGATTCTTCGCCGGTGTTTTCTCTAGCTCCTTCCCTTCCTGGATCCGATGTTTTTGCAGCATCGTCTCGTATACAGTTTTTGCCAGTGTTTTCTTCTCTTCATTCACAAAGAGAGCATCAATGAAGGCATCCTTCGCAAGCTTCTCTTTGGCGCCATTTACATAACAACCGGTGGCCACCACATACCCTTCCGGATTCATTCTTCTGGCACGGTGGATCATTTTTCTGGACTTACGATCGGCAATGTTCGTAACGGTACAGGTATTGATAATATATATATCAGCCGGACGATTAAAATCCACGATCTCAAAACCGTAGCTTGCAAAATCTTCCGCTATTTTTTCTGATTCATAATAGTTAACCTTACATCCCAAGGTTAAGATTGCAACTTTCATAGCCATCTGCTTTCTTTTATTTTTTCTATTGACATATTTTCTTTTTCGTACTATGATAAATGTGTAACAAAAAGAAGATCGTGATCAAAGTGATTCAAGGAGGTATGTAGTATGAAAACCGTAAAAATTTCTTTAGACACCGTCGATAAGGTAAAGGATTTTGTCAATGAAGTTACAAAATTTGACGCGGAATTCGATTTGGTTTCCGGACGTTATGTCATTGACGCAAAGTCCATTATGGGAATTTTCAGCTTGGATCTTTCCAAACCCATTGACTTGAATATCCATACCGAGAACGACGCCGATGTTATCCTTGAGAAATTAAAACCTTTTATCGTTGGATAAGGTGGCGATACTCATGGGACGACAAAAAAAATGATCATGGACTGAATTTCATTTTGAAATCCAGTCCTTTTTTTACGATGAAATGTCGACAACCTCTTTTTCCCTTATGGCAGCTTCCACCATTTCTTCCACGGTTCCTACCAAATTCTGTTCCGATTTTTTAATCTGCTCCAGCCGGGGTTTGGTTACCGGATGGGTAGCCACAAAGATCGTGCAGCAATCTTCAAAGGGAAGAATGGACGTTTCATAGGCGTTGATCTTCTGGGAAAGTTCAATGATCTCCTGCTTATCAAAAGCGATCAACGGGCGAAATACCGGCATCTTGCACACTTCGTTCGTGGTGACCAAACTGTAAATGGTCTGGCTGGCAACCTGTCCGACACTTTCTCCGGTGATCAAAGCCTGACAATCCTCTTCCTCCCCGATCCGCTCCGCGATCTCCATCATGTAACGGCGCATGATAATGGTTAATTCATCATGGGGGCATTTCTCATAGATCGCAAGCTGAATATCGGTAAAATTCACAATGTGCAAACGTATGGGACCGGCGTATTCACTTACAATTTTAGCCAGATCCACCACCTTTTGTTTGGCGCGATCCGACGTATACGGAGGGGCATGAAAATACACCGCTTCCAGTCGAATGCCTCGTTTGGCCATCATATACCCTGCCACCGGGCTATCGATCCCTCCGGATAATAGAAGCATCGCCTTGCCGCTGGTTCCTAAGGGCATTCCTCCTAAGCCCCGAATGCTGGTAATATAGGCGTAAGCCTTCTTACGGATTTCCACATATACCTTGATCTCCGGACTTACAACATCCACCTTGGCGTTTGGCATTTCCGTTAAAATATATTCTCCCGCCTCCCTGCAGATTTCCGGGCTGGTCATTGGATATTCCTTATCGCTGCGCTTGGCAAATACCTTAAAGGTAAAAGACCGATCTCCCAACTCTTCCTTCATATGCTGGGTGAGCACCGCCAAGACACGGTGAATCTCTTTATCTTCCACGGAAACCATGGGACAGATATGGGTAATCCCGAAACACTTTTTCAAGGCATCTACCACCTCGTTAAAATCAAAATCCGTTAACCCTTCCACATACAGTCTTCCATGTTCTCTTGTAACTCGAAACGTTCCTTCACATTTTTTCAAACGCCTGTCAATATCCGTTCGAAGCGCCTCCTCAAAACGGTGGCGGTTCTTTCCCTTTACGCCGATCTCTCCATATTTGATCAAAAATGATTTCGTCATATTTATCCTACTTTCTTGTATATCTTCTCAAAAAGGGAATCAATTCCCGCATTTGTTCCAACGCATAATCCACTTCTTCCCGGGTACTTTCAAAGCAAAAACTTAAACGAATGGTGGAATACAACATTTCCTTATCCAAACCAATGGCCTGAAGCGTGCTGCTGAGTCCCGGCTGATTGGAAGAGCACGCCGAACCGGAGGATACATACACCCCCCGATCCTCCAGGGCATGTAAGAATACTTCCGATTGAACACCGTCCACGCCTACGCTGATCACGTGGGGGGCCGTTGTTCTTACCGCAATTCCAGGATCTTTCTTCCAGGCATCCAGATCCATTCCATTGACCTGAACGCCGTCCATTTCCAAAAGTTTCCCAATGGTATATTGTTTTAGATCATAAAGATGTTCCGTTTTTTCCTTATGGTTTTCATAGATCCTCTCCGCTGCTAATCCAAGTCCTGCCACCCCGGGCACATTATCGGTTCCGGATCGAAACCCTCTTTGCTGACCGCCCCCGTAGATCAGAGGCAATACTTTCGTGTGATCTTTCACGTACAAAAATCCGGTTCCCTTGGGACCATGGATCTTATGACCGCTGACCGACAAAAGATCGATCTCAGATCCTCGCATATCCAGCTGGTATTTTCCATAAGCCTGGATGGCGTCGGTATGAAATACGATCTTAGGATCCACCTTCTTTACCACGTTCGCCAGGGTCTCCACGTCTTCTTTGGAGCCGATCTCGTTATTTACCATCATCACGGAAACCAGCACCGTATCCTCACGGATCGCATCTTTTAAATCCGCCGGTGACACATGCCCCTTTTCATCCACCGGAAGGTAGGTGATCTCACAATCAAAGTATTGCTTCAAAAATTCCAGCGGTTTATAGATCGCCGAATGTTCAAATCCCGTCGTCACAATGTGCTTGCCCCGACGCCGGTTTCCCAGCACCGTTCCCATGATCGCCGTATTGTTACTTTCGGTTCCCCCGGAGGTAAATATTACGTTTTTAGGGGCACAGCGCAAGGTTTTCGCAATACGTTCCGCTCCTTCTTTTAAAATATTTTCCGCTTCAATTCCCTTCCTGTGCTTGGACGACGGATTCCCAAAATCCTTGGTCGATACTTGTTTTACAAGTTCCGCCACTTCCTCTAAGGCATAGGTCGTTGCCGCATGATCCAGATAAGCTTCCATGCCATCCGTCCTTTCTTCTACTCTTCCAACAAAAACATAAGAATGGAAAGCAGGCATATCCCCGCCGTTTCCGTTCGTAAGATCCTTTTCCCCAAGGTAATCTCCTCGCCACCCATCGTCCGTACCTTCTCTACTTCTTCTTTTTCAAATCCACCTTCCGGACCAATAAAAATGCCGATTTTTTTACAACTTCCTCCCGCTACCCGATCCGGGATCGTACCAAGAAATTCCTTAGTTTCCTTCATCGATTCGCATAATTCATAGGGAATCAAAACCAGGTCGCAACTTTCGGCTTCCTCCAACGCTTCCTGAAAGGTCATGGGAGCTTTGACCGCAGGAATCTTTCCCCGACCGCTTTGCTTCGCTGCCGACTCCGCGATCCCCTGCCATCGGCTCACCTTATTCTTCGCCTTTTTCTCATCGATTTTCACAATGCTGCGATGGGTTTTTACCGGTACCACTTCCCCGGCTCCAAGCTCCACCGCCTTTTGCACGATCCGGTCCATCTTATCTCCCTTTGGGAGTCCTTGAAAAAGAACCACCTCCACCGGCAGTTCTCTTTTGATTTCCCGGATTTCTACAATATCCGCCCACACCTCATCTTTGTCAATCGTAGAAATCTGTGCCAGGCATTCGGTGTTCATGCTGATATTTACCATCATCCGATCTCCCGGACTCATGCGCAAAACCCTGGAAATATGGGCAACATCCCCACCTGTGATCTGAATCTTGTCTCCAAACACCCGGTCTTGGGATACAAAAAATCTATGCATGTCTATTCCTCATTTATCTCATTTCCCTCATTTACCTTTTTTAACGCATTTAAAACCGCGGCTTTATCACTGTAAGGATAGCGAACCCCCTGTATTTCCTGATAATCCTCATGTCCTTTTCCCAGCAGCACGATAATGTCGCCTTTCTTCGCGTGTCGCACCCCATACTCCACGGCCTCTCCCCGATCCTCGATCACTACGTATTCGCAAGAACCTTTTCCCTTCTCCGCCTTCTTAAGACCTACTTCAATGTCTTTTACAATATCCTGGAATGCTTCTTTTCTTGGATTGTCCGCCGTTACAATGGCAAAATCCGCAAGCGCTCCTACCACTTCTCCCATTTCATAGCGGCGAAGTTTGCTGCGGTTTCCTCCGCATCCAAAGATTGCCACCAAACGTCCGGGATTGTATTCCATAAGGGTTGTCAGTACGCTTTCCGTGCTAACTCCATTATGGGCGTAATCAATCAATACTGTATAGCCCCTGGTTCCGGGAACCGGCTCCACTCTTCCTGCTACCTTCACATCCTTTAACGCCTGTAAAACCGGCTCTTCGACTAGATCCAGCAACTGAGAAACCCCTAAAGCAGCTGTGGCGTTCTTAACATTAAAACGACCGGGAAGCCCTACCACAACTTTTCCCTCGTATCGACCCTCTGTCTCAAATACCATGGAGAGGGTTCCATCCTCTTCCTGATGCGCCACCTTCCCAATCTTTAAATCCGCTTCTTCCGACTTACCGAAGGAGTAGATCTTACACGTTGCCCCTTCTATGATCTCCGCCCAATGTTCATCGTCCCGATTCACCAGGGCCACGTCGCAATTTTTCAACAATTCCTTTTTACAGGTTAAATATTCCGCGAAATCTTCATGCTCCCCGGGTCCGATGTGATCCGGCGTAATATTGGTAAATACGCCCACGTGATAATGAATTCCTGCCACCCGTTTTAATTTATAGGCCTGGGAGCTAACCTCCATGACCAGATATTCACATCCTTCCGCCACCATATCCGCCAAAATCTTTTGCAGATCATAGGACTCCGGCGTGGTATGCTCGGAAGGAATCTTCTTCCCCTTAAAAAAGGTTCCCACCGTTCCAATCAAACCACAGGAAAACCCTGCTTTTTCGATGATATCCCGAACCATGAAAGCCGTGGTGGTCTTCCCCTTGGTTCCGGTAATTCCGATCATCTTCATTTTTGAGGCCGGATGATCATAGAAATTCGCCGCCATGAGGCTTAACGCAGTCCTCCCATCCTGTGCCATCACAACCGGGAATCCTTCCCGGATCCCCAAAGCCTTGTGGTCCACCTCATGCTCCACCACCAGCGCCTTTGCTCCGGCTTTTAACGCCTGGGAAATATAGGCATGTCCATCGGTCACCGCCCCCGCCAATGCCACAAACAGGAATCCCTCCTGAACCTGACGGGAATCATATGCCAAATCTTTCACATCCACATCCACATCCCCGGATAAAACCTGATACGATACTCCTTGCAGGATTTCACGAAGTTTCATAATTATCCTTCCCTTCTTTCACGTCACTTGACACGATCCTTTTGCGTAAACAAACAACCATGCTCATTCACCTAGCAATCCAAAGTGCTCCATGCCTTTATAAATACCATCTTCCATAACCGCCGGGGCCACGTAATCCACCTGATCAAACAGCACCGGATTCCCGCTGCCCATTGCCACGGAATGACCGGTATGCAACAGCATAGGCAGATCGTTGGTACTATCTCCAAAGGACAACGTATCCTCCGGTAAAACATGTAAATACTCACAGATCCGGTCAATGCCGGTAGCTTTGCTGCAGGACCTGGGCACAACTTCCTTAAAGGTGGGGTCTCGATCAATAAAGTCAAAATAGAATTCCCATTTTTTCTGAAACGCTGCCATGTCCGAGGACGCGTCGTACCAAAGAGCCATTTTATCAAAGCTCGTGGTCTCTTCCCATATTTTCGTGGCATCCGCCGCCGGCTTAAAGGTAGAGTTTTCACCATAAATTTCTTTGACCACGGGCATCCATATATCTTTGCGAAAGGCAGAAACGTCCTTGCCTTCCAATACCCCGTCAATGTGATAGCGATATAAATCCTCCACCAGCTCCCGACACATGGATTCCTCAATGGACTTGTGATAAAGAACTTCCCCCTGATATTCCACATAGGTCCCACAGCCACCGATCATACCATGAAATCCCAATTGCATGATCGACTCCGGTATGATCAACTTGCAACGTCCGGAACAGATCAATAATAGATGGCCCTGTTTCCTTGCCATTTGCAAGGCCTTGCCAGTGCTTTCCGGCACCACAGACTCCTTCTCGTCTAACAACGTTCCATCGATATCAAAAAACAAAACCATAGCCTACTCTCTGCCCTCCGGTTCCACAAATGTTTTGTGCTTTCCTACGAATTTGTAAGCAGGACGGATGATCTTGCCCCGGCTTACCAATTCCTCCAAACGGTGGGCACACCATCCGGAAATACGGGCAATGGCAAAGATCGGCGTAAACATTTCTCTGGGAATATCCAGCATGGTATAAACAAATCCACTGTAATAATCTACATTGGCACAAACCGGCTTAAACAAATGACGTTTTTTCATAAGCAACCGGGCGCTGATCTTCTCTACATTTTCATAGAGCTTTAATTCTTCTTCTTTGCCCTTTACCTTCGCCAGGTGCTTGGCGTATTCCTTTAAGATCACTTCACGCGGATCCGACTCCGTATAAACGGCATGACCCATTCCGTAGATCAATCCAGAATGATCGAATGCTTCTTTGTCCAGAATTTTCGTTAAATACTCCGAAATCTCCGTTCGATTCTCCCAGTCGGATACATGTTCCTTAATGTCATCAAACATTTGCAAAACCTTTAGGTTGGCACCACCGTGGCGAGGCCCCTTTAAGGATGCGATGGACGCCGAGATCGCGGAATATGTATCGGTTCCCGAGGATGTAACCACGTGATTGGTAAAGGTCGAGTTATTCCCTCCTCCATGCTCCGCATGTAAAACAAGGGCAATGTCCAGGGTTTTTGCCTCTAATTCCGTGAATTCCCCGTTGGGCCGTAACATTTGCAAAATATTCTCCGCAATGGATAATTCCGGCTTCGGAGAACGAATGACCAGGTTGTCATCGAATTTAAAATGACGGTAAGCATGATAGGCATAAACGGTGATCATGGGCATTTTCGCGATCAGCTGCAAGGACTGACGCAAAACGTTGGGAACGGAGATATCATCCGGATTCTCATCATAAGAGTACAACGTCAAGATGCTTTTTTGCAGCGCGTTCATTAAATTCTCACTGGGCGCCTTCATGATCACATCACGAACAAACCCGGCCGATAACTCACTTAGGCTTCCCAGGATGTTTAAGAAACTCTGGAACTGATCTTTGTTCGGCAATTCCCCGAATAAGAGCAAATACGTCGCTCCCTCAAACGCGTAACGACGTTTCTTAAAGCTGGCCGCCAGGTCATCCACGTTATACCCCTGATAATACAGATGCCCGGGTCCCGGCACCTTCACGCCGTTTTCAAATTTATAACCTACCACATCGGAAATCTCCGTTAAGCCGGTTAACACACCTTTTCCATTGGAGTCTCTCAGGCCTCTTTTTACATCGTATTCCACATACAGACTGGGATCGATCTCACCGGAGATCATGCAATATTTTACTAAGTTTTCGAATTCATCGTTTAATCTGGAATCCAGATGCATTACACTCTTCTTGTCCATTCTATCCTTACCTTTCGTATTTCGTCTTTTTCTCAAAAAATTACATACATAGTTACTATATCACATTATGGGGAAAAGGTCAAAGGGTGTATGTGGGAGGTGCTTGGGGTTGCTTGCTTGGTTTATGCTTTTAAACGGAAATGGTTCCATTCGGGGCCCGCTCCCGCTAAAATGCGACCGTAGCAGTACAAAATTCGCGCTACGCGCTCATTAAGTGCTGACGGTCGCAAATGCCCCTTCATGGAATCCATCTCCGCTTTAAAAGCCCAACTCCCCGAATCAGCCCCCAGCCCCAGCTCTCCGAATCAACCCAATCAACCCCCAGCTCTCCGAATCAACCCAATCAACCCCTAAAGCTCCCTTAACCAACCTGATTAATCCCCTTAGCCACGCAATCCTAATCCACCCCTTGGCAAACGATCTCTAACTCAGGTTCATTGCCCCATGAATAAACGAAATATACATAAAACACGGTTCGATTCCTTAATTTTAGTCAGATTCTAAATTGGATATAAATTAACTTGTCTAACCGCCTGTTTCCTTTTCTTCTTTTCCGAATTGGTCAGCCTCTTTTTCCACGTCATTAAGCCATAATTATCTGCCATGGGCTGCTTCCTTTCTTCTCATGGTTTTTTCGCAACGAAAAAGCACCCCGGAACCAGCCGAGATGCTTTGTATGCATCTTAATGATGATTATTTGATTTTAATCTGGAATTTATCTTATTATATAGATAATAATATCACGAATGTCTTTCTGCGCTTCGGGAAGAATTATCAACCTGTACTCATCAGACATAAGATTGCAGGATTTCCTCCCTTAAAGATGCAAAGAATTCATCCGCAGGAACTCCTTCACCACTCTTGGCCTGTTCAAGACCACGCGCCATTTTAGCATCAAATTCCTCTTTGGTCATCTCATCAAGAGAAAGAGGTCTGTTTGCCGGAACTGACGGGCGGAAAGGGAGTCCTCTCCAAAGAATGATCTGCCTGTAAAACATATTTATTCCGCTGGATGCGGAAATGCCAAGCTGTGACAGAATCGCCTCAGCTTCTTCCTTGATCTCCGGCTCTACTCTTGCCATAACATTTGAACTTTTTACTGCCATAATTGACACCGCCTTTCATTGTTCTTATTATGCCACTTTGTATATCAGGCTGCAATACATATTATGACAATTTACAGAAAGTTCAAAATCATATCCCATACGGAATGATCTCATCAATAAAGTGTTCTTTTTGTATTTGTACGAATATTGTTACAATATCGTCCGATTCCATTGACAAAGCCGTCCAAATCTGTTATCCTTATTGCAAGGAAAGGAGACAGATATCCCTGTGGACATTTTAGCGTATTTGAAGGAATTTAATATGGTATCTGTGATTGTCCGGCTGCTGCTGGCCATGGCCTGTGGCGGGGTTCTCGGATATGGCAGGTCGAAAAAGAAACAGAATGCCGGACTCAGGACCTATACTCTGACCTGCATCGGCGCCGCATTAACCATCATGATATCCATCTATGAATGGGAGATGATAAAGGGACCGTGGGTTGGAATTGTGGAGACGGTGGGGCTGAAGTTCGATGCTTCCCGTATCGCGGCCAATGTCATCAGCGGGATCGGCTTCCTCGCTGCCGGAACCATTCTCGCTGCGGACCACCAGCAGACGACCGGTTTG
>CALGGT010000106.1 GCA_937915825.1 uncultured Eubacterium sp.
CTCCTCCTCGGGGATGTTCTTCTCTACACACTCCTTGGCCTTGTAGAGGGAAATCTTGCCTCGTCCTGCACCCACATAGCCATAGTCTGCATCAGCCATCTCGCCAGGGCCGTTCACAATGCAGCCCATAATGCCGATTTTGAGCTCCCTTCTTCAAAATGAATTTATGCCCGGGGACGATTATCAATTTACCATTATTGCCTTCCCGATCCCAGCGATTGGACCGGACTTTGAAGAGATCTTCCGGGAAACCATGAAGATCAATACCCTGGATGTAGAAACCTATCAAAGGATCCAACAATGTCTGATCGACGCCCTGGACCAGGGAGAAAGGGTACATGTAAAGGGAAAAGGGGATAATCGAACGGACATAATCGTAGCGCTAGCACCGTTAAAGGATCCCGCGACAGAAACCCGGTTTGAGAATTGTCTCGCGGATGTGAACATTCCCGTGGGAGAAGTATTTACCTCTCCGAAGTTAGAAGGGACCAATGGAGTGTTGCATGTTTCCTATGTATATCTGAATCAGTTGCTGTTCCAGGAGCTGGAGATCAAGATCACAGAAGGTAAGGTTACGGATTACACCTGTAGGAATTATGATGAGGAACGTAAGAACAAAGCCTTTATCAAGGAGCATGTATTGTTTCATCACGATACTCTTCCTTTAGGGGAATTTGCCATCGGAACCAATACGCTGGCGTACCGTATGGGAAGAAAATATGGGATTTTGGACAAACTTCCCATTCTGATCGCTGAGAAAACCGGACCCCACTTTGCGGTGGGGGATACCTGTTATTCCCACAGCGAGGAGGTTGTGGTAAGAAACCCGGATGGAAAGGAAATGATCGCCAAGGAAAATTCCTGTTCCGCGTTGCGAAAGAGCGATCCGGCATCGGCGTATTTTAATTGTCATCTGGATATTACCCTTCCCTTTGATGAGTTAGAGAAGATCGCAGTCATAAAGGAAAATGGGGAAGAAATCGTGTTGATCCGGGATGGGAAGTTTGTATTGCCTGGTACGGAAGGATTAAACAAACCGTTAGAGGAATAAGGAAAGGAGACATGTGTTATGTCAAAAGTTGGAATTTTAATGGGAAGCGATTCCGATCTAAATGTTATGAAAAAGGCGGCGGAAATGCTGGAGAAATTTGGTGTTGATTATGAGATGACCATTATTTCGGCCCATCGGATGCCGGATACGTTTGTGGAATATGCCACAAAGGCGGAAGAAAGAGGGATTGAAGTGATCATTGCAGGTGCCGGCGGTGCGGCGCATTTACCTGGAATGTGTGCCGCATTGTTTGATCTGCCGGTGATCGGAGTGCCGATCCATACTAAGTCTGCCGGCGGTTTGGATAGTTTATATTCCATCGTTCAGATGCCGTCCGGAATTCCGGTAGCTACGGTAGCCATCGATGGTGCCGCCAATGCAGGTATTTTAGCTGCTAAGATCTTGTCGATCCAAGATCCGGATCTGAGAAACCGTTTGAAAGATTATAAGGTTGAGATGAAGGACGGCGTTCAGAAGAAAGCCGACAAATTAGGAGAGATCGGATACGAAGCGTATTTGGATCAAATGTGATCCCAAACGGCGTTCCAAATGGCCGTTCGATAGAGAAAAAAGTCCGTTTCGTTTAAAGAGGAGATCGGAAGATAATACAACGGACTTCGATTCTCTTTTTGAAAGAAGGTCATCGGTTTGCCCGTCCCGGTGAAGGGCGTATCTTGAAAGGTTTTTTTCGGAATGGGAAGGAAGGTTCCCTGGGCAGGGGTGTAACAGGTTTTGGCGGTTGCTTTTTTTCGATGGGAAGCATCCACAAAGGAACCGACACTTTTGTGAATGGCATAATCTTCCTCCGGTAAATAATAATAGTTTTCATAATCGGGATAGAAGTGATACAATTTACCCTCAAATACAGGGATTTGTAGTTCTACGCTTGTAGTATCATAAGAGATGGTTGCAAATTCCTGTGAAATGGTAAGAGGGAAGGGATAGGCCCCCTTGGCTTTTCCCTGTAAGGCCTTTTTTTGAGAATGTTCGGTTACATTCAGATCATCCGGACAGATCCTATAGGTCAGGGCGGACGCGATCTGCCAGGTGGCCAGTACATCTTCCATGTTGTGAGCGCTTAAAAGGGCCAGTCGTTCCTGGTTTTCCGTGCCTTTTGATAGTTTTTCCATCATAAAGGCTTCGTATTGGGAGACCACATCTTTCCCGGACAAAGAATCCAGGCGTTGATAACCGAATTGTTGTTCCAAAGTTTTTAACTTAAAATCGGGAAGAGCCAGAAAGGGCTTTAATTTCCGTAAGGTATGGTATAGATCCAATCCGTTGTTCAAAGAGGCCGGAAGGGGAAGACGATGGTATTGGGCCCGTTTTTTTAGAAAGGGCAGATCGAAGGTATTGCCGTTGTAATGGATCAGAGTGGTATTCGCGTGAATCTGGGCAAAGAAGGCTTCCAGTACAGGACGTTCGTCGTCTACTTCGTTGCAGAAGTAGTGAAGGAGCTCCGGTTCCTCCGGATTTGAAAAATGCAGCAGACAGATTTGCTGGATCATGGCCGTACGAGGAGAAAAACCGGTGGTTTCAATATCAAAAAACAGACACGTTTCCAGGTGGATGTGTTCCACGGAAAGCAGCGCTTGCCGGATCTCTTTTTGTAAGGGTAAATGCGGGTGTTCAACCGTTCGTATCATACGTACCATCCTTTCATCTCTGATGCCACTGTGTGATATCATTGTAACACAGAAATGTTTTTGTGGCAAAGTGGGAAAAAAGGAAAGTTACAAATCGGGAAAGAAATGTTTTTATGGAAATGGGTCAATAAACATGTTATAATGTCCTATGGAAGAGCGGAAATCAACAGAACAATACAGGTGAGAAACATTGATCGGCAGTGAAAAAAGAGAGAAGCGAGAAAAAAAAGAAGAAACTACTTTAAAACGGTTAAAAGGTAGGGTTCAAAACAGTTTATCCGGCTTGATCCGGGCCGTTGTTTTGGGCCTTTTAATTCTGTTACAAGTGGGATTTATTGCCGTTCTTCCCCTGGCTCTTCATGAGTATTCCTCCGGGTTTTACATTGCCCTTGAAATTTGCGGACTGGTGGGGATTTTGGCGCTGACCAATGACAATCGAAATTTCTCTTATAAATTTTCATGGCTTTGTATTATTCTGGTGCTGCCGGTTTCCGGCTTGATCATGTTCCTGTTATGGGGCCGTGTGGGAAAGGGGAATACCCTCCATAAAAAGATCATCAACCAATTTCATAAAACGGAGAGCTGGTTGGTCGCGGACCCGAAGCTGGAAGAGGATTTTGTTCAAAAATATCCCCTGGAAGGTCAGCTTTCCAAATATATGTATGCCAAAGGTTCTCCGATCTTCAAGAACAATGAATTCAAATACTACGCCACCGGTGAGGATGCCTTTGAGGATATTATTACACAGATTGCTCAGGCAAAAAAATTTATCCTGTTGGAATTCTTTATTGTGGCGGAGGGGGCGCTTTGGGATCAGGTTCATGAGATCTTAAAACAAAAACTTCAGGAAGGCGTGGAAGTGAAATTCTTATATGATGATTTCGGCGCCATTCTTCGAACAGGGACGGATTTCAGCAGCAAGCTGAGGACGGAAGGATTTGAAGTACAGATCTTTAATCCCATTCATAAATATGCGTCCAAGCTATATATGAATTTTAGAAACCATCAGAAAATGGTTATTGTAGATGGAAATGTAGGCTTTACCGGCGGATTTAATATTGCGGATGAGTACGCCAATCTGGTAGAGCGTTTTGGCGTTTGGAAGGATGCCGGAATTCGGGTCGAAGGCGACGCGGTCTGGGCGATGACCGTGGCCTTCTTTGAAATGTGGGAAGTAACCTCCGGTCAGGAGATCGATCTTTTACAATATTCTCCGGATCGGGAATTTAACAAGAACAACGGGTATTGTCATATTTTACGAGATGGTCCGGCATTGGGTCCCCAATCCTACGTGGGAAGCGTTGTAAAGCAGATCGCTAATTATTCCATTCAGCGTCTCTACATCATGACGCCCTATCTGATCCTGGAAGAAACCCTGTCCCGAAGCCTGATCGAAGCGAAAAAAAGAGGGGTTGACGTACGGATCGTCACACCGGGGATACCGGATAAAAAACATATTAAGTATTTAACGGAATACTATTACGGACATTTGCTCCACAATGGGATTCGGATTTTTGAATATCAACCGGGATTTGTACATTCCAAGGTGATCCTGTCGGATCAAACGGCGATGGTCAGTACGATCAACTTAGATTATCGAAGTTTCTACCTTCACTATGAAAACGGAATATGGCTCCACGATGCCAAGACCATACGATCGGTGGAGCGGGACTTTGAGAAAACCTTGAAAGAATGTAAAGAAATCCATTATTCGGAATGGCTAAACCGCCCCAGACGGATCAAGATCCTGCAGTACATCCTCAACGTATTTTCAACGCTGGTCTAATGGGGATGCATGCGGTGCAACCGGGATGAAGCGGATATCATCCGAGAAAGGATAAAACTATGATTTACTATGTAACGGGAACCCTTTCCATGGTGGAAGAGAATTTTGTGGTTGTGGAAAACAATGGAATGGGGATCCGGATCTTTATGCCGCCGGCCAGAATTCCGGAACTGCCGGAAACAGGGCAGGAAGTGATCCTTTACACCTATACCTATGTAAGAGAAGATTCCTTTCAACTTTATGGGTTTGCGGAGAAAGAAGAACTGGAAATCTTCCAGAAAGTGATTACTGTCAGTGGGATCGGCCCGAAAGGAGGCCTTGCCATGTTATCGACGTATACGGCCAAGGAAATCCTTCAGGCCATTGTAACGGAGGATGATAAGACCATTGCGAAAACGCCCGGGATCGGACCGAAAACCGCGAAGAAAATGATCCTGGAATTAAAAGATAAGATTGATATTCAGGCGGATATCCTTGCTCCCACCGGTGATAACGCAGAGGTAAACGATGCGATCCTTGGACTGGAAAGCCTGGGATATAAGAGAAGTGAAGCGGCGGAGGCAGTGAGGAAGGTCGCCAAAGAAGGGATGAATGCGGAAGAGATCCTGAAACGAAGCCTATTAAACCTCAGTCGATAGGTCTTAATTGAGTAAAAAAGTTCCCGTTGATAAATAGGCGTCATGAAATATTCGTGACGAAATATCCGTTGTGAGGAGAAAATACAGAATGGAACGAATGATCAAAACCGATTTACTTTCCGATGAGAATCGTATGGAGAATACCCTGCGTCCCAAAATGCTCAGGGATTACATCGGACAGGAACGGGCCAAAAATCAAATCAAAATATTTATGGATGCGGCGAAACAGCGTCAAGAGCCTTTAGATCATGTTTTGCTCTATGGACCTCCGGGATTGGGGAAAACTACCCTGGCAGGTATTTTAGCCAATGAAATGGATGTGAATTTGAAGATCACATCCGGTCCTGCCATTGAAAAACCGGGGGATATTGCTGCGATTCTAAGTGGTCTGCAGGATGGAGACCTGCTTTTTATTGATGAGGTTCATCGTTTGAACCGTCAGGTGGAAGAAGTATTGTATCCTGCCATGGAAGATTATGCCATTGATATTGTGGTCGGGAAAGACTCCGCCGCCAAAAGTATTCGCCTGGAATTGCCCCACTTTACGTTGGTAGGGGCGACGACCAGAGCCGGGATGTTAACGGCGCCGTTAAGAGATCGTTTCGGCGTTGTATTGAAAATGGATTTTTATAGCGTGGAAGAATTGGAAAAGATCGTAAAGAGAAGCGCTCACTTATTCCAGGTAGATGTGGACGATCGGGGAGCGAAGGAAATTGCCATGCGATCCCGAGGAACCCCCCGACTTGCCAACCGGTTCTTTAAGAGAGTGAGAGATTATGCCCAGGTTAAGGGGAATGGGGCGATCACAGAGGAGATTGCCAGGGAGGCTTTGAATCTGTTAGAAGTAGATCCGTTAGGACTGGATCATATTGACCGGGAAATGCTTCTGCTTATGATCGAAAAGTTTGACGGCGGCCCGGTGGGATTGGATACCTTAGCGGCGGCCATTGGAGAAGATAAAGGTACCATTGAGGATGTGTATGAGCCCTATCTCATCAAGAACGGGTTTCTTGAACGAACCCCCAGAGGGCGAATGGTTACCGGATATACCTATGAACATTTTGGAATGGAAAGGAGGTCCTCACAATGACACATGCAGTAAAAGACCCGAAACGTGGTGTGATTTCCTGTTGGGTATGCTTCTTTGCCCTGATCGTAATGGATGTGGTAAGGATTCTCTTATTGGGAAGTAAGAATACCCTCTATAATTGGATTTTTGGAATCCTCATTGCCATATGGCTGGTGATTTCCGTTGTGGAAACCATAAAAATGATAAAGAAGAAAAAGAAAGGATGATAAATTATGGGAATGACAATGACGCAAAAGATTCTGGCAGCACATGCCGGTTTGGATCACGTGGAGGCAGGACAATTGATCATGGCGGATCTGGATATGGTATTAGCCAATGATATTACCGGACCCGTGGCCATTCGTGAGGTTGAGAAGCTGACCAAAAAGACCGTATTTGATCCGAATAAGGTTGCTCTGGTTCCGGATCATTTTACTCCGAATAAAGATATTAAGGCAGCGGAACAGTGTAAATGTGTAAGAGAGTACGCAAAAGCTCAGAATATCTCCAATTATTTTGAAGTGGGAAAGGTGGGGATTGAACATGCGTTGTTGCCGGAAAAAGGATTGATCGTAGCCGGAGAGACTTGCATTGGCGCCGATTCTCATACTTGTACCTACGGGGCGCTGGGAGCATTTTCTACAGGTGTAGGAAGTACCGATATGGGTGCCGGAATGATCACGGGTCAGGCTTGGTTTAAAGTGCCTTCAGCCATCAAAGTCGAGTTAACCGGAACGTTCCAGCCCTGGGTCAGCGGGAAGGATGTGATCTTGCACTTGATCGGAAAGATCGGTGTGGACGGCGCGTTGTACCGTTCTTTGGAATTTGCGGGGGACGGCGTGAAAGAGTTATCCATGGATGATCGCTTTACCATTGCCAACATGGCCATTGAGGCAGGAGCGAAGAATGGAATTTTCCCGGTGGATGAGAAGACCATAGAATATATGAAGGCCCATGGCGATAAGCCCTATCATATTTATGAAGCGGATGCGGATGCGCCTTACGACGAAGTGGTGACCATTGATCTGAGTACGTTAAAGTCAACGGTTGCGTTCCCTCATTTGCCGGAGAATACCAAAACCGTGGAAGAAGCGGAAAATCTGGATATCGATCAGGTTGTGATCGGAAGTTGCACCAACGGACGTCTGGAAGATCTTCGGATTGCCGCGAAGGTGTTGGAAGGAAGACAGGTGAAGGAAGGTCTTCGTTTAATCGTTTTCCCGGCAACCCAGCAGATTTATCTGGATGCCATGGCGGAAGGTTTATTGAAAATATTCATTGAGGCCGGTGCCGTTGTCAGTGCCCCTACCTGCGGACCTTGTTTAGGTGGTCACATGGGTGTTTTGGCAGCCGGTGAGAGATGTGTATCCACGACCAACCGTAATTTTGTAGGTCGTATGGGGCATATTGATTCCGAGGTATATCTGGCAAGTCCTGCGGTGGCAGCAGCCAGCGCGGTAACCGGTAAGATCAGTGAGCCCAAGGATTTGGGATTATAAGATAGAAAGACAGAAGGGAGAATCATTTATGAAAGCATCAGGAACTGTGTTTAAATATGGAGATAACGTAGATACGGATGTGATTATTCCGGCAAGATATCTGAATACATCGGATCCCAAGGAATTGGCGGAGCATTGTATGGAAGATATTGACAAAGAATTTGTAAACCAGGTAAAGGCCGGGGACATTATCGTGGCCCGTAAGAATTTCGGCTGCGGTTCTTCTCGTGAGCATGCACCGATTTCCATTAAAGCCTCGGGGGTGGGATGTGTGATCGCCGAGACATTTGCCCGTATTTTCTACCGGAACTCCATCAACATCGGACTTCCCATTATTGAATGCAAGGAAGCTTCGGAGAAGATCCAGGCGGGGGATCAGGTAGAGATTGATTTTGACACTGGCGTGATCAAGGATCTTACCACAGGAGAATCCTTCCAGGGACAAGCGTTTCCGGCGTTTATGCAAAACATTATGAAAGTGGACGGTTTGATGAATTACATCAACCAAAATGGGGAGAAATAATTGTTGCGAAGATTTTAAATTTTTGTTACAATAAAGCCATGCAAACGTGTTTCTTGGGGAAGGGAAAAAATTGGAAAAATCAAAAATTAAATACATCGCGATCGCCGTCTTAATCGTGGTTTGCGGATGTTTTTTCATGCTCACGGACAACGATCACAATCCGTTAAGATCGGAAGAGGTTCTTTCTTTGGAAACGGAAGCGAAGGAAACGGCTCAGCCGGAAGATTCCAAATGCTACATTCATATTGTTGGCATGGTGAAGAAACCGGGGGTTTATACCTTTTCTTCCAAGCCGCGTATTGTAGATGTGGTGAAGAAAGCCGGCGGCTTTAAAAAAGGAGCGGACCGAACCAGTGTGAATCTGGCAGAAGAAGTGGAAGACGGCGTGCAGATCGTGATCGAATCGAAAAAGAAGAAGAAGGAACAAGAAGAGGAGATGGGAACTTCTTCGGGATCCATCAATTTGAATACGGCAACCAAAGAAGAGTTGATGACCTTATCCGGCATCGGGGAATCCAAGGCGGATGAGATTATCAATTATCGCCAGGAATCCCATGGATTTAAGAAGATTGAAGACGTGATGAACATATCCGGGATCAAGGAAGGCGTATTTCAAAAAATCAAAGATCACATCTGCGTGTGAAGGCAGAAATAACATGTTAAAGACGTGGGGGTTTATGAAAGAGGGATGAAAGAGGTATGGCGAAGAAAATACTAATTGTGGACGATGAGAAAATAATCGTAAAGGGACTGCTTTTCAGCCTGGAACAGGACGGCATGGAAGTGGACAGTGCCTTTGATGGGGAAGAAGCATTGGAGAAGATCCGGGCAAATACCTATGATCTGATCCTTTTGGACGTGATGCTTCCCAAACTTACCGGATTTGAAGTATGTCAACAGGTCCGGGAATTTTCCGATGTTCCCATTATTATGTTAACGGCCATCGGCGACGATATGAACAAGATCCTGGGACTGGAATATGGAGCCGACGACTATATTACCAAACCTTTTAACCTGATGGAAGTAAAAGCCCGTATTAAAGCGATCATTCGTCGTAGCAGCAGAGAAGAGGTAAAGGAGCCTGCGACGGAGCATGTGATCGGTAACATGCGGGTGGATGATGAGGCAAGAAGAGTATTTATCGGTGGCGAGGAAGTGAATTTAACCGTAAAGGAGTTTGATCTATTGGAACTCCTTATGAATCATCCCAATAAGGTTTATCGCAGAGAAGATCTTCTGAAAGCCGTTTGGGGTTATGAATATTTAGGAGATGTGCGCACGGTGGATGTGCACGTTCGAAGATTACGGGAGAAGATTGAGAAGATGCCCAGTAATCCTACCTTTATTCATACCAAATGGGGCGTGGGGTATTATTTTCAAGCATAAGTGAGGGATAAAAGGTGAAAAAACGAAGCAAAAGTATACAATTGCAAAGCTTTGTTGCGATGTTTATCATCGGAATTTTACCAATTACGATCCTGACTGTTCTTTTTGTGGGCTTATACCGCAGCCGTTCCGTATCTCGTTTTGTGAATGAGCTGCAAGTCCGTGGAAATGTTATTTCCAATCTGATCATTAATTCCCAATATTTCCAATTGGATCATGAAAACCTGGAAGAGGCGACGGATACCGAAGTGGACCGTGAAGTGGATCGAATAGCGGAAAGTTATCACGGGAGAATCCTCTTAGTCAATGAAAAACTGCAAGTGGTAAGAGATTCCTTTCGTTTGGAGGACGGAGAGACGGTGATCCTTCCGGATGTATTGAAACTGTACCGGGCTAAGAATCCGTCGGTGAAAGTCGTGGAGCATCGTGAGAATGTGGAAGTCTATATGCCTATTACCAGGCAGGATGAAAACAGTCTGTACGGTGTGGTCGTTATGCAGTTCTCCTTCCTGAATCTGAAAGAGACCTATCAGAACATTGCCCAAACTGCGTTTGTTATGTGGGGCCTTATGTCCGTGCTTTTGGTACTGGCCATGGCCATTATTAATTCCAGGCTGCATATGCCCATTCAGAAGTTAAAGGAGTCGGTTAAGAACCTGGCCGTTGGCAATACAACCGGACGCGTCTATGGGGAGGGAAATCAGGAAGTGGAAGAGATTGCCGGTGACATCAATGAAATGATCAGCCGCAGTCATAACCTGGAGGAATCCCAAAATGAATTTGTATCCAGCGTCTCCCATGAGTTAAAAACCCCCATTGCTTCCATGAAGATTCTGGCAGAATCCTTAACCATGCAAGAGGAAGGGGTTCCCATCGAACTGTATCAGGAATTTATGAAGGATATTAACAAGGAACTGGTTCGCATGGATAACATTGTGGAGGAATTGCTATCCCTGGTTAAGTTAGACAGTGAAGCACTGGATATGAAGGTGGAAGATACCGGGATCAACGAATTGATCGAGGAAATCCTAAAGGTGGTTCACCCCATTGCGGAGAAGCGAAGCATCGATCTGATCTATGAAAGCGCCCGTATTGTCCGGGCACAGGTGGATCAGGTAAAGCTGCAAATGGCCATTACCAATGTGATCGAGAATGCCATTAAATACAACAACGACCACGGGTGGGTGAAGGTAACCTTAAATGCCGATCATCAATATTTTTATCTCCGTGTATCGGATAATGGCGTGGGGATTCCGGAAGATCTGGTGGATCATATTTTTGAACGTTTTTACCGGGTGGACAAGGCGAGATCCCGTGAAACCGGGGGAAACGGTCTGGGGCTTTCCATTACCCGACGGATCATTCTTTTGCATCGTGGGGATATTAAGGTTCAAAGCGCGGAAAAAGAGGGAACAACGTTTGCCATTCGTATTCCCTTAAATTACCAGGAATTGGGACCGGAATGGAGGGAGTCTTAATATGATGAAAAGAAAATATTGGCTGTTTGCCTTCCTCATTCTTGCCATCGGCGTTGGATGCCTGGCATGTAAAAACACCGATTCCAACGAAACGGAGGAAGGAGAGATTCAGATCTATCAAAGCAATCCGGAAGGAACCGCGCTGGAATCCTATCCGTTCCAGACGAAGGTGTCTAAGATCGATCGGGTGGAATACATCGACGCGATGCTGGAGGAGTTTAAGAATCTGGATGTGATCGATTATCAATTGGTGGAGAATCAGATCACCTTGCATTTATCCTCTACATATCTGAATTACAAGGGAATCGATGAGATCTTGCTGCGCGCTTCCGTGGTAAAAACCCTTCTCCAATTGGAGGATGTGGAATACGTGGAGTTCTATGTGGACGATGCTCCTTTAACCATGGACGGGAAAGTTGTAGGCGTGATGAGCGAACTGTCCTTTATGGATCAGTTGGGCCAGGGAGGACATAAGAATCGCTATGTGACCCTGTATTACGCCGGGGAAAAAGGAGATACCCTGGAAGAGGTGACCACGGAGATCTCCTTTGATACCACCAAGCCCATGGAAGAGATCCTCATTGAGAAATTAGGGAAGGACGCGGAGAAGATCGGTTCGTTACAGGATTCGACTTATTTAAATACCATTCCCGTGGGGACGAAGGTAAATTCCGTATCCACGAGAGATAATACCTGTTACGTGGATTTCAGCGAGGAATTTTTGGGACGGAAATCCGACGTAACCAATGAAGTGACGATTTACAGCATTGTAAATACTCTTTGTGAATTAAGTGATATCAATAAAGTGCAATTTACCGTGGGAGGTCATCTTGTGAAGCAATATGGGACGGTGGAGCGGTTTGACCAGGCTTTTGAGAGAAATCTAAACCTGGTGGATGTTACAAGTAAGGGATAGGAACGTAGGATAGGAACATGAGATAGGAACGTGGCGAAGTAAATGGTGAGGGAGAAGGAAAGATGAAGCGACCGTTGGTGTGGGTGTTTTTAGCAATGATAGCAGGGATCTGGCTTTTGTATCCCTTGGTTAAGAAAAATATTTCCTATGAACAGGAAAATGTGCATGTTACCGCTACTGTAAAGGAAATCGAAAAAAAAGGATATCGGTTGGGAAATTTAAAATTCTTACATAAAAGTGAGAAAATCCTGCCCCGTAAGAATCTGATGCTCTATACGGAACAACCGGAGCTAAAGCCCGGATATCAAATTGAGGTCAAAGGGGATCTGAAGGACTTTTCCATCGGTATGAATCCGGGAGAGTGGGACGCGAAGAAATATTATGCATCCCAGGGGGTGGAGGGTTTTCTTTCTACAGATGACGTAAAGATCTTAAGTCGTCGTTTGGATGTGGTGGAGTGGTGGTGCTATCAGATCCGACATCGGACCTTGCAAAACCTTTCCAAGGTAATGGAAACCCGAGACGCAGGCACCTTAGGCGCTATGTTATTAGGGGATAAGACTTTGCTTGACACGGAGGTCAAAGACATTTATAAGAATGCAGGAATCGGGCATATTTTAGCGATTTCCGGTTTGCATATTTCCTTGTTGGGCGCCGCGTTTTTTTGGTGGCTGCGAACCTATGTCCTGCCGATGAAAAAAGCCGTCCTGGTAACCATTCTTTTTCTGGCGGTTTATGGGAAGATCACTGGTTTTCCGGTAGCGACCAGCCGGGCGGTTTGGATGATGAGCATTATGCTGATGGGGCGCTACCTGGGAAAGCGTTACGACGGAATGAGCGCCTTATCCTTCGCGGGGATCCTAACGTTATGGATGTACCCGGAAGAATTGTTTCAATGCGGGTTTCTCCTTTCTTATGTATCCGCCTTTTCTTTGTATTTGTTTCGGCCGGTCCTGGAGGATTTCATTCCGAAAAAGGGGAAGGAAGATCGGGCAAATTATTTCGAGTCCCTGTTGGTTGGCATATTTTTATATGGCATGACGTTGCCGGTGCTGGCATATTTTTATTTTTCGGTCAGCCGGTATGCCATTGTGGCGAATTTTTTGCTGTTACCGTGCTTGTCTCTTTTGCTGGGGGTTGGGATTTTGGGAAGTATTTCCAGTTTCTTTCTGGAAAAGCTTGCCGGTTTTTTGTTAGCAACCGATCATTATTTGTTTCGGCTTATGGAATGGGTGTGTACCTTTCTGGGGAATCTCCCCGGGGACCAATGGATCATGGGGAGACCGGCGCTATGGAAGATTTTTTTGTATTATCTGAATGTGGGTCTGTTTCTTTATGTCTATCATCAAAAAAAAGACAAACGTTGGTGTTTTCTGCTCTGGATCAATCTTGCCATGGCCCTGTTCCTTTTTCCGAACCGGGTGGACTTTTGTTATAGTCAGCTTTATGTGGGGCAGGGGGATTGCAGCGTGATCCTGGAAAAAGACCATACGTATGTGATCGATTGTGGAAGCACATCCAAAAAAGACGTGGGAAACTATGTGCTGGCTCCATATCTTAAATACTACGGACGAAATTCCGTGGACGCGGTATTTCTATCCCACAGCGATGAGGATCACGTAAATGGTTTTTTGGAATTAGCCGAGAATCCGGACATGGGAATTGAGATCGGTCAGGTATTTGTGTCCGGCCAGGAAGGGGAAGAACCGGCCCTGGAGAAAATCTGCCAAAGAATGAACCAATGCAACATTCCGGTGAAAAAGCTGGTAGAAGGAGATCTAATAAAGACCAAAGACTCCACCTTTACCTGTTATCATCCGGATCGGGAATATGAAAGTGAAACCCCCAATGACCTGTCCTTATCGATCTTATTTCAACATGGGGATTTTAAGGTGTTCTTTGTGGGAGATCTGGAGGCAGAGGGAGAGGAAAATATATTGGAAGAAAACCTCCCTTCCTTACACGTGGATGTATTAAAGGTCGGGCACCATGGCTCGAAAACATCGTCCACACCGGCATTTTTGTCCTGGGTAGACCCGAAGATGGCAGTGATCTCCGCCGGGAAGAACAACCGCTACGGGCATCCGGCCCGGGTAACATTACAGAATTTAGAGGCTCAGGGAATCCCTTATTATTCCTTAATGGAAACCGGGGCTTTGGAATATTTTCAGAAGGAGGGATGGTATGCGTACCTTAGATTCCCAGATCCATGAGGGGAAGATCACGTCGTTACATTTGTTATGCGGGCAAGAAGACTATTTGATCCAATCCTACAAACATAAATTAAAAGACTTATTGATACAACCGGACGACAGTATGAATTTTTCCTACTTTGAAGGGGAAAAGACCAATCTGGATGAGGTGGTATCCTTAGGGGTCATGCCGCCCTTTTTAGCGGAGCGGCGAGTGATCATCCTGGAAAATACCGGCTGGTTTAAGAAGGCGACGGAAGGAAAGGAAAAGCTGTCTTCGTTACCGGATTCCACCTGCCTGATCTTCTGTGAAAGAGACATTGATAAGCGAAATAAAATGTATAAGTGGGTGAACAAAGAAGGGGTGGTTACCAACTGTGAAATGCCCAATGAGAAAGATATGATCCTTTGGGTAGCCGGGTATCTGGGCAAAGCAAACAAAAAGATCAAGAAAAGTTCGGTCCAATATTTACTGGAGCGAGTGGGGATTTCCATGTATTTATTAAAGCAGGAAATGGATAAATTGATCGCTTACACTGGCGAACGTTCGGAGATTAAGAAAGAGGATATTGACGCCATTTGTTCCGGCGTGGTAGAAGATAAGATCTTTCAGATGATGGATGCGGTGGTGGAAAAGCGACAGGAAGAAGCGATGTCCATGTATCACGACCTGCTGTCCTTGAAAACCCCTGCCATGCAGATTTTTACCTTGTTAGGGCGGCACATTCGGATCTTATTCTTAATTGAGGAGGCCGAAGGTGAGTCGGATGCGTCCCTGGCTAAAAAAATCGGAGTCGCTCCCTTCTGGATGAAGAAATACCGCAGTCAGCAGCGGGTATTCTCTAGAGAAACCCTGGAAGGATGGGCGACGTTACGGGCCGATCTGGAAGAAAGTATTAAGGTGGGAAATATGAAAGATACCATTGCGGTGGAAATCTTTTTATCTGAGATATTGACAAAATCCTGAAAAAATGGTAAAACATATATTGTGTGTGGAAATATTGAGGAGACGTATCGAAGTGGTCATAACGAGCTCGACTCGAAATCGAGTTGTCCGCAAGGGCACGAGGGTTCGAATCCCTCCGTCTCCGTAAAAAAGCCAGAAGAATTGATTTTTCAATTCTTCTGGCTTTTTAATATCCTTGGCATTGATACCTTTAAATGCATTCTTGCCAACGGTTTTATTTGTAAGCAGCGTTGTCTTAAAGATGACAATTGAATGAGAGTATATTGTTCAACTGTCATCTTTTTGAAATCACATAACTGTCACTTTGATTTTTGCTGCAACGCCATTCTGGGAATATGCATATACGTAGCAGGTACCTTTACCGACTGCGGTTATCTTACCTTTACTATTAACTTTTGCTACGCTTAGGTTATCTGATTCCCATGCCACCTTACGATGGATGCTGACTTTCTTTTTACTCTTAAGTTTTGCTTTAATAGTCTTTGACTTGCCCTTATTGAGTGAAAGCTTGGTCTTACTCAGTTTAACCTTTGTATTGTTGCCTTTCTTACCACCATCTGTAACTACGTGGATGGTCTTGGATGTAGCGATTGCCTCATCCCCCTTTACGGCAACGATGGTGTATTTGTAGTAGGTTCCTTTCTTCAGCTTCTTAGCTGTATACGAAGTTCCTTCCACTGTTGTTATGTACTTATACTTATTCTTCTTTCCGCACTTATTGCCGTAGATTCTATACTTCTCAGCACCCAGAACCTTAGACCAGCTTAACTTGATAGATTTCTTGGACTTAGGCGTCCCTTTTGCCTTAAGAAGTGTGAAGGTTGAACCCTTGGTATCCTTTTCATCCTTTACGCTAAGTATTGTCTTTTCGACATCCGCTATCTTAGCCGGTTTCTCAGGCGAGATTTCTTTTTCACTTCTGGTCACTACAGAAGGTGTTGGTGAAACTGCAGGTGTAGCTGAACCATCCGGCGTTGGTGTAACGTCTGGTGTTGTTTCGGTCACTGGAACGAATTTTGCATAGATTGTTGTATCTGTTAGGATGTCCTTTGTGAAGTCAAAGAGCACATTTAAGGTTGCATCCTCATACCAGCCATTAAAGGAATAGCCACTCTTGCTTGGATCGGTGGGCTTGCTTACCTTCTCGCCGGTGTTCACCGTGACGGTGGAGAGAATATTCTCGCCATACCTAAAGGTTACGGTGTAGGAGGTCGGCGTCACACTGCTTGTCTTGAAGTTCACATTGACCGTGACCTTCGCCGCAGGCATGGTGAAGCTCTTGCTGCTCGTGATGTCCGTTGCCGTGCCGCCCTCCGGCGTCCAGGTGATCTTATCGATCTCATAGCCGCTGTCCGGTGTGGCAGTGACAGTGATCGTCGTGCCGGTCGTTGCAGACACTGCGGAGGCAGAAGCCGTTCCGTTTGCACCCGCATTGACCGTGATGTCATAGGTCACAGGCGCAGTCGCCGAAATGATCACATCATAGGTCGTGGTCTTGCCCTCGTAGGTGATAGTAAGGGTCTGGCTCGTCGCAGGAGCGGAGGAGTCAAAACCGCTGACCATTGCGGCTGTGACAGGGATTGTGGCAGATGTTCCGTCAGAATAGTCTACCTTGATCTCCATGCCGCTCACATTCAGCCCATCGCCCACGGTGTAGGCCGTCTTACCGGGTGTTGCGATAGAGATACCGGTCACAGTAATCGGGGTGAACTTCGCATAGACGCTGGTGTTGGCCGTGATGGGCTGCTCGAAGTCGAACACCACATTGAAGGTCGGGTCTTCGTACCAACCATCGAAGTTGTAATTACTCTTACTTGGATCAGTGGGCTTTGTGACTTTCTCACCACTGTTTACCGTGGCGGTGGAGAGTGTATTCTCGCCGTCCTTAAAGGTCACGGTGTAGGTCACAGGAGGCAGATCCTTGTAGGTTGCCGAGACCTCCACATTTGCCGCAGGCATCGTGAAGGTTGTGGTACTGGCGTAGATCGGAAGAGCACACGTCTGAAC
>CALGGT010000107.1 GCA_937915825.1 uncultured Eubacterium sp.
TCGGCGTGGTTGCAAGCTGCCTGTCCTGTTCCGGTGTGAGCTGCGGCATACGCCAACCGGACTGACTGGAGATCGTAACGCCTGCGCCGCCCTCTGCGATGACCTTGCCAACTTCTTCCAGCAATACCGCTGTGCCATAAAGGTCAACCCTCAAAATAGCTTCTATGGGCGCTTGTGACGGTGAAACGCCGGCCGCGTTCACCAGATACTTGATTTCGCCATATTCGTGTGCCTTTGCGATAATCGCCAGAATGGATTCTCTGGAAGACAAGTCCATTTCAAACGGCTCCACGTCATAGCCGGCATCATTCATAATCTTTGCAATGGTCTCTGCATTTTTTACACCCTTGTCACCCAAGATGATCTTCTTTCCGAAGCCAACTCTACGGGCAATTGCCATACCGATCTGACCTGCTCCGGTTACGATCATTACATCTTTTTTCATTTTGAAAGAACCTCCTTCATTCTATGATTCAAATGTTTTCGCTACGTATTTTAAAAGTTCCCGGATGGGGAAATGTTGCGGACAGACTTTCTCGCACGTTCCGCATTTAATACAGTCGGATGCCTTTCCGTGTCCGCCGCTTCCGGATTATGGCTGCCTATTCCTGTTCCGCCGCCTTGTTCACACAGGCAAGCGCGTTCAGACTTCTGGGATATCCGATATATGGCAGGCACTGCGAGATAACTTTGATGAGAAAGGCCTTGTCGTTGCCCACTTTCATATTGCCTGCTGCATGGGCAGTAAGCTGGGACTCACAGCCTCCTTGCGCAGAAAGAAAACAGAAGGTGATCATTTCACGTTGGGCGTAGGAAAGCCCGGTTCTCGTGTAGTAATCGCCGAAGCAGTTATCTGCCAGCCAGTAATTGATATGTCTAGACTCCTCCGGTCCCGACTGCCAGAAATCCCGCATGCCGTCACCGAAGATATCCACCTGTGCCTGCGTTCCGAGCTCACGACGGTTTTCCATGGTTGTCATTGCTTGTCCTTCGATCGGAAGAGATACTCCTTTTTCCTCTAGGATCGCGTTGACCGCTTTAAGAAATGGGTATACTCTGCCAATACCAAGATAAGCAACGGCTTGATAGGTGATTTCCTTGATCTCCACGGGCGTAACACCGAAATTCAGAGCTGCCGGCAGCATCACCTTAAACTCGTCAATGCCCTGACATCCAAGAAGCGTTGCAAGAATCGCCATAAACCGGGTCTTATCAGCAAGCTCCTGCCCCTCCTGATTGATCACTTCATCAAAGGCAAAATTATCAAACCTTTCTATAAACTCCGGGTCTGTACGAAGAAAATCGGAAACGTATCCCGGAAACATTTTTTCATGATATTTTTTTGCAAATTCTGTAATCGCCATGATCTTTTCCTTTCTTGTATTAAAATATCGGTAGAAGCTGCAAGCCTGGTCTGTGTTTTATGATCCGCATTCGTTGGTTACACTTGCGATCGGACATTCCGGCTCATAATAAAAACTCCTATTTCCATGAGGATGCCTTTAGCATCCGAGTTACCGTTCATGGTTTCATTATAAAAAAATGTGGCAAATCAATCAATTCGAAATAAGAGCCTTTCGGATAAGTATGAGTCATGTGGCTTCGGACAACCTTCTAGAACATAGACTTTAGGATCTCTGCAAAATCTTCGATGTAATAGCCGGAATTATCCTTCTTCCAGAACGCGCAATACCTTCTTGTGATCTGGGACTGTCCCCGAAGGAGTGGAAGTCGTTTGATCGTTGCTCCAAAATAGGTGTCACGGTTTGGCCCCTCCACAGGCATAACGCCACGGTTTGAAACGATCATGACCCGTGCTGCCCGCAAACTTTCAGCAAAGAGAAATTCCCCCTGAAATCCGATAATATCGTGATAAAATTTCTGCTCTTCCTCCTGCTGTTCTTTGGAGGCGACAAGAATGCAGGGCGTATTTTTTAATTCCTCTACACGGACGCGATCCAGGTTCGCAAGAGGATTGTGCGAAGCCAATTCCACATAGCAGACCGTCTCCGTCAGGATCAGATTCTCATATGCATCTGAAAACGCCCGGCGCTGGTCATTGAGAGCAAGGTCGATTTCGCCAAAACGCAGTCCGTCATACAGATCCTCATGGTTCCCACTGCTGACCTTCAACTCTACCGTTGGATACTTTTCTGAAAAAGCAGCAATTGCGCGGTTGAATTCATCGCCGTTGTACGTTGAAAGGACACCGAGGGATAGTTCGGCAGCTTCCTTTCGGCTGGTACGCGTGGTTTCCCTGCACAGCTGCTCAAGGTCGGCAGTTATTATGAGACTTTTCTTGTAGAAATGCTCGCCGGCTTTCGTTAGTTCAAAGCCACGATTCTTCCTCGTGATCAGCTTTACACCGAGTTCTTCTTCCAGTGCTTTGATGGACTGAGAGATCCCGGACTGTGAAATGTGGCAACGCTCCGCTGCCTCGGTGAAGCTGTTTTCCTGCACAGTTGTTTGAAAATGCTTTATCTGTCGCAGCATCATAGATCATCACCTCTATTTGTTTTTATAGAATCATTCATCTTATATTATATACGAGAATCCGTAGATTTTAAAGCAGAAAAATTGTGAGGATTCCAAAGAAGACTCAAAGGTTTGAACCTGGATTTGTGTTCTGTTTTTCGAATGACAACAAATAAACCCCAGTCAATTAGACTGGGGTTTATTACGGAGATTTATAAGTTTATCATTTACGAATGGGCGATAAAAAACTTATTGTTGAGAAAGTTGTAAAGTAGCTTTCTTATTCACAGATCCATTTGTCGATCAGTGCGACATCGTCGAAGGAAGCCAGAAGTGTTTCCGTACTCTCTTCGTCCAGGTATATACGGAGCTTGCCATTTTCCGTGAATTTAAATATCACATCGTGTACGCCGGTGCAGGAGATGTCGATCTCGCTCTCTGCGGTTTGATATGCCGGATTTTCGGCATCGGACGAGAATACGATACTTATTTTCTTAGCGCCATCTGTGCCAAAGTCTACATTTGATACACCTAAAAAGCTTGTATCCGTAAGTGGCTGCATGGAGTAGTTCGAGCCTGCCCAGAGATCTACGGAGCTTTCTTCCTCTGTGTTAGCGACTGCTTTTACACCGCCTGACATGGAGAATGTCTCGCTCTCTACATTTTCATAAGGATTGATATTTACTCCGTCTAAGGGATCAACCCCGGCTTTTGTCATAACCGTTCTCGCAACAGACCCGTCTTCGTTGGTGAAATCACCATTATCTCCAAGATTCAGGTAATCGACATACGTTGTACGGTAATCCGTCTTGCAGCCAAGGGCGATCGTATCAGCCTTTGTATGATAGAATGCGTAATATTGTCCCTTAAATTCCAGGAAGCAGTGATGGTTATTTCCATATGAACCAAAGTAACTGCCGGGGTTCCTAAGTACGGAACCTACAAACTTAAATCCTGTGAGAGGATTATCGCTTTCCATAACCGCGATATTGGCGGTGGGAGCGCCTGCTGCATCACGTCCGGATAAAGAATCCCAGTTTGTACAGTAGCTGTAATAGTATTTGTCACCGATCTTGTTGATTCCTGAATCCTCAAATGCGTAAGGAGCATCGATGGTAACAGGATCATCGGCCAGGCTGATCATGTCATCGCCAAGTTTTACGGCACGGATGCAATTCGGATGTACACGGTCTTCGGCATCACCGATACCGCCAAAGTAGAGATATCCGGTTCCGTCATCGTCTACAAGTACCGCCGGGTCGAAGAGCCAGGGAACTTCCTCGCTTGAGCAGTTCGGCGTCTTGCGGCTGATCAGCTGCTTTCCGAGCGGATCCGTCCAGGGCCCTGTGGGGCTGTCTGCCGTGAGGACCCCGATTCCTGAACCGTTATCAGCGAAGTAGAGGAAGAACTTCTCTTTTCCGTCGATGGTCTTGTGAGCGGCAGCGGGAGCCCATGAGTTGCTTGCCCATGTTGCGGCACCTTTCTTGCCTGCTACAGGGATTTCACCATGATAGGTCCAGTTTACCATATCGGCTGTAGAATAGCAGTTAAGTGTGTTGATCTTGCTGTAATCATTGTCTGCTGTCGGCGCTTTGTCATACTGTTGTGAATCATTGGTGCCATATACATAGACGCGGCCGTCATATTCCATAGCCCAGGGATCCGCGGTAAGCCTTAAATTAAGGGCCGGATTTCCGGCTTTCGTCTTTTCAAGACCGCCGGAAAGGTCGGGATAATCGACTTCTTCCTGCTCTTTCGCTACACCGGATATGGTGAAATCATCAATATAAAAGGATCGGAAATCATCGGTTCCGTATACGGACTGCCAGTAGATGCTTACGGTTCCGGTATTGGGTTCAATGGCCTCTGTGAAGAAGGATAGTTCTGTCCATTCACCGGCCTTGCACAGAATTTCACTGGTTGCAGCCGATCCTGTGATAAAGTCATATTTGGTACTTGTTTCACCCTCCGGTATATACTGGAGACCGCCGGATATGATCATGTCTTCATCACTGTCAGGCATTACGAACATATGTATCTGATATTTCTTTCCTACTTCAGCGACGTCAGAAAGATTCAGTGAGATTCCGTGCCAGTCTGCTGTTCTTACACCACTGTAGAGAGAATGTTCAGAATCGTGTCCCACATCACCAATATTGATTGAGCAGCCACGTCCACTAAAGGGTTCTGTCTCGCAGTCTTCGAAGTCCAGGCTGTAGATGACCTTCGAGTCCGGATCGGGAGTTTCTTCTGACGGTACATCGGAAGCTTCCGGCTCTGAAGATTCCTTGGGCTCTTCGGTTTTTACGGGAGCTTCGGTGGAAGCTTCCGGTGTGCTGGTGATGTCCGGGACGGTTGTATTTGTTCCGGTTGGTGATACGGGTGCTTCGGTTTCGGTCGCAGACTGAGGGGAAGGAGTAGAGTCTTCCGTTCCGGTTGTCGTCTGCGGCAAAGCCGAAGGTGCTTCGTTTCCGCTCGTAGCCTGCGGCAAAGCGGAAGGTGCGTTGGTTCCGGTTGAAGCCAGCGGGGAAGCAGAAGGTGCGTTGGTTCCGGTTGTCGTCTGCGGTGAAACGGAAGCGGCTGCTGTCTCGGATGCGGCAGCTGTCTGTGTAGCCACGTCTGTAGTTGTCTTTCTCTTTGCTTTTACGATAACCCTTACGATACCAAGCTTTTTCTTTCCCTTTTTCACAGTGATTTTGGCACGTCCTTTTTTCTTGCCTTTTACTACGCCTTTTTTACTTACAGACGCTACTTTTCGTTTGTTACTCTTGAAGGAATATTTAATGCCTTTTTTCTTGTTCTTGATCTTGATCTTTTTTTTCTTTCCTACCGTTACTTTGATTTTTTTGGTGGCGAGCTTTGTTCTGCCTGCTGCCTGTGAAGCCTGAGGTACAGCCTGTGCACACAGAGATGCCACGAGCGCTCCGGTCATAATGAGAGCCGGTATCCTCTTGATTTTCATGGTACTCAACCTCCTTAGATAAAATGTTTATTCCTTTGTTTTTCTTTTGCTGCGCGTTTCGTATGTTGTATACCGATGCGCTTTGTTTAAACTATAAGATAGCAGAAAACGGACAAGAATAAAATGATATATGAGGTATAGAGATTGATTTTTTACGCAAAAGTGGTGGCCTGTCTCCGAATGGGAATATGGTAGGATTGGAGGGGGAAAGATATTCAGGACATTAATCCATCACCACAACGATCTTTCCATCAACGCCCTTTTCCTGGGCTTTGATGGCTTGCTTTATATTGGAAAAAGAAAAGGACGCGCCGATCAAAGGTGTAATGCCTCGTTCAGTGATGAAAGCAAAGATCTTGTCCATGGTTTCCTGGGTCGGATAGTTTGAGAAGAATCCGGTGAGATAACAGCCATTCGGGATCTCCTTGATCGGATCAAATCCGTTTAGATAGTATTCTCCGCCTAAAATACCGGTATTGCAAACAATTCCTCCATGGTAGAGGTGCCGGAGGGAATCTCGAAGGGTCTTCGGTCCGATCAATTCTAATATTTTATTCGCGTAAAATCCATCCGGAAGGTGATTGGCAGGGTCAAAGACAGCTTCACAGCCAAGATCCGTGATCCGATGCAGTTTCTCTTTTTTGTGTGTTGTGCCATACACCTTACATCCAAGAGCCGCTGCGATCTGCATTGCGGCATACCCCAACGCGGAGGTGGCGCCTCTGACAAGAAGAGTATCGGACGGCTGGAGGTTCAGGCATTCAAAAAGGGAGCCCCACGCAGTAAAAAAAGTCTCAGGAATTGCTGCGAGATATTGCGGGTCAAGAGTAGATGAAATATGAAAGAGATTTTGTACCGGCAAGATGGCATATTCTTCGTAGGAACCGTTAAAATTTCTTCCCAGTCCGCCCATAAGAGAACAGACCAGATCCCCTTTTTCAAACCCGTTGTCTAAAGAGTGTTCGACAATTCCTACGCATTCGATGCCCGGAACAATCGGTTTATGAATGTAATCTCCGCGAATCTCGTTAACGCGAAGCACCAGTTCCGAGTGGTTCATGCCAAAGGCTAATATCTTTACCAGTACCCAGCCTTTTCTGGCTTTTGGCCGTTCAATTTCTTCCAGGACAATGTCGTCGCTGTTGGTAACATCGTTTAAGATTACGGCTTTCATTCTTCAACCTCCATCCAGCATTGAGGATCTGCATCGTACATATTATGGGTATATCCGTAGGTGACGGACGGACAGCCGCGACAGTATGCTTTCAGTTTGCATTTGCTGCATTTTACAAATTTGTCATACTGCCTGTATTCATCAAACTTTGCTGAAGTCCACAGGTCATACAGACTTGTGGTCATTACTGATCCTATCTCTGATTCCATTCTTCGGCAGGCATAGACTGCTCCCGTCGGCAAAATCGTCACATGGTTACGACCACAATTACAGCCGTCAATCATTGTATTGGCAGTGAGATTCTCTTCCGGGTTAAACAGTCCTTTTTCGTATTTGTATAAAGTCCATAGATGATCCTTTAGCTGGTAAGTTGTTTTCGAGTCCTTGTGGGCTAAGTAACGCTCAAAGCACGCATCCATATAAGCCTTATACTCCTGCGGACTCATGTGGATATCCGGATCATAGGCTTTTTCAACGCTTGTAGGACAATACCGCCCCACCGCATAAACATCTACACCCAGTTCGTCAACCAGATCGATCAGGGCAGGAATCTCTTTGTGATTTGTTTTAGAAACGGTGGACATAACGGCCGCCCACATTCCGGAGTCTTTAATGAGTTGAATGGCTTTCAGCGTAGCTGCAAAGCTCCCGGGTTTACGAAAGGTATCATGGGTCTTTTCCAAGCCGTCCAGGGATACTTGATATTTCACACACCCCAGGTCATGCATCTTTTTGCAGACATCCGCAGTCAAATGAAAGGGATTCCCCATCAAGCAGAAACGTAATTTCTTCTCATGAAAGTATTCCAGTAATCTCCAAAAGTCCGGGTGAAGGATGGGGTCGCCGCCAGTAAGGTAAATATAGGGGATCCGGTTGATCCGATCGCAGAAGTCGATGATCTGGTTTGTAACAGAGATCAGATCCTCGAAGGGCATTGTGACCAATGCCGGGCATCCTTCGGAGAAAATATAACAATGCTTGCATCGCTGATCGCATACATCCGTGATGTGCCATTGGATCGCAAAATAACTTTTCATGCTAAAACACCTCTTTATAGAAACGAAGGCGTCAACTCATCCGGAATTGACGCCTTGCCTTCTTACTTTGCTTCCGGGTCTTGCGTTCCGCATGCAGGTGCGGGATCCGGATCTTTCGTCCCACAAGCAGGTGCCGGATTCGGATCAGCGCTTCCGCAGGCCGGTGCCGGATCGGTTGTTCCACAAGCGGTGCCTTGAATCGTTTCGTCGAACATGGCATTATCCTCCTTTCAAAGACTCTATTATTATTTTACCAGGAAAAAGGCCCAAAAAGCAATGGTCAAATATAGACGATGTGTCGGATTTTGTGATATAATGATCTTAGGATCTGAGTTCAAAACAGGAGACACAAGGAGTTCTTTCTATGAGGCAATATAAAGAAGCCAGAGAGCGCACAAAGTCCAAGATTGAAGACGCTTACTGGGATTTGATGATAAAGAATGAGCGGATCACGGTAAAGAAGATCACGGAGAAGGCCGGTGTTCATAAGTCCACCTTTTATTTTTACTATGAATGGGTCGATGATGTTCTGGAAGAGATCAAAGCACGTATGATGAACCTGCTGGTTTCCACCGTAGAGAGTAAGAACCGGGATCAGGGTGACTTTCGTCAGGTCATGGTGGAAATGCGGAAGATGTTTCAGGAGAATCGCAAGTATCTGATCCCTCTGGTGTTGGAACAGCGTGGTGGAACGTTTGCGCTGGATTATCGGGAATACATAAAAAAGCATTTTGCGGAAGATATTGGTTTGGATTACAAAACCGGCAACGATGTTAAAAATGACGTGGCAAACTGCGTCCTTGCCGGATTGGTAGAAATCATGCTCTATGAATTATCCAGCGATATTATCCCGGACGAGTTTACTTATAAGATCGGTGACGGGATGATCAAAAAAGGCGTGGCCAAGACATTGAAGGAAGATTTGAATATTAAGTTCGGAACGTAAACATAGATCCGGATTGTGATGTCATTCTTTACGTTCGGATTTTGACCATGCGGACAAGCATAGTCAGGTCATCAAACAATGCATTATGTAACATCGTGACAATATGACGTGTGGCGGTGATCCCGTCGTTGCGTTTTTTTCTACAATCTTGTATAATTGGGTCAAAGAGGAACATGAAGGAAGATGTATATTTACAGGAGGTCATCAAAATGAAAAAAGGAATGATTGAAACGCTTGGTTTGATTGTATTGACGATGGCATCGGGACTATTTTTTGTCGGTACCGCAGAGGCTAAAACCGTGACAAAAATATACAAGGAAAATCCCGGTGGTTCCAGCTTTAAGATCCGCATGGGCGGTGCTAAGAAATTAAAGGTGATCTTATACACGGATAGTTACGTAAAACCAGATAAAAAGATCAAGATATCCAAAAGCAACCCAAAGGTTGTCTCCGTAGGGAGCGTAAAGTATAAAAAGCTTCAATACACCAGTTGGTACGGCAAGAAAATAATCCGTTACCGAGCTACGGTGAAGGTAACGCCCAAAAAGATTGGAAACGTAACGCTCACTCTTAAGACCAGGAGCGGTGAGAAAGCCAAGTGGAAGATCCATGTAAGAACGGCTTTTACAAAGCAGATGGCAGAGGGGGAGCTGGGATTTATCAAGTGGATGCTAAAAAAAGAGGATCTTGACGAGGCGAGACGGGAGGATCTGAATCAGGCAAAGCGAATTCTGGAATTGGCATCCAAGGAGAAGATATCCGCATGGCTTCCGGAATTGAAGGATGGCAATGGTCAAAAGATTAAAGACGGGATCACCCTGGATTGCAGTAAAAAAACGGATGCCGCCTATATATCCCGCCTGCATGCCAATTACAAGGCTTACAAAGAGCTGATAAAAATGCAGGGAAAGGATGCGTATTACAAAAGATATATGAAGGAAATATATGGGGATTCGTCTGCTCTGGACAACGGAGGATATCCATATACGAATTTCAAAACAGTCGTAGGCTCTATGGTGGATGAAGACCGATTTGACATATACCACCACCACAATCCAAAGTGGGGGCGTATATCCGCGGATTATAATTCCCAAAAGGCAGAGTCTTATGAGTATGCATCTTCTGAGGTATGGGCAGGTTCTACCAATGCCGGAGGTGCGGTCGATATGTGGTTTGGTGAGCGCAGCTATGTGGATGCTGCCGTGAAAAGCCTCGGCTACAATAAAAAAACCATAACTTACGATCAGCTTAAAACGGCTTTAAAGGAAGCAGGAAATAATGGGGTGATCGGCCATTATACATTCTGCTTGTTCGCAAACCATAGGGACATATTGGGATTTGCATCCAGCAGTGGCGGCAGTCTCGGACATAGCCAGTGGTACGACGACGAGGATCAGGCGAAGTACACGTTTAAGGAAATGGATGATTATGTGACAGCTTATTTGGATGAGATCGGGTATTAGCACAGCATCGGAGGTGCAAGCCTATGAAATACAAAGTGAAAGTTAAAGTTCCGGTGGAAAAGCGGGGACTCTTTGGAATTAAGAAGACCGTGATGGAAACAAAGGTCATTGAGGTGGATAAAAAAACCTATAAAAAAATGAAGCGGGAAGCAAAGAACCGTCCCTACAGTATTGGAGAGATGATGCTGTATGACGAGCTCTTTGATGAGTAAAGAATTTAACCGTATGTATCATCAGGGGCTGACCTTAGAAGAATTTTTGCAAAAAGGGTGAATGAGGGATGCATGGGAGGGCTTGTCAAGTAACGAAACAATAAGGAAAGGAAACGAAGGGAAAGGAAAGGAGAGATGATCGATCATGGAACTGATTCAAAGTTTTTCTGTAGACCATACACGGATCGTACCTGGTATTTTCACCAGCAGAGTGGATGTTTTAGGAGATTATAAGGTTACGACCTATGACATCCGTTTAAAAAAACCAAACAGGGAGCCGGTCATCGATGTAGCGGCGATGCATTCTCTGGAACATCTTATTGCTACTTTTTTGCGAAATGACCCGGATTGGAAAGAAGAGGTCATATACTGGGGACCGATGGGCTGTCTTACCGGTTTTTATCTGATTTTAAAGGGGAACCGCTCGTCCAGAGAGCTTTATGAGCTTTTGCTGAAAGCTTTTCGGTTCGTTGAGGATGCGGAAGAAGTACCCGGTGCTACCCCGGAAAACTGCGGACACTACCGGATGCATAACCTGGCCATGGCCAAGTGGTACGCGAATGAGTTTGTGACCTATCTGGAACAGAACACAGATAACGGCCAGATTTTCGAATATCCGAAAACCGAACGGCTGATCACGGAGGATGGACAGCATTTTTATGATTCTTAAATTCCAGGAGGAAAAATGATCCGATATTTTTATCGATTTACCGGGCGTGTCCAAGGAGTGGGATTTCGTTGGACGGCCAGAACCCTGGCAGATAGCCTGGGACTCACCGGTTGGGTTTCAAATGAGTGGGATGGGTCGGTTACCATGGAATTGCAGGGCGACGAGGAAAGGATCACGAGGATGGTGAATGCCCTGCAGGGAGGGAGATACATCGAGATTGAAAACATGGAAAGAAAGAAGATCCGGCCATTGGAGCATGAAAGTAGTTTTCAAGTGAGGCATTGAGGCGTTGAGGCATGGATGGTTTTTCTAGATCTTTGCTTTCTTGGGAATCCCCCTTTTATAGAGCCAATGTCGATAGGATTTGTATTTCTTTTTTGGAACGTTCACTTGAACCTTTTTATAGATCTTTCCAAAAGCTTTCTTTCCAATCTTTTTAGATGTTAGTTTTTTGCTTTTAATCGTGATCGTCTTGCATTTTCTTGCACCATAAAAGGCTTTGTTGCCAATCTTCGTAACATTTTTTCCAATGAGGATGGATGTGATCGTTTTGTTATTTTTGCACGCTCCATCAGCTACTTTTGTTATTTTAAACGTAAATCCGTTATAAGAATATACATCCTTTACCACCAGCTTTTTACCTTTTGGTCTTAGCAGCAAAAGGGTGGCGGTTCCGGTTCTCTTTTCAATATCAACGGACGTGATCAAAATCTTTTCTTGATATTTGCCATTGGAAGAGGTTGTTTCGATCACATCACCTGTTTTTATCTCATGGTCCGGAGACGCAGTTGACTCACTAGTTTCAGTATGATTTAATGTACCCGGAGTGATAGTCGGCAAGAGAGAGGGTGTGGCCGAAGTGTTAGCCGGCAAGAGAGAGGGTGTGGCCGGAGTGTTAGCCGGCAAGAGAGAGGGTGTGGCCGAAGTGTTAGCTGGCAAGAGAGAGGGTGTAACCGGAGTGTCAGTCGGCAAGAGAGAGGGGGTGGCCGAAGTGTCATCTGCAGCCGGCGTTTGATCGGTGATGGTAACATCACCCAGATAATTTGCTCCCAGATTTTCATTCCAAATGGAAACTGTGCCGGACGTGGCGTGATCACTTCCGTCGATGCTTTCCGGATTTTCATTTGAATCAGAGGTCGATTCCTTTTTATCGGCATTGGCAAATTTTACCGGATAACCGTTCAGTCCCCGGCTATTTTTATCATCGGAAATGCGTAAGTATACCCGGTAATCGCCAAGAACCATATCATCCGGCAGATCGCACACGGCCTTGAAGGTGACGGTTTCTTTGGAATACCACGCGGTAGGATCATTGTTTTCCACAGTCTCGTTAAGGGACGGGTCCTTTTCTCCTTCTGCTTTCAGGTCCGATGTATTAAAATAATAGGTATGGTCATTACTTTCCAGGATCAATTGAAGTTCTTTTTCTTTCACAATATTTCCAAATCCTACATTTTCTATATCTGCTTCAATCCCAAAATTCTCCTTGGCTGTAGTTTCTTTCGTAAGCCTTACATCTCTTAATACATATCGGTAGCCAAGATGATTTCTTATGTAATCAAAGCCGGTCATGCCCTGATAGAGGGGATCCGGGCCACTATAATCTTCTTTTTTCATGGCATTGATCACCGAGTCATTCCATTCGATGTTTAGATAACTTGTATGGGTGATAAATGCTTCCTGCTCCATATAAGCAGCTGTATTTGTTACATCTCCCGAATGATCATTGGCAACGACCTCACCGCCAAAGAGAGTATGGGTTGCTTGATTACGGATCCATGAAAGTTCCACATCTCGATCTTCATACGTATCCAGATCATCGGAAGAACCAAGATAACCGTCATTATATATACCGACGCGATAAGCATCGGTTCCTTTCACGGTTATGTTCTCATTCAGTTTTGCCCGTTCTACATTTGCCCAGTCGGCATAGTACCCCGGTGTCCTTACGCTGATCGGAATGCTTTCCGGCAGAACTTCTAACCATTTATCAATCGCTTTATTGAAGTTTTCCTGGCTGCATTGATCGCCACTGTGCATCTCGCCCCATTTGCCGAAAAGACCCAGTTCCACGGAAACAATGCAGTTCGCGTGCTTGGAAAGAACCGGACCTAATTGCTCCTGGTGGCGGTTGATCATTTCGATGGATGGTTCATGGATTGTATCGGCACCGCCAAACCACGGGTCGTATGCAAACCGGACGATGGCACTGCTATGATGCTCTTCAAGATTTGTAAACGTGGCATCCAGAGTATTCAGCATATCCTCGGACAACTCCTTATCCACGCCTTCCTCGTTATAAGCCGCCGCAAACTGGGATATATCCAGACGCATGTGATAAAGATCCGTTGTATACGGATCCGGCGTATTATCGGATACGGTAAAATGGGTAGTCTTAGGGCGATAGAATCCTCTGCCGGGATTTATCACATCGTCGGTTGTCTCCACATAGCTGACCGCGTGGATACTCTCAAGGGTTCTTACGTTGTGATCTTTTCCGGAGACCTCCACAGGATTAAGAAATGTTCCGGCCAACGTTCCTAACATAGCTCCCAGCGTGATCCATGCGGTCGTGCCAAGTAACCCATTCTTTTTTACAAAATGTTTGATATGAATCATATTCGTTCCTCCATTTTTCATCCATTCTTACGATTTATGATCGATCCGCGTGAGTCTTTCTCTTGATAAATTCCGGCTTTTTGTATGAGATTGCGCAGGTGGGACAATGCCCTACGCAATCGCCGCAATGAACACATTCCCGGTCGCCAGCTTTCTGAATATCCATCTTACATATTTGAACGCACCGGTTACAATCCACACATTTAGATTCCTCTACTTTGATCCCGCACAAAGACACCTTATGAAACAGGGAATAAATAGCACCCAACGGGCATAGGAAGCGGCAAAAAAATCGAAATATAAAAATTGACAAGATGAAAATAACGATCAGTAACCCGACCTTCCACGAAAAGAGAATACCGGCAAGTTCTCTCAACGGCTCCTGCATAAGGACTAAGGGAAGTCCTCCTTCGAGGGTTCCAGCGGGACAGATATATTTACAAAAACCGGGGATTGCCGTTAATAAAGGAACTGCTAGAACAAACAGGAATAGGATTACATATTTCAGATACGAAAGAACCCGACCCCAGGTTCCTTTTTTTATTTTTTTCGTTGGCAGCAGATAGAGGAGCTCCTGGAAAAGTCCGAAGGGACATAAGAATCCACAGATTACCCGTCCAAATAGAATTCCAAATAACAGCAAAAGACCAAGCACATAGTAATGAAATTTATGTTTCTCCGATGCAAGTGCCGATTGGAGGCTGCCCAGCGGGCATGCTCCCACAGCGCCCGGGCACGAATAGCAGTTAAGACCCGGGACGCACCCACCCTTAAGTTTCCCCTGGTAGATCTTTCCATTTACAAAACCTGTGAAATTGCAGTTGTACAAAACCGCGCAGATCACCTGTGTAAGTCTGCGCTTTTTTTCTCCCATATTCATAAAAAAATCCTTTCGGTTTTATGGGGTATTACCCGATTCCAATGCATTCATAGCATATACGGATTGCCCGATTCATGACTTCTCGCTCATTTCCCTGGCTGAGGCCAAAAATCATAAGACCAAGTGCTGCGGATAGGAGGATCAGTCGCAGGGCCAATAAAGATTTGTTTTTATTCTTGTTTTCATTCACATTCGCAGGTTCATTCTCTTTCGTTTCCGATGTTTCTTTCATAAAATCATCCTTATCTTTATCAATATCTGTATCTATGTCTATGCCAGTATTTGTCGATCGATGGTTCTATCGTCATCTTGGTCTCGGTCTATATCTCTGCAAGAATTTACTTGGTAAGTGCAGCACGGATGGAATCTTTGTAGGTCTGATATTGTTGTTCCATTCCAGAAGAACCAAGGAAAATATTCCGGATCGTTCCATCCTTTCCAATGACAAGAGTATAGGGGATTCCCTGGGTGGGATAACGTCGGTTGATGGTCCCGTTCTCGTCGTAAGCGATGGGGAATGTATAGCTATTTTTTTGAACAAAGTCATCGACGGTATCTTTCGGCTCCACACAATTGATGCAGAGGATTTTTACCTGATTGCCATATTCCTGGTAAAGCTTTGTAAAGGCTGGCATTTCCTCCACACAAGGTCCGCACCAGGTTGCCCAGAAATTAAGCAAAATCACCTTCCCGGAATTTTCTGAAAGAGTAAATTTACTGCCATCCACAAGTTCCGCCGTAAAATCCGGTGCTGCGTCCCCCTCGGATAATTCATCGTAGCTTGTGACATCATTGGTTTCAGTTCCTGTTGCATTTTTTTGCATACGGCAGCCGCTCAGTGATAGTGTCATAATTCCCCCAATTAGGATCAGACAAAGAGACATAAGTTTTCGGTGGATTTTTGTATTTAAAATGATCATGATCACCCTCCTGTAAATCATGTATGTAGGTTCCGTATATGTTTATTATATCCGAACGGATGAAAAATACAACCCCAACCCACGTTTTTAATAATTTGAAAGGAATAAATGATATTCCAAGGCGCGAGAAACTCTTGCTACGAAGTGGAACGAGGGCGTCTGTCGTAGGGCAAATTAAGTAAAATGCGAAGAGTGCTAAACTATAGTTTAGCAGTATTGCTTCCCCTGTCAAGGGGAAGCAAAGGTCGCTATACTATATAATATAGTGGGTATCGCCTCCTCTTGACAGAGGAAGCGATACGAAAAAGATTTGTCAAATTTGATTGCGCAATTATTTACTTTGATTAAAGGATACATGTATTGCATATAGAAGGAGATTAACTGAATGAACTACAAGAAATTTTTGAACAAAAACATATTTATTATCATTTTCAGCGTAACAGTATTAATATCTTTTATTGTGTGGTTATCGCTAATATTTGCGAACGGTGCTGAAGCACCGGGATTTGATTTGTTTTTTAGTATTAATGGTACTGTTATATGAAATTGTTAGAAACTATATCAAAGATGGAAAAGGAATCATTAAAGTACTGATTTCAACTGCGATTGTTGTTTCACAGCCTATGTTGTATTCGATTGAACGTGGCAATACGATAATTATGACATTACTTTTTGTTTTGATTTTTATATTGTACTATGATAGTGATAATAAAATTTTGAAGGAGCTGGCACTTATTTCTCTTGCAATAGCAGCTTCATTAAAAATGACACCTGCGTTGTTGGGAGTATTGCTGTTGTATAATAAACAATGGAAAGAAGCAGTTCGAACTGTGATATATGGTGTGGTTATTTTCCTATTACCGTTTTTGTTTTTTAAGGGTGGTTTTGATAACATTGCATTGATGATACGAAATATGAAGAGTAATCTGGAATATTATACAAGTGAATCCGGTTGTACACTATATGCGAGTCTCATAAATTATGGCTTTGGAGCAGGTAATAAGGTAAATTCAATTATATGCGATGTTCTTACAAAAATATTAAGTATTTTTCTTTTGGCAACAGCAATATTTTATGAAAAGAAATGGAAAAAGGTGCTTTGTGCATGCGTTGTACTTGTCGTATTACCCTCCCATTCAGGGTACTATTGTATCTTGTACCTTATTCCAGCGATCTTATTGTTCTTGAATGAAAAAAAACATGAATTTAAGGATTATCTATATCTCCTTGCATTCCTTATTATTATGTGTGATTATGGAGCATCCGCAGCTATAAATTACCATTTAAGTATCCTTATGATTTTGTTGTTAATAGTTGTAGAATCAAGTGATATTTGCATAGGTAGGTTAAATGATAAATTTATAGAAAAAGATAGAATTATAGAAGCAAGTAAGCTAGCGGAAGTAGGGGAGTCGTCGCCCGTCTCTCAAAATGATATAGTAGATCGTATCCCGGTAAGTCATGGATCTAGCGAGGAGTTATCACCTGCGTCTCAAAATGATGTAATCGATATCCGAAGAAAAGATGATGATTAAATGTTGGGATAGAAGAATAATGAAGAAAAAGAGAAGTGGTTTTAGCAAATATATACGGAGTGGTCTTTGGAGTGTCCTTTGCGTTTTGTCTATATGGACATCGGGGATGGGAATAAGTATACGCAGGTATCGGGGAAATGGTATGTCATTACGGATTATAAGGAGTTGCCGGATTTTTTCAGATATGGATCAGGCGGATCGGGGGTGATCGAGAGGGATCAGGATTACAGATGGTACTTCATACATAGATCCGCCATATATTCACAATCCTCCTTCATACCAGTGGAAAACCACTCCATGCTAATGGCTGTGATCGCGCTAAGGTTACCGATTAAGTAATAGTGCTGTTTCTCAGAATCAATATCAATAAAATCCTCGATTTGATAAGGGGTTTTGGAGAACAATACATTGGTTAGGTTTGCGTTTTTAAGAATCTTAACAAGATCCGGATTTTCTTTGATAAAGCGGAACAGATCTAGGAACCATAGACGCGGATTGTTCTCGTATTTAGGGTTGTTGATCGATTCGGTGAAAGAGGTGAGGATATTCGCCTCAATCTCGATAATGATATCTTCCTTTGACGTATAATTTCTATAAAATGCCTGGCGGGATACTCCTGCCTTTCTGACAAGCTCTGAGATGGAGATATCCTCCATTTTTTTTGTGTTCATCAGATATAAAAGCGCGGTTTGAAGGGCTTCCCTTGTGATCTGATTTGCCTCATTATTGGACATATGCTGTAAGGACAGCGTCTTATTAACCCTCATTTTTCTCCTGTCTCCTTTATAAAAGCTCATAAAAGCAAATGGCTGCAAATAGATGATACAAATAAAGCAAATGATTGCAAATGGATGTTACAAATGTTACGGATAGTGTAACAGACGCGTTAGAATCGATTGACATAGCCGAACATAGGTGTTACGGTTGTTACGTCAGAGATAAGATGTAACAACTGTAACACCTTTGTTAGTATAACACATTTTTTTCCACGATGCAAAAGGAAATAGGATAGGCGAAAGGAGAGGTAAGCATGAATAACGATTATGATATGTATTCGCTCTGTATCATGGGGATATTTATTTCATTTCTTGGTTTTATTTTAGAAAATATATGGTTGGCGATCACAAAAGGATTTATCGATAATCGAAATATGCATCTTCCTTTTTTGCTTGGATATGGCATGGTGGTCATTGGGATATATTTTTTGTTTGGTACGCCCCAGAAGGTTGTAATGTTTGGAAAGTGGAATGTCCATGAGGGAGGAAAATCCCTGTATTTTGTTATGACATTCCTGGTTGTTAGTTTTGGAGAGTTTCTTCTGGGAACAATCATGGAGCGCTTGTGTAAATTTAATTACTGGAACTATGAATGGCTGCCGCTGCATTTCGGGAAATATGTGTCCGTTTTCACATCCCTTGGTTTTACGATGATCATTTTTTTGTTTATGGAATATGTTTTCCCGGCAGGTATGCGTTTGATTTATGCAAATCGACATGGTTTAACGAAAATAGCCTGTTTGTGTATTACGACAGCCATGATCCTTGATTTTCTCATTTCCTTTTACCAAATGTATCAGGCACAGGGAGGGAATACAATATGGAAGATTAATCTTACACAGGGTGGTTTGAATCGTCAGGTCATGTAAAAGAGAAAAAATGAAAAAATCTCCTATTTTAATCCCAATGTGTTATAATAGATTTGTATTGAGAAGAAGAGGAAAAGAAGGTATGGAACGTGGAGGTCGTAGGGATGGCAGAGACTGTAGGAAAGCGGAGGTAGTAGGGGCCGCGAAGACGGTATAGAAAACGTCGATTGGGATAAAATATGGAACAGGAGAGATGATATGAACGAAAAGGATTGGATCCAAGAAGGAAAAACTGCCCTGGGGATCGAACTTGGATCGACACGTATTAAGGCAGTTTTGGTAGGTGAGGACGGAACGCCCCTTGCATCCGGAAGTTACACATGGGAGAACCGATATGAGAAGGGGGTGTGGACCTATGGCTTGGATGATATATGGAGTGGCGTACAGGGAAGCGTTGCCGCGCTGATTCAAGATGTTTCGCAAACCTATAACCTGCCCCTTTCTAAGGTGGGGGCAATGGGGTTTTCGGCTATGATGCACGGATACATGGCGTTTGATCAGAAGGGAGAGCTTCTGGTGCCGTTCCGGACCTGGAGAAATACCATGACAGAGGAAGCAGCGGATCGGTTGACCAACCGGTTCGATTTTAATATTCCCCAGAGATGGAGCATTGCTCATTTGTATCAGGCGATGCTAAATCAGGAGGAACATTTGAAGAAACTTGACTATCTCACAACTCTGGCCGGATATATTCACTGGAAGCTGACAGGGGAAAAAGTCCTGGGCATTGGAGATGCTTCGGGGATGTTTCCCATTGACAGTCAAACAAAGGATTACCACGCAAAGATGGCAGATAGCTTCGATGAATTAATTGCCGCGGATGGGTATGAATGGAGACTTCGGGATGTTCTTCCGAAGGTTCTTGTTGCAGGAGATCCTGCGGGAACCCTTACGGAAGAGGGGGCGAAACTTTTAGATCCCAGTGGGACCATACAAGCCGGCGTTCCGGTGTGTCCGCCGGAGGGGGATGCCGGAACAGGAATGACGGCTACGAATTCCGTTGCCTTAAGAACGGGCAATGTATCCGCCGGAACTTCAGTGTTTGCTATGATCGTTCTTGAAAAGCCTCTTGCGAAGCTTCATAAGGAAATCGATATTGTTACGACACCGGTGGGGGATGATGTGGCGATGGTGCATTGCAACAACTGTACCTCGGAGATCAATGCGTGGGCCAATGTATTTTCGGAATTTGCGGAGGCAACCGGTGTTTCAGTTGATATGAATCAGATCTATACTACGATGTTTGAAAGCGCGTTAAAGGGGAGCCCGGATTGTGGAGGACTGGTGGGATATAATTATTTTTCCGGTGAGCCGGTGACCGGTTTTTCAGAGGGAAGACCTTTGTTTGCAAGAACGGCCAATTCGGTATTTAACTTTGCAAATTTTATGCGATTGCAGCTGTATTCGGCGGTGGGAGCACTGAAATACGGGTTGGATATCCTTCTCAAGGAAGAAAATGTTCCCATAGATAAGATGTATGGACATGGAGGATTTTTCAAAACGAAGGACGTGGGACAGCGGATCATGGCGGCGGCCATGCAGGCCCCGGTCTCTACCATGGAAACAGCAGGAGAAGGGGGCGCGTGGGGAATCGCGGTACTTGCCTTATATGCATCTTGGAAGGAAAAGACAGATTCAGCCGGGGACCGGAATCTTGTCAGGTATTTGAATCACGTGATCTTCAAGGAGGAAGCGGGGACTACGGTAGAACCCACCGATGAGGATATCAAAGGATTTGAGGAATATATGAGAAGGTATGTGAAGGGCTTTCCCGTGGAACAGGCAGCCATCGATCATATACCGGAATCATAAGGATTGAAAGAAAGGAAGAATAAGGGATCCGTATGTTAGAACAATTAAAAGAAGAAGTCTACAACGCGAATATAGAACTCCCGAAGAGGGGGCTTGTTACGTATACATGGGGGAATGTCAGCGGGATCAACCGGGAAATCGGGTGTTTTGTGATCAAACCAAGTGGCGTGGCTTATGAAGAACTGAAACCTTCGGACATGGTTGTAGTGGATCTGAACGGGAATATCATTGAGGGAGATTACCGGCCTTCATCCGACACGCCGACTCATCTTGAGTTATACAAAAAGTATCCGGAGATCGGGGGGATTGTTCATACCCACTCCCCGGAAGCGACTTCCTGGGCACAGGCTGGAAGAAATATTCCGCTTTATGGAACGACGCACGCGGATTATTTCTATGGGGAAATCCCCTGTACAAGAGGGCTTACACCGGAAGAGATTGATAAAGCTTATGAGAAAAATACAGGACTTGTGATCATTGAGACCTTTGAACAACGAGGCATAAATCCCATGTATACCCCAGGGGTGCTTTGTGTGAATCATGGACCATTTACGTGGGGGAAGGACGCCGGAGAGGCGGTCCATAATGCGGTGGTTCTGGAAGAGGTTGCTAAGATGGCCTTTCGCACGGAGCTCATCAATCCAGATGCCGCCAGCGCCCCGGATTGTATCAGAGAGAAGCATTTTTCAAGGAAACACGGAGAGAATGCCTATTATGGACAAGGGTGAAAGAGGTTGATACACCACGGCGCTCCTTCGTTGTCATCAGAGCCTGAAAAGGCGCATTTTACGGGACTCAACCAGCGGTTGAGTAGATAAGGATCAACCGTTGGTTCGTGGAAATGGGGAGTAAAATCTGCTATGCTTAGATCATGAAGGGAGGTGCCCCGGAAAGAGGTACCTCCCTTTAAAAATTAACATTCAATGGTTAACGGCTGAGATCTGTCAATCTCAGATCCTCTAATACCTTCCCGATATCCCCGTCGATGCATATGGATCGGTCCAGGATCCCGTAAGGGCAGACCGCCTCGCCATTATTGACACAGGCATACACCGCCTCCGGATTCTGTTCCGTCATCTGCCAAAAGGGATATTTGATAATAACAGGAGTATTGTATCCCACGCCCAGCTCAAGAAACAGCATCTTCCCCTTCCTGGTTTGCAAGAACTGATCATAGCGGTTTGCCGCCTGATGCCAGCCCTCATCTTCCACAAAATGATTATCTGAACGCAGGTTCATCGTTAAAGGTTTGCCGCAGTTGGGACACGTAGGGATCAACTCCGTGGGAATCCTGCCATCCGTCTGTTGCTCTACCATAGCCTGAATCCGCTCCTGATTATCGTAGGTAACATTCTGACAAGGTTCACTGCACTGGAAAAGACCGTAATCTCCCTGGGTGTAGAAGAGCCGTTTTTGATCAAAGCCGGCCTTCTGAAAGCAGTGATCAACGTTGGTGGTTAGGACAAAATAGTCCTTATCCTTTACCAGTTCCAGAAGTTGATCATAAACAGGGAGTGGGGCATCCATGTAACGGTTTACAAAGATAAATCTTGACCAGTAAGCCCACATTTCCTCCGGTGTATCATAGGGATAGAAGCCACCGGAATACATATCGTGAAAGCCGTATTTCTTCTCATATTCAGAAAAATATTTCTGAAACCGATCTCCGTTATATACAAAGCCGGCAGAGGTGGAAAGTCCCGCGCCTGCCCCGATCACTACTGCATCTGCGTTTTGAAGGGCGTTTTTAAGTTTATGAAGATGATCCCAGTTGCTTCCGGTAGGTTTCGTAGTCGATCTTCTTCCAAACATTGAAAATCACCTCCATTTCGCTGTTGTGATCTCTTCGATACGTTCTTACTGTCTCCACCGCGATCTCAGCCGCCCTTTGATTGGGAAACATAAAAACGCCGGTTGAAATACAACAAAAAGCAAGGCTTCTAAGTTTGTTCTCCTCCGCCAGTTTTAAGCAGGACTCATAGCAGGAGGCTAAAAGACGTTCATGTTGGTTGGTTAGTTCTCCTCGGACGATGGGGCCCACGGTATGAAGTACATATTTACAGGGGAGGTTAAATCCCGGCGTAATCTTAGCCTGACCGGTGGGTTCCTCGTGTCCCTGCTTATTCATAAGATCCTGGCAGTAATTCCGCAGCTGTATGCCGGCATAGGTGTGAATGCAATTGTCGATGCAGTTGTGACAGGGTTGATAGCAACCGGTCATGCCGCTGTTTGCCGCGTTTACGATTCCATCCACGGCAAGACGGGTAATATCTCCCTGCCAAAGATAGAGACCGTCTCCCATTGCTTCCAGATCCGTCAGCGATACGATCCCCCGTTCTGTATTTACTTTCTGAAGATAGGCGTCCTGCACCTTTTCAAATTCCCCGGAAATAGGGGCTGCCGGTCTTACATTCATAAGGGCGCGAAGCTGGTTTTGGGCCGCCTCATCTTCCGATTCAATTTTCATTCCGCAAAAATCCGGGTTCTCGTTGATCAGACTGTGTATCAGATAGTCCCTTCGTTCTTGTTGCGTCATAGGATCACCTTCGATTCTTTCATAACATCTAACATTATTATATATAAATTAAGACCAAACCACAAGTACAACCTTTTTATGTTTTGAGACCGTTCTGACCCTATGTTTTCATTGACGATACGCACATATTTTGTTATAATATTAGTGCATGTTTAAAACCATGATCTGGGTGAGACAGAAAAAATTTAAGGAGGATGAAAAAGGATGAGTAATGTGAAAAAAATCCTAAAATGTGCGGTCGTATTTACGTTGGCATTTGTACTTGCTTTATCGTCTGTATTTACAGGAAGCAATACAATAAACGTAAAGGCTGCGGGTAAGGTTACCAAGATTACTGTCAAGAAGAAGATTACGCTTCAGCCGAAAAAGTCAGTGAAAATCCCGGTAACGATCAAAGGCGGGAATAAGAAATTTACCGCCAAGTCAAGTAATAAGAAAATCGTAACGGTTCAGGTTGTTGGCAAGAAAGTAAAGATTAAAGCCAAGAAAAAAACCGGTAAAGCGACGATCAAAATCGTCACAAAAGGAAAGAATAAGAAGGGTAAGAAGCTGAAAGCCAAGATTGCCGTTACCGTTCGTAAGCAATCCGGAGCAGCAACGAACCCGGAAGAGAAGTATAATAATGTGAAGATTACAACGCCTACCACATCGGATGGTTCCACACCTACCATTAACGTAGGTACGTCAACCAAGCTTACAGCGGATGTAGATGCGGCCGATGCGGCAAGCGTTAAGTGGAAATCTTCGGATACAGGAGTAGCAGTGGTTACGGAGGATGGCACGGTTACAGGTGTCGCAGCTGGAACAACGGAGATCATAGCGACGATGAATGGGAAGGAAATCGGCAAGGTATCCGTTACGATTTCATCCGTAGCTGTTACCGGCGTAACGTTGGATCGCAATGAGATCACGCTTACAGAGAATAATACAGCAACGTTAACGGCAACCATCGAACCGGCGAATGCAACCGTTCGTACGGTTACGTGGTCTTCCAGTGATGATTCCATCGCTACCGTTAGTTCCACCGGTGTGGTTCGTGCCATCAAAGAAGGAGAAGCGACGATCACCGTAACAACCACGGATAAGAATTTCACAGCAGAATGTAAGGTAACCGTTACATCGGATGCCAAAGAAAATGTCAATGGAATCCAATTAAAGGTTACCAATGCGCTGGATGGATTTGATAATACCGTATTGGTTGGAACCGGCGCCAGAATTTCTGCCACGGTATTGAAGGACGGCGCTCCCATCCGGGAGGAGATCCAGGTTACCCTGGAAGAGGTTTCAGGATATACGGATTATTATGTAACCAGCTTAGACGGTGACAGTGGATTTACCAAGACAGATGCAGAAGACGGCACTGCGACCTTTACCGTTGCGCTGAATAACGCCAATCAGGATAAGAAGCCGATTCTTTCTTCTGTATCTGCCAATGCAGCTGACGAGAGAGCTTACGCAAGTTTCCGTGTGAAGGTAATTGCTTCCGGATCTTCCTATGAAGAGGTGATTCCGTTATCCTTTGCCCAGGTTCTGGCAGAAACGGATGAATCCTCCGCTGCAATCGCCGTAGATAACTTATATGATGCCTCACTTCAGCCGTTAGAGGGAACCGGAAGTGCCGCTTCAACGGATATGTCGGTTGGCTATACAACTGATAAGAAGAACGGTTATCAACAGGAATATGTAGTAGATCAACAGGTATCGACCAATCAAAAAGATCATACGGTTTATCTGGATGCATCCCCTATGTTAATCCTGCCTACGACGGTTGGCAAAGTACAGTCATCGAATTATGAAGAAACCATGAATTATACGGTTTCGGAATATTCCGTATATGCCAACGAAGAAAGTGCCTATACATTGAGAAATGTACCGGCAGGTCTTCAATATCTCACCTTGTATTTTGATAAATTAAAGCTTTCCGAATATACACGCATCGTTGTCAGAGCGTATCGGGCCGATACCAATATTCCCCTTCTGAATGGAGACAATCTGATTCAGGAATTTATTAACAGCGATACTTCCATTACGGCAGGCGCTGGTGGAAATACAGTACAGATTGCGCAGGAGATCTTCAAACAGACCGTCGGTGAGAAGATGATCGATCTTAAGATCTTCGTGGAATCGGCAGGTCAGGTAAATGAAAATGACAACATCGGATTTACCATTACGCGTGCTGTGGGCAAGTGGGAGAATCAGGAAATCAAGCCATTTGATCTTCAACGTATTTCCAATGCGGTTACATGGGAGATCGATAATACGGACTACACAGCATCTATGGAATTGACCAACGCATCCCAGTTACTGGGAAGTGATTATACACCCAATAACCGATATACCGTTTCCCTGCCCACCTTCCCGTCAGTCGGGGCTGCGATCATTACGGAGTGGTTGGGAACATCGGATACGATCGTGAATTGTTATGTTCATCCGACCATCGCCAACTACATCCTACAGAATGGACTGGTCCAACTTAGTTCGGAGCGGAACAAGAATGAGTTACGTCCGACGCGAACCGATGAGTATACATTTATGGGCTCGACCAGTTCATCCAACGCGTTATCCATTTCTAAGAATACGGATGAAGAGAATCGTCTGATGGTTGATTCCAAGATCGTTGGTCATGCTCAGATCAAGGCAACCATTAATTTTGGTCCCAGCGGAGACAAGGGCGTTCATTACGAAGTATATTCAGCAGTTCAGTTCAGCCCGATCCCTGCGAATGAAGTTGAGATTCCCACCGACTTCTATGCCCTTGCCGGTCAGAAGATTACCGTGAAAGTAGAAGTATCGGATGAGAATGGAAATGTAGTTCCCAACTTTGTACCGGAGTGGGAAGGATTAGAGGACGCTGCCAATCGTGGAATCAATATTGATAAGCAGGATCCGAAGACAAATTCTGCCGGTGTTGCCTACTTAGAGCTTACCGCCGCAAAAGGTTCGGTTCTACCGGAATTGTTCCTCGATTCCAATCGATATAATGTACAGGTATCCGTGGACGGAAACTACGTGGATAATAATCTCATCACCCTAAAATGGGTACGCCCGGGTGTATACTATAAGGATTCTGTAGACGGAGTGGAATATGATACATCCAGACCTTCCGATTCGAAGGTGATCGCCCGTACAAGCAATTATAAGGTTACCGATACATGGATCATTGGAACGCAGGTATGTGGAGTTGTTGGAATTGATGGAGACAATGACAATGCCATCCGTGAAGACGAAGTAGATGAAGAAATAGAGGAAATCCGAAACATTGAGATCGCGATGGATGCTTCTGCGGATGATCCGGAGATCAATACGGAACTCAATCATCTTAGCAACGGCGTATGTAAGTGGAGCAATACCAAGACAGGCGCAGCCAAATTAACCGCCGGGGTTGTTGGCGTGGAGGTTGGCAAAAAGCCTGTATTTGTTCTGGAAGATGGCACAACTGCAGTCGGTGTAGGTACAGGAGATGTAACATCGTTCGCCCAGTTAGAGATTCCTGTGAATTGGGAAGTGAACGGAGCCAATCTCACGCTGATCAACAACAATGCAATCTACAATTACAATAATACATTGAAGCCTCGTGTATATTTCCAGATTCTGGATGATGAAGGCAACAGCGTTCCTTCCACCGAGGTTGTATATTCCATTTCCAATGGATCCAATATGATCGTAGAGCCGGATCCTGCAAATCCTGTAACGATTGAGAATGGACTGGGATTCATTGAGGTTAATTGTCCGGATAGTGCCTTAACCTATACGATTTCTGCCTATATTAAAAACAGTGGTACATCCGCGACGAAGACAACGACCATTCAATTTAAGGATGCATCGGATGTATTTACATTGAATGCTGGTACAATTTCAGAGGATTTGGATGCCAAGACTCTGACATTTACGTTCTCACAACCGGTTGACGCGAAGCTTGTGAATAAGGATACAGCAGATTTCTTTGTTGTAACCAAACAAGATGGTGTAACAACGGTGAAAGTAACGGATGTAACGGTCGATGCATCAAACAAACAAAAGGTTGTACTGAAATTAAGTGACATAGAAAATGGTATGAATCTTCAGATCGATCCCGTAGTAACGATTGATGATATTCGATATCTGTTGATCGACCAAAATGGTACTTTTTATTCAGAAGCCGCGAATTAAAGTGAGTAACCGCTTATAAGGAAGTGTGCAGCCGCATCGGAAACGGTGCGGCTGTTTTTAGCACGATGGGAGGCGGAAAGAAAGGGGAGGAAGCAAATGTTTATAGATACCCATGCGCATATGGACCATGTGCGATTTTCCTCGAATCGAAAAGAAATATTACAAGATACTAAGAATCTGGGTGTGGAGAAGATCATCAACCCGGCCATCGATTATGAAACAAATGAAACCATGGAGAATGTTCTCAAATCCTATGATTGGATCTATTATGCAAAGGGGATCCATCCCAATACGGTAGGAGTGGACGATTCAGCCGATGAGGCCTGGCAAGCCGGATTGATCCATATGCTTTCCAACAATCCGGACAAGCGGACGGTTGCCATCGGTGAGACGGGGATTGATTTTCACAGACTTACCCGTTCTTCGCAGGGGGGACTGGATGAAGAAGGTGCGATTACCCTCCGCAGGCAATACAAATGGTTTCGGAAACAGATGGAACTTGCCGGGGCGTATGAACTTCCCCTGGTGCTCCATATAAGAAACGCCAATGTGAACTACATCCGGAAGACGAAAGGAATGAGCGAGGACGCCTGCCTCGAATACGTCGATGCCCACAAAGCGGCGATGAAGGTATTGGCTGAATTTCAGGATGTCTTATCCTTAGCGGAGAAAGGCGTAGTTCATTGTTTTACAAGCAATGAGATCGAGGATGCGAAGCAGTATATCCAAATGGGATATTTGATCGGAATCGGAGGCGCCGTTACCTATGAGGAAAATGAGGGCTTAAGAGAGATCGTAAAGGAGATTCCCCTGGATCGCATTCTTCTTGAGACCGATTCCCCTTATGTAATGCCGGTGGGATTACCGGGGAAACGAAATACACCCTTGAACATCCCTTATATCGCGAAATATGTTGCAGAATTAAAGGGGTTACAGGTAGAGGAAGTGGAAGAAGTTACAACCCAAAATGCGATCCGACTATTCAAACTCCCTGTCTGATCTGGATCGAAAAAGGAGAAATCAAATGGAGAAGGAGATATTTAAATGGTGTTTTATCGGGTGCGGGACGCTTGCGAATATTGTAGCGGAGGAGATCACAAAGCCTGGACGTCATGGGATCGTGTCGACGTATACCAGACGAATGGAACAGGCGGAGGAATTTGCGGATAAATTTGGAGCAAAGGCTTGTAAGACGCCGGAAGAGGCAATTTTAACAGAAGGTGTGGAGGGAGTTTATGTAGTGACGCCACACCGCAGTCATTATGCTTATACAAAGCTTGCGTTGGAGTTGGGAAAGCCTGTATTGTGCGAGAAGGCTTTTACGGTAAATTCGAAAGAAGCCACGGAGGTGATCCGCCTGGCTGAGAAGAAGGAGTTGTATCTGGCAGAGGCCATGTGGACCTGGTTTTCTCCCATTGCCCGCCAGGTAAAAAAATGGCTGGATGCAGGAGAATTCGGGGAAATTCAGGAATGCCTGGTGGACTGTCGGAGCAACGCCAAAGATTACGCTGCCAGAGTGACGGATCCTAACGCAGCGGGGGGAGCTATGTTGGATATGGGAGTTTACGCGGCGTATTATTTGTATAAATTATTTGGGAAACCGGAAAAGATCACCTGTCAGGGGGATGTGCACGATGGAATCGACTGGTCGGAAGAGATGATCTTCCACTATCCCAATGACGTTCAATATCACGCGTTGATCTCCGTGGACGATGATGTGGATCAGAGGTTGAACCTAAAGGGAGAAAAAGGGTCACTTGTGGTGCCGCATTTACATTACGCGGATCATGCGGAATTTGTGAATGATCGGGGAGAGAAGAAGGAGATCACGGCGGAGGGAGGCTATTGGAACGAATTTCAGATTGTTGCCGAGGAAATACGGGCCGGACAAAAAGAAAGCTCCTATGTTACCCATGAGGATACGTTGTTGATCATGGGGATTCTGGATGAAGCAAGGAAACAGTTGGGACTTACATATGCGTTTGAATCTTAAGAAGGAGGATTAAAAGATGAGTATTTTTGATGGGTTGCAGAACATGACGGGAAATGAAGGGGAGAGGAAGAACGGGGCAGCAAAGCCGGAAGGAACGTTTACTTTTACCTTTGCATCCTTGCCGGAAAGACTGGACGAGCTGAAGGCCCTGCCGGAAGCAACGTTGGATTCACCCTATAAAACGGCGGCTTTAACGGTGTGCGCCCTATGTGCCTATGCCGCGGCACCGGAAATTGGCAAAGAAATGTTAAATTTCCTGAAGGGACCGGAAACGTTAAGTGCCTATGAACAGCAGTTTTTGCGGGATCGATTCTCGGAAGGAAAGACCTACGTTCCTTTTTCCTATTGGAAAGGAGCGGTTCCAGGAAACGATTATAAGCCGGATGTTCCCTTTACCGTTACCATTGAAAGCAACGTGTATACGTATCAATCGGAAGGGTATGCGACCTTGTGGTTAACCTCCGGAGGAGCGGATAGCAAACGTCAGGTGAAAATGAGAAGCAAAGGCGATCAATGGTTTTTATGGGAGCAATTCTTGTTAGTGGATATCCGAAAGCCTGCAAGCGCTGATCCCTGGGCATAGATGGTTACGATTCACAGCCGATCTAGCATAGCATCGCTCTTGAAAGCAAGCTTTCCAGCGATGCCATGCTAGATCGACTGTGAATCGTAACCATAGATTTTTATCAAAATATCTTTTGAACTTGATATTACGTCGATTTACTTTTGCATCTTCCTATGATAAAATTGAGATGGAGATAGTTTAATTATTTACGATGAGGAGGTACTATATGAAATACGAAGTAGTGAATCAACCCTTGCCGGTAGTGATCTGCAAATTAGAACCGGGCGAGGCCGTGGAATGCCAAAGAGGAGCGATGTCCTGGATGACACCTTCCATGAAAATGCAAACTGGTTTAGGTGGCAAAAAAGGTAGTGGAGTGTTGGGGGCATTAGGAAAAATGGCCAAATCGGCAGTAACCGGTGAGTCGATTTTTAGAAACACTTATACGGCGGAAGGAGCACCGGGAGAGATCGCATTTGCATCTACTTTTCCGGGAGATATTTTATGCTTTGATACGTCGCAAAGATCGATTGTTGCTCAGAAATCTGCATATTTGGCCAATACGCCGGGCGTGCAGATAGACATTTTCTTCCAGAAAAAAATAGGTGCTGGATTTTTCGGCGGAGAAGGATTTATCATGCAAAAATTCTCCGGAGCCGGAATGGTATTTTTAGAGATCAACGGAGCGGTGTATACCTATGAATTGGCGGCCGGCGAATCGATGTTGGTGGATACCGGATATGTGGCGGCAATGGAAGAAACGGTTTCCTTAGATATTGAGACGGTTTCCGGCGTTGGAAATGCATTGTTAGGAGGCGAAGGCCTCTTCAATACAAAAGTTACCGGACCCGGTAAAGTTTGGTTGCAAACCATGCCGGCCAATGCTCTGGCAGGGGCGATCGCACCCTTTATTGCTACAGGAAATTAATGAACTTTTTAAGTGATAATCTTTAAGGGATAATCTTTAAGAGATAATCTTTATGTGGCAATCTTCAAGTGACAGTCTATAAAAGATATTCCTTGATCGAAGAGTAAAAAACAAGCCATATAGGAACAACGATGTTCTTATATGGCTTGTTTTTATATGGTTTGTTTTTATATTGGTTGGATCTAAGTGAAGCATTATTGCGTGGATCAAGGACTTGACTTTTTTTATATCCACATGTTATAGTATATAATAAATATTATAATAAGAAAAGGAGTAGCGATAAGTTATGCGTAGAATAAATAAAATGAGAGTAGTGTTTTTATTGGTCGTTGCGTTATGTTTGAATGGATTGAGCCCTATGAGGTTTGGATGTCAACAAGAAGTAAAAGCGGAAAGCTCAAAAGAGGCAGATAATCATGCGGAAACCATAAAAGGGGCGAATAGTATAAAGTCTATAACTGTGGCGGATAATAAAACAGAGGACGACGAGAGCGAGGAGGATTTATTTTCCGTTGACGAAGATGACGAGGATCTGGATGAAACAGAGTATGTAGAA